>CAIQUS010000063.1 GCA_903875045.1 uncultured Bacteroidales bacterium
CCCGAATCTCCATTCTATCCTTAGTGCTTCTAAGTGCACTTAGTGCCTCAGTGGTTTTTTTATACCACTAAGGCACTGAGAACACTTAGGCACACTAAGATTTGGGTAAGTTTGCAAACTCTTCCGTTACCATGGGAATCATTGAATTAACAATGTTTTCGCAATGAAAGTTAATTAATAAACCTTTAGGTTTTACTGCCAATTTCAAATATGATAATAGCTGTGCCTTATACAGAGGAATCATTACATCGACAGCTTTTAATTCAACGACTATCAGATTTTCAACAAGCAAATCAAGTTTCAGCAACCCACCCAAGTCTTTCCCTTTATAGAGAATTGGAACATAAACCTGCGACTTGGCCTCAAGTCCTGCCAAAAGCAACTCCTCTATCAGACATGCTTGATAAACTGATTCCAATAGACCAGGACCGATGGTTTTATGAACTTCGATGGCGCAGCCTACAATCTTATAGGCAATCTCATTCACATATTTTTGTGTCATGTCAGTGGTTTATGTGTCTCTATATTTAATGGCTTTAGTGCATTTTAAATATTTTGCTATCCCCTATATCCATTTTATCCTCAGTGGTTCTAAGTGTCCTTAGTGCCTCAGTGGTTTTTTTATACCACTAAAGCACTTAGAACACTTAGGTACACTAAGATTTGGGTAAGTTTGCAAACTCTTCCGTTACCTGTGATTTCTTAAATCTCCAACTTCCCCGAATTTCCATTTTATCCTTAGTGCTTCTTAGTGTCCTTAGTGCCTTAGTGGTTCTTGTTTTTTTGAAACTCCCCGTAAAACTCAACATCAATATCATCCACCAGCATCTCCCCACTTCCCCGGTACCAGAAATAAGCCTGCAATACATCCTCACAATCAGATGCCGGAGGAATCTGATAATCAATACTAATCCTGTTCCATTGATTCGGTGTAACAGCCTCCTTTTCAATGGCGATGAACATATATTTATAATTGATACCGTTGTGATTGCAGGTCGCCACCAGGCTGCATTTTGCTTCAGAAACGGGACAGGAAAACCACACATATCCTGAAACACGGATCCATGAAGAATCGCAAGGATTGATATCTTTGAACCTGATCCATAGCCCGGGGGAAAACGGAACCCTTGAACTTAATATCAGAGATTGTTTACCTCCATGACCTTTTGCCGTAAGATGCGAAGCAGAATCGCCTGCATCGCCCGATTCAAAATCGTGGTATGCCATTCGGGTGGAGGTACATAGGGAAGTATCAGGCATTTGCTCACGTTCCGGCTTATAGCCCTGATCCGAAATTATCTTGATCGATTGCTCATGAACATAGAAATTCCAACCCGCAAAAATTCCCAGTAATGCCATAGCGATGGCCATAGAGAGGAAAATTTGTAAAGGGCTATGGCTGTTCTGATCCTTCAAGTGGAGACATGAATTTTAAACCTCTCAAAGATAAATACAATTATTATTCAAATCTGATGCGGATGTCATCCAGATAAAACGTCCTCCGGTGAACATTCCAAAGATGGGTTCACCAGGAAAAGTAGTATCATTGCCATGAGTAAATGTCAATCTGCGCTTTTCAGATATTTTCTGTCGAAAATGTTGTATTTAACCATACACCACACCGCACGAAAGGCATCCCTCAGACCGATTTTTTTCCCTTCTTCATAAGTTCGGCCATAATACGATATCCCTACTTCGTAAATCCTGATTCTGGGGAAGCGAACAATCTTGGAAGTCACCTCTGGTTCAAATCCGAACCGCTTTTCCTTAAAATGGATGCTCTGCAGGATTTCAGCACGGAAAAGTTTATAACAGGTCTCCATATCCGTAAGGTTCAGATTGGTGAACATATTGGAGACAAAGGTGAGCAGCTTGTTGCCGATAGAGTGCCAGAAGAACAGGATCCTGTGCGGCCGGCCACCCATGAAACGGGATCCATAAACCACATCGGCGAAACCGTCGAGGACAGGTTTCAGCAACACGTTGTATTCTGAAGGATCATATTCAAGGTCGGCATCCTGAATGATAATGAAATCGCCTGTTGCCTCCGCAATTCCACGATGCAAGGCTGCGCCTTTGCCGAGATTCATCTTTTGGTTGAATAACCTGATATCACTCTCAGGATGGGAAGCGATATATTTTTCGACCACAGAAATGGTGTCGTCGCTACTGAAATCGTTCACAATAATGATCTCTTTCGTCACTGCACCGATCAGGTTAACGTTAACAACCTTATCCAGGATGAGATGAATGGTCGCAGCTTCGTTGAATGCGGGAATTAGAATACTTAGTTTTCGGGATTTCATAAAACCTGTTCAAAAGGCAAAAATAAGCGAAATTATCAAAGCACAGGTCATTCGTAATAATAGATACGCTTTACCCTTCGCGAAATGCCGGTAAGCACTTCATACGGAATCGTTCCGATTTCTTTTGCCAGTTCAGAAACAGGATGAAAATCGCCAAAGATTACAACTTCAGTGCCTTCGGAAATACCCGCGATCGTTTGTTTATCCACCGAGGAAGAATGATTGTCATGCAGTTGAAGTTCCGTCACATCGATCATCATCAAATCCATACAGATATTCCCTATAATTGGTGCAGGTTTTCCTCCGATATAAAGGTTTCCGCGGCCATTGCCCAGCCTGCGGCTTACACCATCGGCATAACCAACCGGAACAATGGCAATGAGGGTATCCTTCCCGGTTTTGCCCTTGCGGTTATATCCAATGGTTTCACCAGCCGGGATATGTTTGATCTGCGTGATCACAGATTTCAATGTGCTTACATTCCTGAGTTTTGATTGTTCTTCAGCGCTGCTGCCAACACCATACAGGCCGATGCCAAGCCGCACCATGTTGAACTGTGCCCCGGGAAACCTGCTGATACCGGCTGAATTCAGAATATGAAGCAATACGGAATAATCCAATACACGGGTTATCCTGTTGCTCATTTCCGTAAAAAGTTCGATCTGCCTGTTTGTAAAAATATCTTCATCCGGATCCTCGCTGGCTGCAAGGTGGGAAAATACTGATTGAACATGAAGGTTGGGGTTCAACTGCAAACGACTGATCAGGGGTTCAAGCTCTTCTTCCGCAAATCCGAGGCGATGCATGCCTGTATCAAGTTTGATATGGATGCTCACCTCCTGCTGAATGGTGGTTTGATTACGTAAAATGGCTTCTTCAAGCAGATTTAATATGTGCAGGTTATAAATTTCAGGTTCAAGGTTGTATTTCAACAGCGTGTCGAGACTCTGTTCTTCAGGGCTCATCACCATAATCGGTAAATGGATGCCGGCTCTACGCAACTCCACCCCTTCGTCGGCATACGCTACAGCCAGATAATCGACCCGGTGAAATTGCAATACGCTTGCAATTTCATAGCTTCCGCTGCCATAAGAAAAGGCCTTCACCATGGCCATCGTTTTGGTTCCTGGGTGCAATCCCGACCTGAAATGGTTCAGATTGTGGATCAGCGCATCCAGGTTGATCTCCATCACCGTTTCGTGGGCCTTTTGCTGCAAAATCTGGCTGATCTTCTCAAACTCAAACAATCGTGCACCTTTCAGCAGAATGGTCTCATTTTGAAATGATGAAACCGGAAAATGCGCCAGAAATTCATCTGTTGTGGCGAAAAATGCCTTCTGCATGTTAAATTTATCTGCATGCTTCACGAGGTCGCGGCCAATCCCAATAATACGGCTTATTTTTCGTGAAGCCAGCATCAGAGCAATTTCGTCATATAAATCTCCCTTTTCACGACCTGTTTGAAGGATATCGGAGAGAATGATCGTTTTTTTCGTGTGCTGGTTTTGCTGGTTTAAAAAATCAAGGGCAATGCTGAGCGAATTGATATCGGAGTTATAGCTGTCGTTGATCAGGGAGCAGTGATTGATGGCCTCTTTGAGTTCAAGTCGCATGGCGATGGCGGCAAGAACGTCGTATCGTGAAAGAGGGGCAAAGGCAATTGGTGGATGGCAACTGAGGGGTGACGAGAGAATGATTTCTGTGGCAAGGCAGTGGATCGCGTTTTCGATGGAGGCTTCATCGGTAAAAGGAATAATCAGGTTGAAGATTTCAGCCTTGTATTCTGCAGTTATTCGGGTTTGACCATTTTCTTTTGTAACTGTGACAATCCGAAGGTCAGCTTTTTGATGCCGGCCCCAGGTAAATGTTTTCAGGTTTTGATAAGCAGAATCTGCGTGTAAACAATCTGTGATTAGGGTATAATCTGCACAATAAACAAGTATACTGGCATTTGTAAAAAGTTTGAGTTTTTCTGCTGCCTTCTGTCGCTGGTCTTCAAAATACTCATCATGGGCATGGCCAATATTGGTGAATATTCCTATCGTCGGACTGATGATGGGTTCCAGGTGTTCCATTTCACCGGGGAGAGAAATTCCTGCTTCAAAAATAGCAAGGTCATGATTCATGCTCATTTTCCAAACGGAGAGGGGGACACCGATTTGAGAATTGTAACTTTTCGGACTGCGTATGATCCTGTGATCCCTGTTCAAAAGCTGGAAAAGCCACTCCTTCACAATCGTTTTACCATTGCTCCCTGTAATGCCGATCACCGGAATATCAAACTGCCTGCGATGGTATGCACTCAATTCCTGCAATGCAGCGAGGGTATCGGGGACAAGGATAAACGATGCATTCAATTCTGCGTTTCGTGGCAGTTCAGAAACCATAAAGCACCGTACCCCCTTTTCATATAGCTCTTCAATGAACTTGTGCCCGTTATTCCGCTCCGAAACCAGTGCTACAAACAGGCAAAATTCAGGATGGATCAAACGGCGACTGTCGATCAGCAAGTCACGGATTACCAGATCTTCGCTGTCAATGGAATGAACGGTCCCGCGACAAACCGAGGAAATTTTTGAGACCGTGTAAACCGGTTCGGTCATGAACGGTTGTTGTCGGGTTGACTGCCTGCCGGCTTCAATTGATTGGCATGGAGTTCATCGTATTCGACACGATGCATGAAAATATCACCGGCTAAATACAAGGCATTGCGGAAAGATTCCGGTGAGGCTTCGTTTTTTCCGGCAAGATCGTATGCAGTTCCATGTGCGGGTGATGTTCTGATAACAGACAATCCGGCTGTAAAATTCACCCCTTCATCAAACGACATCAATTTAAACGGTATCATCCCCTGATCGTGGTACATGGCAAGAATCCCGTCAAAATTCTTAAAACCAGAGGTGCCAAAAAAACCATCGGCAGGGTAAGGTCCGAAAGCGAGAATTTTCTGATTATAGGCCTTTTCGATGGCCGGTTGGAGAATTGTGTTATCTTCATTTCCAATCAAACCATCATCACCGGCATGGGGATTGAGTGCCAGAATTGCGATGCGTGGTTTAACGATACCGAAATCACGCATCAGTGATTGATTCATCACCTGAATTTTTCTCAGTACCAAATCTTCGGTGAGTGTGTCTTTTACAGCACTCAACGGGATGTGCCCGGTCACAACTCCGATGCGCATGACACTGTTGATCATCAGCATCAGATAATCCTCCGCGTTGAATTTTCTGGCAAAGTATTCAGTATGCCCCGGAAATTCAAATCCGGGAGATTGAATGTTCTTTTTATTGATGGGTGCAGTAACAACAACATCAATGTGGTTCTTCTGCAAATCTTCACAAGCCGCTTCCAGCGAAAGCAGGGCCAACTCACCTGCAATGGTGGTTGACTTCCCTAAATCAATTTTAACCTCTTCATCGTGCACATTGATAATGTTCGGCCTGCGAGGATGAGACTGATCTGCCTTTTTAACCAGATTAAAATTAAAATCATTGATATTCAGGACTTTTCTATGATAAGATGCAACCTTTGAAGAACCATATACCACAATGGTGTACAATTCCATTAACCTCTGATCCTGAAGCGTTTTTATAATAACCTCATATCCTATTCCATTCACATCGCCATGGGTTATTCCCACCCGGACACGTCTTTCTTTTTCAACTGCTTGTTCCATCTATGCTTGTTTTTTGCAAAAATAACAATATTCCGGCGAAATTGCCCACCTGTCCACTTGCCCACTTGCCCACTTGTCCACTTGCCCACTTGCCCACTTGCCCACCTGTTTACCCGTTCACCCGTTCACCCTCCACAAACCTCCTAACAAACTCAAATAACAACCTTACCCCATAACCTGTTCCACCCAGTGCCCGGTATGAATCACGTTTTTCGTTGAAAGCCGGACCGGCGATATCGAGATGAATGTAAGGGTAACTCGTAAACTTCTCAAGAAACTTACCCGCCGTAATCATCCCTGCCTCCGGGGGGCCCAGGTTCTTCAGGTCGGCCAGGTCAGATTTAATCTGGTCACCATATTCATCCCACATCGGGAATTCAACCAGCCGTTCGTAAACATGATATCCGGATGATTTCAGAGATTCCAGGGCTTCCCTGGCATTTGACTGCATGGCCGCAGCACCGAACTTACCAATGGCACGAACGGCAGCACCTGTGAGGGTTGCCAGGTCAATTACCAGTTCCGGGTTAAAATTTTTAGCATAACTCAGGGCATCTGCCAGGATGAGACGTCCTTCAGCATCTGTATTCAGCACTTCAACGGTGGTACCATTGTGGATGGTGATGACATCGCCCGAAACCAGGGCCCTTTCGCCCGGACGGTTATCGGTGGCCGGCATGAGACCCACCACATGCACCGGGATGTTTGCCTTCGCAATGGCAATAATTGTTGCAGCAACTGCCGCCGCCCCTGCCATATCATGTTTCATGGTCAGCATCGAATCTCCCGGTTTGAGGTTCATGCCACCGGTATCATATACAACACCTTTTCCTACAAATACAACTGGTTTCACGTTGATGGCACCGGCAGGTTTCCATTCCAGTATGGTAAAGGTCGGTGGCTCAAAACTTCCCTGGTTCACACCAAGCAAGCCCCCCATTTTCAGCGCTGCAATTTTTTCGAAATCCAACACCTCAGTGGTTACACCCGATCCTTCGGCCATTTTCTCAACCTCCTTCGCAAATAGTGTGGCAGTCAAAAAGGAATTGGGCTCGTTGACAAGGTCACGACAGAAACAAACCGCTTCGAGAAGGATGTTCAGTTTTGAGGTGTTATCTCCCTCTTCCTCCAGTACTTTGGAATATATTTCGATATTTTCGAGGGTGTTTTCATTTTCCCTGTCCTTTTTATATTTAAGGAACTGATAACACCCCAGAGCCATGCCTTCAGCAAGTGCCAGTGTGATATCCCCGTCATTTTCTGCATCGAAAATGGCCACCCTTTTAGCTTTCTGTGCATTCAGGGTACCGGCTATCTGATCACCGGCTTTACGGGTGGCTTCCAGTCGTTTTGAAATATCTTTTTCTTCCTTAATGAAATACACCCACACAAAATAACTCAGGCGGTTGAATGAAACAATCTGCTGATGGAGGTTCTCAACCTGCTCCTTCATGTACTTTTTTTCTGCCGTGCTGAAAATTCCGGCTGGCAGATGAGAGAATTTTGATATAATAACGACCAGGTGCCCAAGCTCCTGCTCTATATTGGTAAGGGTTACAGATGGGATCATGATTTTCAGTAATTTTGAACCGGATTATGAATACAAATTTAGACAAATTTTGATGGCCGGAATGTTTAAATCGCGGCCAACCCTGTAAACGATGAAAACAGATAACCTTATATACAAAGCCCTTCATTCCGAATTCCTGTCCATTGAAGAAGGAAAATTCCTGTATGACAACCTTCCATTGGCTGAATTGATGTTAACAGGCAACGAGTTACGAAAAAAACTTCATCCCGAAAATACCGTAACCTGGATCATCGACCGCAATGTAAATATCACCAACGTTTGCATCTCCGGATGTAAGTTTTGTAATTTTTACCGAACCGGAAACAGCATTGATGCCTACATTACTACCATACCTGAATATTGCAGTAAAATTGAGGAGATGAAGCGGCTCGGCGGGAACCAGCTCCTGCTCCAGGGAGGATTACACCCTAAGTTGAGCCTCGATTTTTACGAAAATTTATTTGCCGATCTCAAAAGTCATTATCCCTATGTACGCCTGCATGCGTTGGGTCCGCCTGAAATTGCATGGCTTGCAAAGAAGGAAAAACTCTCCTTTAAAACTGTTCTGGAGCGGTTGATAAAAGCCGGCCTTGATAGCTTACCCGGCGCCGGTGCTGAAATTCTGGTTGACAGGGTACGCAAAGTACTTTCACCTGTAAAATGTACAACCCATGAATGGCTGGAGGTGATGCGTGCAGCCCATGAACTGGATCTGACAACTTCGGCAACGATGATGTTCGGACATATTGAAACCATTGAGGAACGCCTTGAACATATTGTTGCACTGCGTGAACTCCAATCCCAAAAAACCTCTGGTCACAAGGGATTCCTGTCGTTTATCCCCTGGCCGTTCCAGGATGACAGAACAGTGTTAAGAGAAAAATCCGGCATCTTTAACAGGGTAACCCCTGAGGAATATATCCGTATGATTGCCATCAGCCGCATCATGTTGCCCAACATTCCCAATATTCAAGCCTCCTGGCTGACAGTTGGCAAAGACACGGCGCAACTGTGCCTTCATGCAGGCGCCAACGATTTTGGCAGCATCATGATTGAAGAAAATGTGGTCAGCGTTGCCGGCGCCAACCACAAGTTTGATGCAGCCGGCATTCAGCAGGCGATCAGGGAAGCTGGTTTTGAACCGCGAAGGAGAAATCAGGATTTTGAGTAAATGAAATCTTTATTTTTACCCAGGCTTGAGGCCGCATCCTCGTCCAGGAGCCAAAAAAGTTCCCCGTTATCGGGGCGTACAAGCGACGCGGGGAGTTTCTCCCAGCCCTCTTTCTTTTCGATGATCCGGGCAACCATGTCTGCTTTATTTTTTCCTGTAACAACAAAAGTCACTGTATGTGCATTGTTGATTATTTTCCCGGTTGCCGTGATTCTCCCCTGGTTTGTATAAGGATTAAAGGTTGGGCTGTAGAGTTTATCACACGAAAACAGTTCAGGATGTTCGGGAAATACAGAAGCTGTGTGCCCGTCTTCACCAAGTCCGAGCATCACGAAATCAAACCGGGGAACCTTCTCTGTTAAAGGAACCTGTCGGCAAACAACCTCAGCATACCTGGCCGCCTCCTCCACCGGGTCCGCCTCCCCGTTGATCCTGTAAATATTTGTGGCCGTTATGGGAATACGATCCAGCAGATTTTCTTTTGCCATCCTGAAGTTGCTTTCAATATCCTGGGGGCCGACACATCTTTCATCCCCCCAGAAAACTTTTACTTTTTTCCATTCGATACGATCAGCGAAGTTCTTTGCGAGGTATGAAAATAACTTTGGAGGGGTTGAACCACCTGATAAAACAAATGAGAAAAACTGTTCATGCGGAATTTCACCAACATGCGCAGCTACCTTCAGAGAAAAGAAATGAGAAAGGGCATCAAGGCTGTTAAAAATCCTGACTGAATTTTTCATGGTCACAATTCACAATAAACACCATCATCAGAGAGGTTTTTACAAGGATGACGCCAGGTCATCTCTTTTTCCTCTATCAGGTCATCGGTTTGCTCCGGGCCCCATGTACCAGACGGATATCCGTAAAGCGGAACCTCTGCATCAGATTTCCAGCTGTCGATCACCGGTGTCAGAAATTTCCACGCTTCAAGTACCTCTTCAGTCCTGGCAAATAAAGTAGTATCCCCTTTGATGGCATCATAGATCAGACGCTCATAAGCCGAAGGGATCCTTTGTTCGGAAAGGTCGGAGTAATGAAACTCCATATTCACCGTTTGAACGTCGAACCCCGCACCGGGTGTTTTCATACCGAATTTCACCACGATGCCCTCATCAGGCTGTATCCGGATTACCAACTGATTACCGGATTGGATAACGGAATTCTGCGAAAAAAGGAAATGAGGGGTGGGTTTGAAATGGATAACCACTTCCGTGACACGGGTGGGTAATCGCTTTCCGGTACGGATATAAAACGGAACGCCACCCCATCGCCAGTTATCAATATAAAACTTCAGGGCAGCAAAAGTTTCCGTAACAGAATCCTGTTTAACGCCTTGCTCCTGCCGGTAACCGATCACGGGTTTACCTTTGATGGTCGAGGCAAGATATTGCCCCCGGATGGCTACATGTTTCACCTCTTCCCGCTTAATAGGCCGGAATGACTGAAACACCTTGAAGATTTCATTGCGGATGGCCGAAGGATCAAGGGATGAAGGGGGTTCCATGGCTGTCAATGCCACAACCTGAAGCAAATGATTCTGAACCATATCCCTCAGTGCCCCGGAACTGTCATAATATCCGCCACGCTTTTCAACCCCCAGGCTCTCTGCAGAGGTGATTTCCACATGATGCACAAAATTCCTGTTCCACAGTGGTTCAAAAATTCCGTTGGAAAACCGGGTGACCAAAAGGTTCTGCACGGTTTCCTTGCCCAGATAATGATCGATCCGGTACAATTGTTCTTCAGTCCAGTCCTTCAACAGCTGATCTTTCAGCTCCAGTGCGGAAGGCAAATCATATCCGAATGGTTTTTCAATGATCAGCCTTTTCCAGCCATCATCCTGCCTGTTTAACCCAACAGAAGCCAGGTGTTGTGGTATAACACCATATAAACTTGGTGGAGTGGACAGGTAGAAAACCGTATTTCCTCCGGTTTTCGTTTGCTCCCTCAGTGAAGTCAATCGCTGCCTGATGGGCAGGTATGATGAAGGATCATCAAACCGAATAGATTGATAATAAACCTTTTCAACGAATTCATCAATCCGGGAGGCATCATCAATTTCCTTAAATTCCGTGATAGCCGATCGCATGCTCTCCCTGAATTCAGCATCAGAAAATTCTGACCGTGAAACCCCCAGCAGCGCAAAATTAATTGGAAGCAGTTTTTTTATAAAAAGGGCATACAGGGCAGGAACCAGCTTTCTTTTTGTCAGATCGCCGGAAGCACCAAAGATTACGTAAATGAGATGATCGTTGTCAATCATTTTGTGGCCTTATTCCTTGGTTTTCACCGCATGGCCACCAAACTGATTTCTCAATGCCGCCAGCATTTTCATGGCAAAAGATTCATCCTGGCGCGACTGAAAGCGGGTGAACAATGAAGCAGCAATAACATGTACCGGAACGTCAAAGTCCAGCGCTGTTTGTATCGTCCACCGGCCTTCGCCGCTATCCTGCACGAAATCTTTAAGTTTAGCAAGTTTCGGATCTTCATGCAGGGCATTTACCGCCAGTTCCAAAAGCCAGGATCGGACGACGCTGCCATATTGCCAGGCATCGGCGATCTTAGGCAGATTGAGGTCATAAGGAGCTTTCTCCAATATTTCAAACCCTTCGGCAAATGCCTGCATCATCCCATACTCTATGCCATTATGGACCATTTTTACCAGATGTCCTGTTCCTGATGCACCACAATAAACATATCCATTTTCAGGTGCAAGTGATTTAAAAACGGGTTCCAGATATTCTGCAGCTTCCTGCATCCCGCCATACATCAGGCAATAACCATTCTGCAAACCCCATACACCGCCGCTGGTGCCACAATCCAGATAGTGAATTCCCATCGCTCCCGCTTTCAGTCCTCTTTGCTGGGTCTCCTTCCAATACGAATTTCCTCCATCAACGATGATGTGATCTTTGCCCAGAAGTTTTAGCAGTGCATCAAGGTTGTCGTCAACAGGTTTCCCGGCAGGAACCATCAGCCATACAACTTTCCGTCCGGGCAGTTTATCAGCAAGGTCTTCCAATGAAGATGCCCCGATAGCTCCCAGTTTTTCCATTTCCCTCACACTATCCACAGATCTGGCATAAACCACAACTTCATGATCATGGTTCAATAGCCTATGGACCATGTTTGCGCCCATTTTCCCTAGTCCGATAAATCCTATTTTCATCCTGTGCGCAATATGTTATTTATTAATAATTGCAACGGTTACTTCGCTATTACTTTCAACAACCCATTGCGTTGCCAGTCGGCATAAATTTGCGAAATAATGTTGTCGGTCACTTCATCGATGTATTGGGGATCTGATATTGCAATCTCAGCAGTCCAAAGAAGGTTATTGTTCGAATTGGCATACAGGTTGGCATGAAGGTTCACCACGGATGATGTAGCCCAATAGCCACCGCTGGTAACAACGTTTGCACCATAACCATACACAGGGTATCCCCAGTTATAGTAATTGTAGTAATTGTAATAGTAATCGGGATAAACAGTTGTGGTGGGAGGAATATATGTTTGCGATTTGTCGGTACCTTTGTAAGTAATCACCAGGATACCGTCCACACCCAGGCTGTCCATTTTCTTCTCAAGATCCTTTAATTCATATTTCTTACCCGGAGCAATAAAGTTGAGCGATTCGGTTGATTTAAACCCTCGCTTATTTAACCAGGCTGTTGAATACTGTTCAAATGGTTTTTGGTACTCCAGTTTATCGAACATGGCCCATACGAGCACATTACCGATTTTCTCTTTTTCCTTGGGATTGGTCCATGAGGTCATATTTACCGAAGAGCCACATGACGTGAGCAGAAAAGCAACCAGGACGAGCATCGTTCCCTGGATTAACATAGTTTTTTTCATAAGAGTTGGATTTTGTTTATAAGTATCTTTCTTTCAAAAATACGACTTTTTATTAACCTGCAAAAAAAAACCTGTCCACCTGCCCACTCGCCTACTCGCCCACTCGCCCACCTGCCCACTTGCCCACCCCTTCCACATACCTCACAATCTTCTCCGTTGCTCCCCGGTTTTCCTCCACGTACTTTTTACAAATGGCCGATAATCGCTTATGTTCCTCCGGATTTTCAGTGATCTCCTTTACCTCGGCAAATAATTCGCCCGAAGTGGTAATGCTAAACGCTCCGCCGATGGCAACAAGATCACGGGCCTCCCTGAATTTTTGATAATTGGGGCCAAAAAACACAGGTATGCCAAAGGTAACAGGTTCCTGAATGTTGTGAATTCCACCTGCATATCCCCCGCCGATAAATGCAACAGTGGCATATCGGTATAGTTGTGACAGAATGCCGACAGAATCGATGATCAAAATATCAGCCAGACTGGCATTTCCATCATTCAGCTCTGAATAACGCAGTACCTTCTGGTCCAATTTTTCAATAATAAATTGGATTCTTCCGGGCGAGGTATCGTGTGGCGCAATGATATATTTTAGATTCAGTTCCTTATGCAGTGTCAAGGGAATAAACACCGATTCATCCGGTTCCCAGGAACTGCCGGCAATAAATACCATATTCCCGGCACAAAATTTTTCGATCAGCGGAAATGTGGTTTTTTTTGCCGCAATGGCATAAACACGATCGAACCGGGTGTCGCCTGTCAGCGTAACATGAGTTATACCCACTGATTTCAAAAGTTCCTCTGATTCACGGTTTTGGACGAAAAAATGGGTCACAAAATGGAGTTGCCTGCGAAACCATCCGCCATACCATTTAAAAAAATGTTGGTTTTCACGGAATAAGGCTGAAATAAAGTAAAGCCGGATGTGTTTGCAGTGAATTTCTTTCAGGAAATTAAACCAGAAATCATATTTGACAAAAAACACCATCTCCGGCTGAACGATGTTTAAAAACCTCCGTGCATTTTTCAGTGTGTCGAGCGGAAGATAGAACACAAAGTCGGCCTGATCATAGTCTTTGCGTACCTGATAACCGGATGGTGAAAAAAAAGTGAGCAGGATTTTTTTTGCCGGCCAGATTTTTTTGAATTCCTCCATAACAGGCCTTCCCTGCTCAAACTCGCCAAGCGAAGAGACATGAAACCAGATAACTGGTTGTTTATTCCTGTCAACCTCCCTCAAAGCCAATTCAAGTCGGCTGAATAATCCGTTGCGGCCATCCACCCACTGACTTGCCTTATCGTTGAATAAGGCCGCAATCCGAAGGAAAAACCCGTATAATTGAATAAATATTGAATATATCAGCCGCATTTAATACATATAAAATTCCTTCGGAACCCTCCGGTATAGCGGAATAATCCAGTAAACTTTAACTGTATAAAACTGGCTGCTCAGTTTTCGGGTATCCTGTTTTCCTGTATCGAAATCCCGCTCACGATATGGATTTGTCCAGGCTTGCATGAATTCAAAAGATACCGAAAAATTCAATAACCTGGTATTACTCAGGTACATATACCCCAATGACCCTGAAACAGCGATGCCCCCGTTCAGCCGGTCATATCCTTTCTTATAATCCCCGAGCAGTTGTGGAGCGGTATTCCCCGGATTGTGGATTCTGATCTTGTCCTGAATATATCCGGCCCCTGCCAACAGCGTAAATCCACAGTTTGGGTTGGGAGAAAGCAAAGGGACCACTTTCCCGAATTTAGCAAAGAAGTTAAAACCGCGTTCATAAAACACCAGGTCGGCATAATAACCGTTGGCATCTATTAGAAAGCCATCACGGGTCGAAATGTTCCTGAGGAGTGAATCGCTGTTCTTTACCGACTGCCCGAACATGAAATTCCCTTCTACACCAAACATCCAGTTATTCCTGGTTTTAAACATGAAACCGCCTCCGATACTGGAATTGCTCCCAAACTGTTTTGCAAGGTCGCCTCCCGGAAACTGATACCCGTAGGTAGCGTAAATCATCGGTGTAAAAATGGTCGAATCCTGAATGTTTACCTGGGAAAACAAACAGGATGAAGTCAACAGGATGACTATAATCAGGGCAGATATTTGGCGGTGCATCATAGTGTATTCAGATATTTAAAACCTGTAGACCAAACCGATGGAAGGATTTAAGGTGGTCACAACTTTTTTTATTTCGTATTCCACCGGGGCAGAATAAACGGGTTTCACATATTCAATACCTGTAATAGGATCCTTATATTTCTCATAACCGATAAGTTGTGATCCGTATTGCCTGCTGACACCGGGCCATCCCCCCAACAGATTCAGGTTGAATTTGAACGTAAAATGCGACGAAACCGTATAACCGATCCCGGCTGAAATCTGGTAAGCAAACCCGGTTGCGATATTTTTGTTGTAGTTATTCCCTGTTGTATCCGTTGGATCAGGCGTATGGAAGGTTGCACATGAAGATACGATGGCACCGCCCAATACCTTGAAATCTATATGAAGATGGTGGATTGTTTTCATGAATACCGGCCCAAACATCAGGTAATGGTTGGACCAATTACCTGTACCTGCAGACTCAGGTATTCCGTTCGGATAAACCAGGTTGGCTGCATCTTTCAAAGGGTTTTGCTGAAAAGTATATTGAAGGGCAAGACCAATATCTTTTTTTCCCATCCAGTCGAAGGTGAGTTGAACCAGCCAGCCACTTGTGGCATAACCCGATTTTTTATTTTTCTGGTCAAAAGCTGCGTACGTCCCCAGGGCTATGGAATAACCGGCAGATGCTTCCAATCCCATATTGCGGTTTTTGGCCACCTTGGGGTCCACATCAGAGGTTTGAGTATAAGCCACTGAATAATATGCACATACCAGGAGTAGCAAGGCCGTTTTTTTCATATTCACCGGGTCTAACAGATCACAAATTTACTGTTTTTCTCCCATATCCCATGCTACATAATATCAAAACCTCATTCAACAAGTGGTTTACCTGCTTACCCGTCAGGAAATTTTTTGTAATTTTGACGGCAATCAATCATTCAATCATTCAATCATTCAATCATTCAATCATTCAATAACTGTATCTTATGCGCAAAACCTTGTTTATCTTATTGATCCTGTTATCCGGCTCAGGTTATCATTCGATGGCCTGTACCAACTTTATCTTTACCAGAGGTGCTACGATCGATGGATCGGTAATGATTACCTATTCGGCCGATTCACACACACTGTACGGGGATTTGTATCATTGGCCTGCCCGCGACTGGCCTGCCGGATCAATGCTTGATGTTACTGAATGGGATACCGGAAAGCCGTTGGGAAAAATCCCACAGGTGAAACATACCTTCAATGTAATTGGCAACATGAATGAAAATCAGGTTGCTATTGGCGAAACTACCTTTGGAGGGCGCGAGGAACTTGCCGAGCAACCCGGGGCCATTGTTGATTATGGATCCCTGATCTATATCTCTCTTCAGCGTGCAAAAACAGCCCGTGAGGCCATTAAAATTTTCGGCGAACTCGTCGCAGCCTATGGATATGCCAGCAGCGGGGAATCTTTTTCAATTTCTGATGCCAATGAAGCATGGATACTTGAAATGATCGGCAAAGGAAAGGTTGAAAAAGGTGCCGTATGGGTAGCCAGACGAATTCCAGACGGATATGTAAGCGGTCATGCCAACCACCCTCGAATCACCCAATTCCCTTTGAACGATCCGGAAAATTGCATCTACGCACCCGACGTCATCTCCTTTGCCCGAAAAATGGGTTGGTTTAACGGTGAAGATAAGGAGTTTAGCTTTTCCGACACCTATGCCCCCCTCGATTTCAGCGGGGCGCGTGCTTGCGAAGCCCGTGTATGGTCCATGTTCAACAGAATCAATTCCTCCATGGGACAATATCAGGACTATGCCATGGGCCATATCACCAAAGGTAAATTTGACTACCCTACGAACCGTATGCCCCTGTGGATAAAACCCGATAAAAAAATCGGCGTTCATGATGTGATGAACCTGATGCGCGACCATTATGAAGGAACAAAAATGGATATGACCAAGGATATTGGTGCAGGACCGTTCGAATGCCCTTACCGTTGGCGCCCAATGACGATGAAGGTCGACAGCGTGGCCTATATCCAGGAACGTGCTACTTCAACACAGCAAACCGGATTCGTTTTCGTGGCACAGTCGCGCAACTGGTTACCCGATCCGATCGGCGGAATTTTCTGGTTTGGCGTTGATGATACTTATACAATGGTCTATTCACCCATGTATTGCTGCATGACCGAAGTGCCGGAAGCATACAGGGTTGGGAATGGCGATCTGCTGCACTTCTCACCCACTTCTGCCTTTTGGACTTTCAGCATGGTTTCAAACTGGGCTTATACAAAATATAACTACATGATCAAAGACATCCAGCCGGTGCAACAGGAGCTTGAAAACAAATACATAGCAGAAACTGCCGGCATTGATCAAAAAGCTGTCGATCTTTGTAAAAAAGATAAGGCTGAAGGTGTTAAATTCCTGACGGACTATTCCGTCAATACCGGACAGGCAACCGTAAAGCGGTGGCAGGAACTGTTCCAGTATCTGCTGGTAAAGTACATCGATGGCAACATCAAAAAGGAAAAGGATGGCAAGTTTGAAACCAATCCCTACAACGTGCCTGTTATGCCGTCGCAACCCGGTTACCCGCAATGGTGGCTGAAAGAGGTCGTCAAACAGCATGGAGATGTTCTGAAGCAGATCGGGCCCTCCTCACACTAACTCCGGGCTGTCTAGCGCCGGGTTGTCTAACGCCGGGTTGTCTAACGCCGGGTTGTCTAACGCCGGGTTTAAACCCGGCATTAGAATCTGGCTGAACCCTGTTTTTGTATTATCTTTGCACCATTATTCTGGAAAATTTGAGAACTCATGGAAGAACAAAAATCTTCAAATCGTAAATACACGATTTACCTGTCTGTTTTAGGTCTCCTTTTGCTTGTACTACTCTTCTGGCTTTTCATACAGCGGTCACAACTGATGAAACTGGTCAAAGAAAAGGAAACGGAGAAAACCGAGTTACAGCATAACCTGGATTCGCTGATGACCGAGCACAATAACATCAAAATTTCCTATGGAGCACTCTCTGACTCTCTTAAGTCCAAGGATAGCCTCATACAGGTCAATGCAATGGAAATCAAAAAGCTGTTAGCAACACAATGGGATTATAATACGATCCATAAGAAATTTGAAAGGTTGCAAAAAGTGGCCCAGGGATATGTTCATCAAATGGATTCCCTGTATACCGTAAACCGCGAGTTGACAGCTGAAAACGACCGGATCCGCCAGGTAGTGAAAACTGAACAGAACAGGAATCAAACCCTGATGAAAGATAAGGAGGAATTGAAAGAAAAAATGAACCAGGCTGCTTACATCAAAGCTTATGATGTCACTGGCACTCCTTTGAAACTCAAATCAGGAGGGACCAAAGAGCAAATCACTGATAAAGCGAGTCGGACCGACCGGATAAGGGTGTGTTTTACCATTGGGGAAAACCCGCTTGTAACCTCCGGAAAAAAAATCATCTACATTCGTATTGCCCGCCCCGACAATGTAATAGTGCTCAAAAGTAAATATGACACCTTCGTTTTTAACGGACAAACCCTGGCTTTTTCACTCCGTGAAGATATTGATTATCAGGGCAAATCGATGAATATATGCATAAACTGGACCAAGAAAAACACTGATATCCCCGCGATGAAGGGGAAGTACATGGTCACGGTATTTGCCGATGACAAGGAAATTGGCACCGGTTCATTTGATTTAAAATAATTAATTTTATGCGTATAGGCATTTTAACGGCCGGCGGCGATTGTCCGGGTATCAATGCAGCAATCAGAGGAGTTGGTAAAACAGCCATTCTTGAATATGGAATGGAAGTGATCGGAATCTCTTCGGGTTTTCTGGGGCTGATCAACGAGGAATATGTGCAACTCGATGAAAGTATTCTCTCAGGGATTCTTACACTGGGGGGTACCATCCTCGGAACATCAAGGGAAAACCCGTTTAAGAAAAGCAGTACTTTCAATGCCATAGATAAACCAAAACTAATTAAAAAGCATTACCATGAACTCGGACTCGATGCCCTGGTTTGCATTGGCGGAAATGGCACTCAACGAACAGCAGCCCAACTATCGGAGGTTGGACTGAATATTATTGGTATTCCGAAAACCATCGATAATGATGTGTATGGAACCGATGTAACTTTTGGTTTTGATTCTGCTTTGTGGATTGCAACAGAAGCCATAGACAGACTCCATACAACGGCCAACAGCCACAAACGCATCATGGTAATTGAGGTTATGGGGCATCATGCCGGATGGCTTGCACTTTATTCAGGCATGGCCAGTGGCGGCGATGTGATTCTTCTGCCGGAAATCAATTTCGATATCAACATGGTGGCAAAATGCCTGAAAAAAAGGGCGATTACTAAAAAACCGTATTCAATTGTTGTGGTTGCTGAAGGCATTCCAACACCCAAAGGCGAATCAGCCGCCCGCTATGTTGCCAGCAATATCAGCGAATTAACCGGTCTCGAAACCAGGGAAACCATTCTTGGTTACATTCAGCGTGGTGGCAGCCCCTCCCCAATGGACCGTGTCCTTGCCACCCGGTACGGCGCTTTTGCGGTTGAACTCATTGCTCAGAAAAAATTCGGTGAAATGGTCGCTCTCAAAGGCAACAATGTTACTTCAGTTCCCCTGGCAGAAGTTGGTGGTAAATTAAGGCTTGTTCCCGAAGACCATCCTCTGATTGAAAAGGCACGACGGATGGGAGTATGTTTCGGTAAGGACCACAGCTAATCAGCAAACTTGATGTCCTTGACGTTGAGTTGAATGTTCACTGCACCATTCCACTCATTTTCTTCAATATGATAGCAAATGTTAAAGGGTATTTGCTTCTCAATTAACCCAAACCGTTCGCCCTGCTGAAACGCAATGGCAGAAAATGGTCCGCCGGCTATATCAGGATGGACTACAGAAAGTTTCAGGTGATTTTTCCCGACAATTCTCGATCCTCCGGCATCCATAACCCCTTTTGTGATAAAAAGCGGAGCCATATTTCCCGGGCCGAAGGGCGCAAATTGCTTCAGTACGTTATAAAACCGGGAATTGATTTTACTTAAAGGAAGCAGGGAATCCACCTCCAGAACAGGGAAAAGTTCAATTCCCTGCAAACGTTCCCGGACAGCCGTTTCAAAGCTGGTACTGAACAATTCCAGGTTTTCGGGTTTCAGCGAAAGCCCGGCGGCAAATTTATGCCCGCCAAAATGCTCAAGGAAATCGCTGCAAGCATCAACCGCTTCATAAATGTCAAAATCCCTTACACTGCGGGCCGATCCTGTTATCAGACCATTTGAAAGCGTAAGCACGATGGTGGGCCGGTAATAAGATTCCGTTAAACGTGATGCCACAATGCCAATTACCCCTTTATGCCAGTCGGGATGATAAATCACAGTTGATCTGGCCGATTTAAGCTTTTCATCTGCGCCAATCATTCCGAGGGCTTGTTGAGTAGCCAAAGTGTCAAGTGCTTTCCGTTCGGTGTTATAGGCATTGATCTGTACTGCCACAAGCATTGCATCTTCCAGATCTTTGGTAATAAGGAGCCTGACTGAATTTTTTCCACTTTCGATCCTCCCGGCGGCATTGATTCGTGGCCCGATCATAAAAACCAGGTCAGTGATGGTAAGTTCACGGATAAAAACACATCCTCCCTGTCCGTCATCATTTTTCATCATCGCCGAATAACGGAGCAATGCTTCCAGACCAGGTCTTGGCCGGGTATTGATCAATTTAAGCCCGAAATAGGCAAGGATTCGATTTTCACCGGTGATGTCTACAATATCCGAAGCTATACTAATAGCAACAAGATCAAGATACTGAGTGAGATTTTCAAATGGTAGATTGTTCTTTTGCGAGTAAGCCTGAATAAGTTTAAAACCGATCCCGCAGCCCGATAACTCTTTGTATGGATAGGGACAATCGTGGCGCTTAGGGTCAAGCACCGCTGCTGCAGGAGGTATTTCGGCCCCGGGCCGATGATGATCGCAGATGATAAAATCGATACCTTTGGTGGTTGCATAGGCAACTTTTTCAACTGCTTTGATGCCGCAATCCAGGGCAATAATAAGTTTAACATTGGCTCCCGCAGCAAAATCGATTCCCTTAATAGAAATGCCATAACCTTCATCGTAACGGTCGGGAATATAAAAATCTATTTCCTTATGAAAACTTTGCAGGAATGTATAAACCAGTGATACCGCAGAGGTTCCGTCAACATCATAATCGCCGTAAACCAGGATTTGCTCATGATTTTCAATTGCGCTGGTGATGCGGGCTATGGCTTTATCCATGTCCTTCATCAGAAACGGATCATACAAATCGTTCAGTGAAGGCCTGAAAAAAGTTTTAGCTTCCTCGAATGTTGATACCCCGCGCTGTACCAAAAGGTTGGTAAGCGATTGATCAATACCTAAAACTTTAGATAATTCTTTTACTTTCTCGGGATCTCCCTGTGGTTTCAGCACCCAACACTTATCCATCTTGCTTTATCTTCATGCTAAATTACACTTTTTTCTACACGGCAGGAGTTCTTTTTATAAAAACTCAACAACCCGTTCACCCGTCCACTTGCCCACTTGCCCACTTGCCCACTTGCCCACTTGCCCACTCGTTCACCCTAAAACTCAGCATTCTTCGGCGTTCTCGGAAAAGGAATCACATCACGTATGTTCGACATGCCTGTCACAAAAAGGATCAGGCGCTCGAAACCTAATCCGAATCCCGCATGTGGAGCGGTTCCGAATTTACGGGTATCGAGGTACCACCAAACATCCTTTTCAGGAATGTTCATTTCGTGTATCCGCTTCATCAAAGCATCCAGGTTCTCTTCACGCTGGCTGCCACCTATAATCTCCCCGATTTTTGGGAAAAGTACATCCATCGCGCGAACTGTCTTGCCATCTTCGTTCATCTTCATGTAAAACGCCTTGATGTCTTTGGGGTAGCCGGTCAGAATAACAGGTTTCCCAAAATGTTTCTCAACAAGGTACCGTTCGTGTTCAGCCTGCAGATCGGTTCCCCAGTCTACCGGAAATTCCCACGGTTGCCCCGAAGCCTTGAGTATCTCGACAGCTTCAGTATAGGTGAGCCGTTCAAATTTTCCGTCAACAACCTGTTTCAACCTGTCAATCAACTCATTATCATACATTTTATTTAAAAACTCAAGATCATCCTGACAATGATCAAGGGCATACTGCATCAGGGATTTCAGAAAATCCTCTGCCAGATCCATGTCATCATGAATGTCATAAAATGCCATCTCGGGTTCAATCATCCAAAACTCGGCAAGATGACGTGGTGTATTTGAGTTTTCTGCCCTGAAAGTCGGGCCAAAGGTATATACCAGTGAAAGGGCCATGGCACCAAGTTCAGCTTCAAGCTGTCCGCTTACGGTAAGTTTGGTCTCTTTACCAAAAAAATCCTGACTGTAATCCACATGGCCATCAGCCAGCAGCGGTGGATTCTTTTCATCCAAAGTCGTCACACGGAACATCGCTCCTGCCCCTTCTGCATCCGAACCTGTAATAATTGGCGCGTGGAGGTAGTAAAATCCATGGTCGTTGAAATATTTATGAATGGCAAAAGCCATGGCATGGCGAATGCGTAATACGGCGCCAAAGGTGTTGGTCCGTGGCCGCAGATGGGCAATCTCCCGCAAAAATTCCAGTCCGTGTTTTTTGGTCTGCAAGGGATAGCTCTCCTGATCAGCAGTTCCATATACCTCAATATTTTTGGCTTGAACTTCAACACTCTGCCCCTGTCCCATCGATTCCACCAGAATCCCTTTAACCGAGATACAACTTCCGTTAGTGACTAATTTCAACAAATTTTCATCAAAATTGGCTACCTCAGCCACAACTTGCAGATGATGAATAACCGACCCATCATTCAATGCAATGAAATTGACATTTTTATTCCCGCGCTTTGTCCTGACCCAGCCTTTAACCAATACTTCACTCCCAAACTCCTTCGATTTCAGTAAATCGACAATTTTATTCCTTCTTGTGTGTTCCATTGATTGATTTATTAATCCTGCAAATTTACGGAAATGGCGGCAATTAAAAACCACTGAGACACGAAGATCACGGATAAACACATGGAAAAAACCATTTCTTAGTGATCCTTAGTACTCTAAGATCAAGGAAAGGCACAGTAGAACACATTAATGCAGGAAAACCTCAGTAAGATCAATTTTAAGATCGCCATTGAAAATATTAACCGGAATTTTATCATCACCTGCAAAGAGACCTTTAAACTGGAATTTCCCTTTTTCATCTAAAACAAACACGTTCACAGTTTCATCGTTGGGACTTACAATCCAATATTCACGAACGCCGTGTTCCTGATAAATTTCAAATTTATCCCGGGTATCCCGTTTTGAATCTTTAGCCGAAATAATTTCGATAATCATATCCGGTGCGCCCAGACAACCACGATCATCAATTTTAGACAAGTCGCACACAATATATAAGTCAGGTTGAAGAACTGTATAAACCTTCTTGTCATTTTGACTTTTTCCATTCTTTGGAAAACGCACATCGGAAGGGGCATGGTAAACTTTACAGTCTTTATGCATTAAAAAAACACCTAATAATATAGTCAGATTAACAGATAATTCCTGGTGCTTCGATGAAGGTGCCGGCGTCATCAGTTTTATGAAACCATCGTAAAGTTCTCTCCTCACATCGTCCATCCAGGTAAGATAGTCGGCGTAAGTGTAACGTTTGTTATGGTCTAAACTCAACATATCCGTGATTTTCAATTTTGCGTTTCACAAAGATAATGATTATAGTTGAATTGCGTACATTTGTCCCCCATGAACTCCACGCTTCATATCATTCCAATCGAACAATGGTTACCGGTTTCGACGCTGCCTATGGTCATTGCCGGTCCGTGCAGCGCCGAAACCGAGGAGCAGATAATGGAAACCGCATTGGGAGTAGCCATGATTCCTCAGGTGAAGATTTTCCGTGCTGGTGTCTGGAAACCCCGTACCCGCCCCGGAGCATTTGAGGGTGTTGGGACCAAAGGGTTAAAATGGCTGCAAAAAGCCAGGGAACAAACCGGGTTGCTGGTGACTGTAGAAGTTGCCAATCCAAAACATGTTCACGAGGCACTTGATCATGGAATCGATATTCTTTGGATCGGAGCGAGAACAGTAGTAAATCCATTCGCTGTCCAGGAAATCGGAGAAGCTATTGGAGGGCGGGATATACCGGTAATGGTTAAAAACCCACTGAACCCCGACCTGAAAACTTGGATGGGTGCCATTGAACGGCTGAACCGGATGGGCTTGAAAAAATTGATCGCCGTGCATCGCGGTTTTTCATTTTTCAACCGCTCCCCCTATCGGAATGCCCCCATGTGGGAAATCCCCATCGAACTCAAACGTCTTCACCCAAACCTCCCCATTGTGGTTGATCCCAGCCACATTTGCGGTAACAAAGATCTGATCCCGGGTACCATGCAAAAAGCATTGGATCTTGAAATGAACGGGTTAATGGTCGAAACGCACTTCAATCCGGCCAAAGCACTTACTGATAAAAATCAGCAGGTCACACCGGCTCAATTAGGTGAATTTCTTTCAACCCTGATCCTCAGACGTGAATCAGACAATGAATTTTCGCATAAACTGGAAGAATTACGGTCGGAAATCGATAAACTTGACGAAGAACTTATTGATATCCTGGCACAGCGCATGAGGGTGGTCGAGGAAATCGGAACTTATAAAAAAGTCAATAAAATAACGATTCTCCAGTTAAAAAGGTGGAGTCAGCTCACAAATGATCGCATTGAAGCAGGCATTAAAATGGGGTTGAGCCGTGAATTTATCCTGAAATTACTCGAATCGGTTCATGAAGAGGGCATCCAGCGGCAGATCGATGTGATGAACCGTAACGAATCGTAACATCACATCCACTTTTTCATTTTAAAGAAAATCACCATGAGAATGGCGATAATGATCATGCCACCCGCAACAAAGAAAAAAGAGAACGGATGGTCCTGAATCGGAAGTTTAATGTTCATCCCATATAAACTGGCGATAAAAGTGAGCGGGAGCAAAACAGAGGAAATCAGGGTCAGGATTTTTATAACCTCGTTGGTCCTGTTGACCTGCAGTGAATCGAAAGTCATTGAGTAACCTCTGATCAACTCGCCATCATCTTCAACCACATCCCACAACTTCTGAAAATAGTCCATGATGTTGCTCCAGTAATCCTGCATATCGCCATCGAATCCCCTGATGGATCCGCTTTTCAGCTTGGTAAAGAGATCCATCTGCGGCTTGAACATGGTGTTGAGCAGGATCAGATTTTTACGTGTCACGGAGATTTTCACAAGGGTAGATTCTGCGTTTTTCCCGAAGAGGGCCTTCCCGCATTGGTCAACGTCCTGATCAATGGTGTCAACCAACTTCCTTACCTCGGTCATCACATGATCAAGGATCTGGTAAAGCAGATCATCGCTGCTGTCAACCTTTAAACGATCTGTGGATGTATCCTTTTCCCGTTTGAACATTTTCCAAACCAGCCAGTGTGTCCGACCGATACTGATCAGGTAATCCTTTCCAAGGAAAAACTTAATTTCTCTGACTTCAACAAACTTCTTCTCCTTGTCGAAAGTTGGAAAATGAAGGATGATAAAATAATGGTCATCATAAATATCGATCTTCGGCCGCATATTTACCTCTGTACGGCAATCTTCCATAGCCAGATCATGAAAGTGGTATTGAACCTTCAGCGTGTTAACCTCATTTTCCGTAGGGTTGACCAGGTGCGACCAGGATACTGACCCTAATTTGATGGTTTCTATCATCGTCTGGAGGCTGGTCTGGCCCCAGGCTTAAGCCCGGGGGTGAGGGTGTCCCCGGGTGTATGCCCGGGTTTGTGCCATCGAAATGTGGCAATCATGTGTTCCATGTCTTTTTTTAAAAAATCAATGACCGGACCAAGCGAATCATTGTTGGGAACCTGATTGAAATAGAGTGCTCCTCTGACAAATGATGAAACACTGTCGGTCAGATAAAACTGATATGGACAAGCAGCATCGGCACCCCTGATATCGTAAACCAATCCGAATACCCGGTGTGCAGGGTCGACAAACTCACGCTGGCTGATCGCATTGGCCTTGGGAATATGCTTGTTCACAAGGGTATGGGCGTCGTTCAAATATTCGTTAAGGTTTCCACTGATCATTTTATAGCTGAAGTGCAAGGTGGCATTAAAAGGCTTATACCGTATATTGATCCAGTATGGCTCGGCCATTTTAGTGCTATCGATCGTAATATCTGCATAATAAGGATATTCAAATGTGTAAGGGAATGTTGTATCGAAAACCTGGTATGCCCGATCAGGAAGGTCAATACGAAAATAGCCCCTTGGTTTTGGGGTGTAGGAATCGTTGCAGGATGAAAGCAGAAGAATAAGAATGAAGAATATGCTAAAATAGTGAAATAGTGAAATGGAGAAATGGCGAAATTTCGCCATTTCTCCATTTATCCATTTCGCCATTTGTTTAGAATGGAAGATCATCCTCAGGTGTGTTGACCATCGGCACATCTTCCTTTTGTGCTTCAGTTGTTTGAGAAGAGTTGGTTCCATCCTCTTTGCGGCCACCGCCTCCCAGCATCTGCATAGAATCGCCAAGGATTTCGTACATATACTTTTTTTGTCCCTCCTTGTCTTCATATTCACGTTTGCGGATCCGTCCCTCAACATAGATGGTACTGCCTTTTTTCAGAAAACGCTCGGCCACATCGGCCAACCCTCTCCACATTACGATGTTATGCCACTCGGTATGAGTGGTCTTCTCCCCGTCTTTGCCTTTGTAAGCTTCGGTGGTGGCCAGGGTGAATGCAGCCTTTTTTACACCGTTTTCGAAATTTTGAACCTCCGGGTCTCTACCCAGGTTTCCGATCAAAATTACCTTGTTTACTCCAGTTGCCATGATGATTTAATTTAAGTTAAAAACTCCGTGAACAAAAGTACTCAATTATTATGCTTAATCGGGTTTATGGCAAAAGGTAATACATAATGTTGATATTTTTTTTTATTTTTATCAATATTTTTCTCAAATTTGCCAAAATCCGGTTAATTTCATGACCAAATGATTTTTTTTCTCACTCATGGCAAAGCAAAAGTATTTAATTTTTGGAGTAATCTTTTTTACCGTTGCAATTCTGTTATTGTGGTTTTATCAACCGAAGCCTCCATTGGTTGGAATTACGCAGAATTCGGCAACAAAAGCAACCTATTTATACGAAGGCATTATCAAAGGTAACCTGGCGGTTCAGGAAATTACCCTCACCAAAGATTTTCTGAATGGCCTGGAGATTCGTTTTGCAACCATGGGCAGGGTGAATACCAGCACCAATACGATCCTTGTTCTTGATAGCAATTACAATCTTCTTCATCAGGAAAAATTCTCATCAGAAACAATTGAAGATGCCAAATACCATGCGTTTCAGTTCAGGGAGAGTGTAAAGGCAAACAAAGGGAATAAAATCTACATTTGCTTTTTCTCCACAAACGGCGACAGTGCCAACAGCATTCATCCACTTTTTAACAGTGTCACAAAAGTAGGCAACCTTTATGCCTCTGTAATAGCCAATGATGATGTCATCCGTTCGATCCCAAACAAAGTGAGGCTGTACCCCGGAAGTATGATTCTTCGTACCTATGAATCTGATTCGTCCTGGTCAACTCCTATAAAACGGATATGGTATCTGGTTGTTTTCCTGATTACTCTTCTGATCATTTTTACTAAAAAAATTCAAATTTGGCTTGGCCGGTTAAATATCCGGCCTGAAATAGTGTATGCTGTAATTGCTCTTGCTTTCGGTCCCTTTTTTGTTTTCCTGAACCCTCCGATGCAGGTTCCTGATGAAGGATCGCATTTGAACAGAACCTATGAATTATCTGACCTTCAATTATTAAACAGCAGCAAAACCATCCCTGCTTCAATTTTTAAACTTGATTCAACCTTAGGAAGGTTGCGTTTCAATCCGGATGGAAAAACCAGTAAAAATGAAATTCTGGCAATGGCAAAAATCAACCTGGAGCCAACGGTCAGAAAGCCAAGTGAAGGACCAAATTATATCGTTCCATATTTACCTCAGTTGTTAGGACTTGGCATTGGAAAGATTTTCAGTTCTTCGCCATTGACATTGATGTATTTCGGACGTTTTTTTAATCTGGTTATCGCCATTCTGCTTGTTTTCATGGCCATAAGGGTTGCTCCGTTTTCAAAATGGATCTTTTTTCTGCTGGCCTTGATGCCCAAAACGCTTTATCTGATGGCATCTTTGTCGTACGATTCGTTTGTGATCAGTGCCTCTTTCCTGCTCATTGCACTTTTCTTGTATTACGCTTTCAAAGCAGAGAAACTATTTTGGAAAGACATTTTGCTGCTGCTATTCCTTTGGTTTTTGCTTGGTCTGTGCAAACCTCCTTACTTTATGATTGGTTTTCTTTTCCTGATCATTCCTGTAAGGAAAATCAAGTCCTTGTCAAAATATCTTCTGATTGCACCTGCCATTGTGGTCTCCCTGCTGCTGATCTTCGGAACCTGGAAGATTGTTGGCGAGTTAATCACATCAAAGGAATCTGTAAAAACAGAACAGGCTTCAACTGAAAACACTGATGCCGGTGGAAACGAAAATCTAAAAGATGCCAAGGCGCAAACACCGGCAATACCAGTTATCAACCCCAGGGAACAGATTAAATATATACAAACCAATCTCCTTACTTTCTCAAAGCTCCTTCTCGCAACAAATTTTGATCACATGCGGGCCAGCATGCTCAACAACTTCGTGGGGACCATGGGGTGGCTCGATACTTTTTTACCGGACACCCTGGTAAACCTTTATCTTATTTTGCTGCTGATCGCAGCATTATGTATGTCAGAATATCCTGTACATGTTGACTGGAAAAGTAAACTGCTCTTTTTCATCCTGTTCATCGGTTGTGTCGTAGCGATTGAGACCGCGATGTATGTATATTCTTCTCATGTTGGACAAACCAGGCTTTTCGGGGTGCAGGGAAGATATTTCATTCCACTTGCACCGCTGTTTCTGCTGCTCTTTTACAACACGATCATTGCCGAAAAATTGAATTATATTTTCAGCGTCAGACGAAAATCTTACTCTTCCGCAAAGCCCGTGCAGAAGCCAAAGATTCAGCTTGAAATTCAGGGAGAACAGATTTTCATGAAGTACCTGCAAGTGTTCATCATCATATTTACTATTGTGGCGCTGTCA
Source organism: uncultured Bacteroidales bacterium (assembly GCA_903875045.1). Lineage (GTDB taxonomy): Bacteria > Bacteroidota > Bacteroidia > Bacteroidales > FEN-979 > CAIVAT01. The sequence goes on from CAIQUS010000063.1 coordinate 28,968, forward strand.
AGAGCTATCGCAGCTATTTTGCTAAGATATTATCAATGGTAGAAAAAACCGTTTCATGAACGAAAATAGTCAGCTAACCATTATTGTTCCGGCATTTGATGAGGAAAAAAACCTGAAAGTTTTTCTGCCTCCGCTCCTCAGTTATTGCAGGCAGAATAATTGGAGGATCATTCTTGTCAATGATGGTTCACGCGACCAAACAAAAGCATACCTGAAAAATTATGAACAAGAACCGATATTGACTGTTTTACATCACAAGCTGAATAAGGGCTACGGTGCTGCCATAAAATCAGGGATCAGGGCATGTGAAACCGAATACCTGATCACATACGATGCCGATGGGCAGCATTTTCTTGAAGATATTGAGAAATTACGTTGCTGCCTGATGGATAATGATGCCGATATGGTGGTTGGTTCACGAAAAGGGCTTAAATCTTCCTCCCACTTCCGGGGATTGGGCAAAAGCATCATCCGCCTGATAGCCAAAATCATGATGACCGTACCTGTCCACGATATCAACTCAGGGATGAAGATTTACCGCACCGACCTGGCAAAGAAATATCTTTACCTCACTACCGACACCATGTCGTTCAGCGATGTGATCACCCTGGTTTTCATCAACAACCGGCATCTTGTACTGGAAGAGCCTATACGGATAAAGGAAAGAACCAACGGACAAAGTACCATTGGTTTTCAAACTGCCTTTCAAACAGTCATGGAAATTCTCCACATAGTGATCCTTTTTAATCCCATGAAGATTTTTCTTCCATTATCCATCATTTGTTTTATCCTCACATCTATCTGGGGCCTTCCCCTCGTTTTTGAAGGCAGGGGGCTGAGCATTGCAAGCCTTTTAGGCTTGATCCTTGGAATTTTATTGTTTCTCCTCGGATTAATCGCCGAACAACTTTCACTTATCCGAAGGAATCAAAACGCATGAACTTACCTTACCAAAGAGGTTTATTCCCTGGCCGGTAATTCAAGTCCACACCAGGATTTATTTATATGCAGAAAGAAGAGATCAGGGAGTTTTTTAACCGCACCGCCTCATCAAGGGAAAAATGGAAACGAAGGAACAACTTCTACCATACTTCCCTCCATCGGTATTTTTCTTTTATCATAGCTGAAAACAGCAGGGTACTCGAAATCGGATGCGGCCTGGGAGATTTGTTGCACGCGGTAAAACCGCAATATGGCGTTGGAATCGATTTTTCATCTTCCATCATCGACAAGGCACGGCTAAAATATCCTAACCTGGAATTCTACGTGGATGATGCTGAAAACCTGAGCCTTACCGGGGTCTTCGATTACATCATCCTTTCCGACCTTGCAGGTTGCCTGTGGGATGTACAGAAAGCGCTCCGAAATATCCGGAAACTTTGCCACCCCCATACCCGTTTGGTAATTTCCAATTACAATTTTCTTTGGGAACCTGCCATGAGCCTTGGAGAAACATTGCACCTGAAACTTAAACAACCTAAACAAAACTGGTTATCAACAGCCGATCTTGATACCCTGCTTCAACTCGAGGAATTTCAGACAGTCACCAATCAAAAAAAAATACTATTCCCAAAATATATTCCGGGAGTGAATTTTCTGCTCAACAGGGTTCTTGCCAATATGCCATTTTTAAATAAACTTAACCTGGTAAATCTCATTGTCGCCAGGCCTGTTACTACAATTGAAACAGAATACACTGTTTCAATTGTCATACCTGCACGCAATGAGCGGGGTAACATCGAAAATGCCATCAAAAGAATCCCATCTTTTGGCCTCTCCCAGGAGTTTATCTTTGTTGAAGGACATTCTTCAGATAACACTTTCGAAGAAATGGTCCGGGTCAGGGATGCCTATCCCCATAAAAATATTATTGCAATGAGACAAACCGGTCAGGGAAAGGGGAACGCGGTGAGAGAAGGGTTTGACAAGGCATCAGGGGATATTCTGATGATTTTGGACGCTGACCTTACCATGCCCCCGGAGGAACTGGAGAAATTTTACCGTGCACTCCAGGAAAATAAAGGCGAGTTTATTAATGGATGCAGGCTTGTGTATCCAATGGAAAAAGAGTCGATGCGTTTGCTGAATTATATTGCAAATAAATTCTTTGGTCTTTTTTTTACATACCTGCTTGGGCAAAGACTGAAAGACACTCTTTGCGGTACAAAAGTTTTATTTTCAAGAGATTATAAATTAATTCAAAAGAACCGCCCCTATTTTGGGGATTTCGACCCATTCGGGGATTTTGATTTGCTTTTCGGCGCTGCAAAATTAAACCTGAAAATAACCGAAATCATTATCCGCTACAGGGAGAGATCGTATGGCTCAACCCAGATAAGCCGTTTCAAACACGGGTGGTTGCTGGTAAAAATGAGCATATTTGCAGCCCGGAAGATAAAATTCATTTAAGGGATTTACCCGTTGCAAGCATGCCATAAATGAACACAATAATTCTGGTTTTTATGTAATGTTTTAGCAGCCGCCAGCGGTTTTGATCATATCTCGCATGAATTTGATACTGCTCATCAAACTGCGCTTTATAATTCATTGAGCTGATCGATTGGCCATGAACCCTGAAACAGGCCAGATCGTCATCAATATACACCGGGCTGCCCAGTTTTGCTAACCGAAGCCATAGGTCATAATCCATGGCAGTAGGCAATTGCTCATCAACGGGTCCGGCGACTTTCAGGGCTGTGTGCCGTATGAATACCGCAGGCTGCGAGATGAAATTTTCAGTCAGCAGCCGTTCAAAGCTATATTTTCGCGACATCCGTCGTTTATACCCGGTTATCCACCTCCTTACCTCCCTGCCATTTTCATCAACCATCCGGCAATTCCCGAAAAGCCAGAGACAATCAGGGTGCTGATCAAAACATGCCGCAACTTTTTGTAAAGCACCCGGTAGATAGGTGTCGTCAGAGTTAAGCCAACCAATGATATTGCCTGTTGCCAATGCAAACCCCTTATTCAGTGCTTCCTGCATCCCATGGTCAGGTTCTGAAACATACCGGAGATTTCCGGAATACTTCCCAAGAATGTCAAGTGTCCCATCTGTTGAACCGCCATCAATCACAATGTGCTCTACTGTAAAATCCACCTCCTGGCTGAGCACACTTTCGATCGTGTGTTCGATATACCCGGCCTGATTAAAGGAAGGGGTAATAATTGAAAATTTCACTTCGTTCATTTAATTTTAGCCGGTTTTGTAGCAGCCACCACTGAATAAATATCAAGTTTGCCAAGAATGGAAGGCCTGAAAGGATTCCGGTAGGTCGTAATAACTGCCTTTTCATTACAATAAATCAATGAATCTATCTGATAATCGTTCGTGATAAGTGGTTTCGCCTGGTTAATGCAGAAAAGATAAATCTTTTTATCAGCTGAAGGGCGATCCATGGATAAAAAAACCGGCCGCGGAGCGAAACTAATGTTCAACCTTACCTCATTTTCTCCTTTAATCACCAATACAGCATCTTTTGGCAAAATTTTATCGAGGGCAAGATAGTCTTTTGTAAAAGCTATTTTCTCATGATAAAACTCCATTTTATCCTGAAATCCAAGTGCAACCGGAAAAAACTGTGATGCATAGAAAATTTGCAAGGCAAGCCAGGGCATAAGGAACAAAACCGATCCGGCAACTACCCGGTTTTTGAACCAGCCGATCTTTTTCCAGACCGATCTTTCATCATACATCAGCCAGATGATCAGTATTCCCTGGAGTAACCCGCCATAGAACCTGGGATCAAAAATGATGATGAATCCAAGTATAAGGGTTTGAAGGATCAGCAATATCAAACCGGTTAACCGCGTGACAGCGGGTACACTTTGATCAACCAGAAATACCAGTACCCCTATCCACAAAAGAGCGGGGAAATAGGTCAGGATGTTTTCAACAATGGTATAAAATGAAGGAAGGTTAACCTCCCGGTTTATCTGCTGGACATGACGGATCGTTTCAAGATCATAAACCGAAGGAAAATCGAAAAAACCTGCAAGTAATGGGCCATAAGGCGACCCGGAATGAACGAAAGTCCATAAAAACAAGGGCAGATAAAAAATGATCCAGGGCGAAAGGATATAAACAGGAACAGTCCAACAGGTTTTTTTATTGAATGCCCTGCTCTTCCAGGTGAAAACCAACATCAGCACAAGAATCGCCAAACCCAGTGGCAACAAAGTTACCTTCGAGGCTACAGAACACATCACCAGAAAAGAGATAATCCAGGAATATGTGTTGGCCCCGGTTTTAAGAAGCAATTCCTTGGAGGAAAGCAAGGCTACCACCGCAGCAGCTGTTGCAAGGTCACCCATTGAATAACTCCCGCCGGTAACATTCCAGATAACCGGGTAAATTCCAGTAACCAGACAGGCGAGTACCAGAAAAGCCCATCCGGTTGACTTGCCATTTGCAATGGTCAATTTCCATCCAAACCAGACCAGCATCGTTATTAATGCCCAGCTAATAATGTTGCCAGCATCAGGAAAACCCATGGCATGCAATGGGGTGAGTGATATCTGGAAAAGCATGTGCGGTAAAATCGCCCCCTCAGATGGTAACAGGTAAAAGCGTAACTCCCCATCGGAAACAATCCGTGATGGTAAGGTCATGTACTGATACAGTTCATCAATTTTTGAAGATGGGGCCATGGCTGCCAGTAGATTGGTGCCCAAAGCCATCAGCAAAAGGAGGAAGGGTAATTTTGCCCATCCTGCTGGTAGTATGAGGCTGATCTTCTTCTTCCATACCTCTTCCCGGATGAAAACAAATAATCCAATGAACATTATAATCATCCATATACCTATCAGGATTGGTTTTGATGCGACAGCACCAATGGCAGCAGCCTGCACCATAAGGCTCATGGACAATACTCCCAAAAGCGCCCCTGAAACCTGTCGCCATGGGCTTTCCAGTGAGATCCGGGTAACGTTCAGCAGCCAAAGCCCAAACCCGGTCAATCCTAAAAAAGTAACCAGTCCTATGATCAGGACGAAAAGGGGGTTATAAAACTCTATAGAATCGAATGAAGTCATCTTTAGAACTCAGAATGATCCAGATTGATAAAATTCAACAGGTCTGCTTTGGATTTTTGCCATTTTTCAAAACCCGAAAGAGAATCTTTACGCGCCCGGGCAGCCATGCTTCCTGCATGCATAAAATCCAACGGTTTCAAATCCTGCACATTGTATAACAATCCGTTTTGCCCGTGATGGATATATTCATTCATTGTCGGATGATCGGGGGCAACGACAACCTTCCCCATCGTCATGGCTTCAATCACCGGCATGCCGATCCCTTCATAAAGCCGTGGCGTAAAAAACACATTGGCCTGTGAGAAAACTGCTAAATAATCTTCCTTCTTCTCAAACCACCGGGTAATAACAATATGATATTTTTCCATCTCCTCTTCGGTGGGCAGAACTTCGCGGTACCAGATCGGATCAAGTGCCAGGTGAAGATGGAAGCTCGAAAAATTCGCACTTTCGATCAGTTTCCGGATATGCGCCCATGTAATGTCATTTGTGCGTTGCCAGAAAAACCCTTTCAGTTCCGTGAAAGGGTCCTTTGGATCAGGTAAAGAAGAAGGATCGATATAATATTGAAAATATTTTGACCGGATACCAAGATGTTCAAACCGCTTCTGAAGGTCACTGCAAAAAGAGATAAACCTGAAATCCCTGAACCCCAGAAATAAATGGTCGGGATCGGCATGAATGTCATCATACATTGGAACGATGATGATCTGTTTGCAATTAAGTCGTTTAAGCTTCTCAGGATCATGGTAAATCATGATCTGCCACAGAATCAGGATGTCGAATTCATGCTGTTTTATACTGGCAATAGAGGGAGATTTACCGCCGTTCCATTGACTGTCCCACATTACCCTCACAGACCCGAGCTGTTTCAAAAGATCAATAAAAAAGGTGGGAGAAACCGTTTTATAATGGTAAGAATGGTCGATGACCCCAATTTTTTTATCTCCAGCCGGATTGGTGGATGGATAAAACGTATCAGGAAACCTGACTGATGCAGCGCTCCCATTCAACAGCCTGATGATGCGCAACACCCTTGCAATAATGAGTTTCAGCTTATAGGTTCGTAGAAAATCCATTTTATTCTGAACCAAACGGATCATCCGCGAAAATGGATAAAGCAAAACAAATAGTATTTTTTTCAAAAGTTTATTCATAAATGGTTGGATTCATGCACGATTTGATTGCGATACAGCCGCTTCATTAATAATTCCATAAGAAAGGATGGCACCACCCTGTATAACCCTTCAGTTAATCTGGCTTTGCGAATAACCCGACGGTGAAATCCGATCTCTTCAGGGGTAAGTTGACGAACTGAATTCAATATTTCAAGGTTTGACCGGGCCGATTTGACCATATTCAGGTTCGATGCACCCCGTGTATCGAACACAGCAATATTTTCTGGCAGGTACCGGAACTTTTTACCCTTTGAAAAAAACCTGAGTGCCATTTCATAATCGGCGCTGAAATACAAATCAGGCCGGTAGGCCTCCTTTTTGATCAGGTCAGTTCGAAAAAACATCGCCTGATGGCAGCAGATCATCCCTTTCCAAAGGTCTTCTGTTGATAAGGCTTTTCGATTCGCTTTGAAACCCGGATACTGCGCAATGCTGTCGCCATAAACTACCTCCGCCCCCTGCAAATCCTGATTAAAAATGGCGGAAAGTACATGACCATCAAAAAACAGATCCCCGGCATTCATAAAATTCACCCATTCGCCGGTTGCCTTTGCCAACCCTTTGTTCATGGCATCGTAAATTCCCTGGTCGGGTTCACTGATCCAACAGTCCAATTGTTCGGCGTAATCCCTGATGATCTCAACCGTACCATCTGAAGAACCGCCATCGATCACAATAAATTCAACTTGGGGGTAATCCTGACCAAGAACACTTTTGATTGTTTTCTCCAACTCCCCGGCGGCATTTCGCACAACGGTAATAACAGATATTTTTGGAGGGGTGGTGGTCATTTTATACCAGATCCTGGTTTTTTAGATAAAGCTTAATATAATCAGGCGTTTTACCTGTCAAATAGAATGGTAAACTCAGCAATGTGAATTCCTTGCCTTTCATTGTTTTTATTCTTTCAACTGTTAACCCGCCGGAATAAATGCGTACGGCAAAATTGTGAGGACACAGATCAATAAACTCCATTAATGAACGCAATCTGCCAGTTTTGCCAAGTTTTACTTCAATGGGAATTACCTGATTATCAACTTGCAAAACATAATCAACCTCCGCGTTCGATTGTTTTTTTTCCTTAATCCAAAAATGATTTTTTGCTGAAACACTCGATTCAATCGACAAAAGTTCCTGTCCTACAATATGCTCTGCAATTTTTCCTTCAAAAATGGTATCAATTAAATCGTTACTTAAGATCATCAATTGTATCCCTGCAAAATAATTTAATATGCCGGTGTCCAGAATATGCAATTTGGGTGATTTTCTTTTATTTTCAATCATCGGTAGCTTCGTGTTGGTGGTCGGATAAACCAATGATAGCAGATAGGTTTTCTCAAGGATCCTGAAACCATCCCCAATTTCTTTTGATTTATAATTGGAAGAGGCAAATCCTTCAAATTTTATCCGGTCCCCTGCCAGCCTGATCGCATTTTGTATAATGTGCCTGATAATCTTTCGGTTGCTATCGTTTTGTGCATATTTTTCCACATCATCGGAATAGGCAGTTATCAGGTTTTCGAAAATACGTCCAACTGCAACCAAATCTTTGTTTTCAAGATAATGCTTTACCACTTCGGGCATTCCGCCAATTAAGCAGTATTCTACAAATAAATCAAGAAGCTTTTTATGACCATATTCAGGAAATGGAAGTTTATGATATATGTTTAACGCCTCCTTTTCCTTGTGTGCCATTAAATATTCTTCGAAACTGAAAGGCCTCAAAATCAGGTATTCAACCCTACCCACAGGGAAACTGATTTGGTTGAAAAGAATACTCTCCAGTAAGGAACCCGCAGCAATTACATACAAATAATTGGCTTGTTCATAAAAATAGCGCAGTAATTTTATTGCCTGGGGCGAATTTTGAATTTCGTCGATAAAGATTAATACTTTGGCATTGGCATCCGGCGAGATATTTGCTTTTAAATACAGGATTTGAATGATGGTCGTAATCTGGTCGTTCTTTTCAAATATTTCCTTATCATCACTTTTATCAAGATTCAGGTAAATAAAATAATCAAAACCGGCCGCAAACATACTAATCAAGGTGGTTTTTCCAACCTGCCGGGCTCCTCTGAGAATGAGAGGTTTTCTGGAAGTGCTGGTTTTCCAACGATTCAGTTCACCGATTAGTTTTCTGTCATACATTTTACAAAGTAAACCATATTTTTTCAAATATTCCACATAAAGTAAACCATATTTTTTAATATTATCAACACAAAGTAAACCATTTCCAAACGAGGACTATCTTCAACACGACATTGTTTATTCATACCGAATATCTTCATTGTACTTCATCAAACAAATTCAACGGTCATGATCGTTGTATTTTATGGCTTCCGCATTGTTTAGCTCCGGGGTGTGGAACCGATGTGAAATGTGATTGTGATTTTGTACTCGAATACATTGAGATATGTTTTCGAGAATAAGGCTGCCTTCGGGGTTTTTCAGCATGCTGTCATCTTAAAATACAGGATAAATGTTTTGTAATTCTGTGAACTTTTTGTACTTTCGGCCTCTTGTTAGTGTATCAGAAATTGTATTTGGTAACCTGAAAAAGAATTGAGAACCTATTATATTTTGTGACTCTGAAAAAAAATATCCACAACTATATTAAAAAAATCCCTTACTTACAACAGATTATGTCTGAAAGAGATAATAGAAAAACAGAACAAGATAATTGTCTGAATTCAAGCGTGGAGAATTGCTATAATCATTTTCCTCCTGGTCATTTCTATTCTCCTATCCCATCATTGGATGATATTATAAAAAATGAAAAAAGAATTTGGAACAAAAAAGATCTAAACCTGCCTGGCATCGATTTAAATATTGAGGAGCAACTCAATTTATTGGATGAGTTCGATGGCTTCTACGCGGAAATGCCATTTACAGAGAATAAGACCAATCAATTAAGATATTGTTTCCAGAATAACGCATTCAATCATTCTGATGCGATATTCCTGTATTTCATGATCAGATATGCAAAACCAAAGAACATTATTGAAGTTGGCTCCGGCTTTTCTTCCTGTGTTTCATTGGATACCAATGAGTTGTTTTTCAATAATTCCATAAAATTTCAATTCATTGAGCCATATCCCCAGCTTTTAAATAGTCTGATAAAAGAACAAGATCACACTGCTATTAAAATTCATGAATCAAATCTCCAGGATGTTCCGATTGATCTTTTTAAAAATTTGGAACCAAATGATATCCTGTTCATTGATTCAACGCATGTCTCCAAAATTAACAGTGACGTAAATTACATTATACACGAAATATTGCCGGTCTTATCTAAAGGAGTTTATATCCACTTTCATGATATCTCTTTTACTTTTGAATATCCGAAAGAGTGGATATTTGAAGGTAGGTTTTGGAATGAGCAATATATTTTAAGAGCATTTTTACAATATAATTCTCAATTCAAAATAGTTTTGTTTAACACACATCTGGCATATTTCTATGAAGAAAAGCTCATGCAAAAATTCCCCTTGATATTTAAAAACACTGGAGGCTCAATCTGGATAAAAAAAATCTAATCTGTTTTTATTTTCTGGCAGGTGCCACCCTCTTTGATGGTTTGAAAAAAAGCTGTTTATAAGCAACAATGATATAAACCATATTGAATGACCAAAGGGATATTTTCAGACCATTCAATAGATTCAAAAACTTTAACCAGCACAAGGCAGATTTTCCAAAATGCTTCCAAAAGAAATAGATCTTGCTCTTTTCAAAAAGCATCAGTTTGTATTTCAACTTTGATTGTCTGATGCTTTCACCTCCCAAATGAATGATTTCCGGTTCAGCTATAATAAAATTTTTATATCCCATTGCAGTAGCTCTCATGCACCAGTCGGTCTCTTCAAAATAGAGAAAAAAAGCCTCATCGAATTGCCCTGTTTCATTGAAAACACTGGTTCTGACAAACAGATCGGCCCCATTGATATAATCAACCGCTCCTGTGAAATTTTCAGAAGCCACTGCAGAGGAGTACTTGCTTTTCGAGAAATAAATAAGGTTATACCCAAGTTTATAGACTTCCTCCCTGAGAGAAGGAAAGCGCCCGAATGAGATCTCCGGCTTCCCATGCTGGTTTTTTAAATTTGTCCCCACGGCACAAACATCAGGCGGGGAATTTTCTAAAAAATCAAAGAAAATCCTTACCGCATTGTTTAACAACAAAGTATCAGGGTTGAGAAACAAAAGGTACTTTGAATCTGCTACTCTGACAGCTGCATTATTTGCTCCGGCAAAACCAATGTTAGCCCCAAGCTGAATGTATCTGATCGCCGGAAATTTAAAATCAGTGTTTTCTAAATAGGACAGTGAACAGTCATTTGAATTGTTATCGACGATAATAATTTCATATTCAATGTCTGATGTGTGCTGAACTATTGAACGAATACAATTCTCCACCAATTCCTTTGTTTTGTAATTGACGATGATGATGGAAACATTGATCATATAGCAGGACGATTGGACTTGATTAAATGTTAATCAGAAAACCAGATTTCAAATATAGATATATATTCCCCTGTTTTTGCCATTTGGGATTTCTGAAATTTCGATTACCTTTACAACCGAATTCAGATTTGCATATCTTACAACTTCCTCAATATCATTCAATTAAAATAAACATTTATAAAACAATTGTTTATGAAAATATTATCAGTAAACTCATTGGCCATTCCGGAGGTAAAAATTATCCGGTTTGCAAGATTTTCCGACAGCCGCGGCTATTTTACAGAACCCTATCGCCGAAGTGATTTTGAAAACCATGCCGATATGTCTTTTATGAAAAATATTTCATTCGTGCAGCAGAATGAAAGTTTTTCTAAGAAATACGTCCTCAGAGGACTTCATTTCCAGTGGAATCCCTACATGGGGAAAATGGTCCGTACGGTGCAGGGGCACATGATTGATATATTTTGTGATATCCGCAAAGGCTCCCCGACGCTGGGTAAAGTGGTAATGCAGGACATGCCCATGAGTTCAGAAAAAGATTTTAGTGAATGGATTTGGGTACCACCCGGATTTGCACATGGAAACCTGTTTCTCGGGGAAACAACCATTGAGTATATGTGCAGTGGAGAATACAGCCAGGGATGCGAAGCGGGAATTTCTCCTTTATCACCCGACCTCGACTGGAGTATGTGTGACAAGCAACTTTATGGTTATTTGTCCTCATTGGCGAGCGAGTTGATCGTATCGGATAAAGACAGGCTGGGCCTCTCATTTGATGCCTGGACAAATGATCCCAGGTCAGATAATTTCATTTATGGACAACTTTAAATCAGCGTAATATGTTTGATGATCGTACAATGCTGGTAACAGGCGGGAGCGGCCTTTTGGGGACTGCTTTGAAAAAAATATTTCCCAATGCCCTGTTTCCCTCTGAAGAAGAATTTAATGTGACCGATTTTCAGCAGATGCAAACCTATCTGGATGGAAAAACTATCCATACCATTTTTCATGGGGGGGCATTTACATCTCCGCCCAAAATTGACCAGGATCCGGTAAAGGCCATTGAAGTAAATATAATCGGCACTTCAAATATGGTAAAATTGGCATTGAAACATGATGCACGTTTGATTTATGTCTGTACCGACTATGTTTTCAAAGGCGACGTCGGAAATTATAAAGAGGACGATCCGGTATTTCCGGTCAATAAATATGCATGGTCAAAACTGGGAGGTGAATGTGCGGTGCGTCTCTATGACAAATCTCTGATTATACGAACCACCTTTGGCCCTGATATTTTTCCGTACGAAAAAGCCTTCACCGATCAGTGGACAAGCAGGGAGTGCGTTTCAAAAACAGCAGCCATGATGGCTGAATTAATTAAAACAGACCAAACCGGAGTGGTACATGTAGGTGGCCATAGAAAAAGTGTTTACGATTATGCAACCAGTCTTGACCCATCGAAAGAGATTGGAAAGATCAGCATAAACGATATTACATTTAAAGTTCCTGTTGACACATCACTGAACACGGAATTTTACCAGAAACTCATTTCGAAATAACGCGGAAAATCACAAGATTTATGGAAGAAAATCAGAAAATTCGCATCCTTGTCGGGGGTGGTGCAGGTTATATAGGATCAGCCCTTGTTCCTGTTTTATTAGAACATGGATATGATGTCACTGTCATTGATTTGCTTTGGTTTGGAAACCATCTTCCAAAGGAAGTAACAGTCATTCAGAAAGATTTATTTGATTGCAAGGCTGAGGAGATGAAAGGGTACGATCAATTCATATTCCTTGCCGGACTGTCAAATGATCCCATGGCCGAATTCAGCCCTGCCAAGAATTTTATTTATAATGCTGCCTTGCCTGCCTATCTGGCTTTTGAGGCAAAGAAGGCAGGGATAAAAAGGTTTATCTATGCTTCCTCATGTTCTGTATATGGATATACCGTTAATCAGCTTTATGATGAAAATGCTCCGGTAACTTGCGAGTATCCTTATGGCATTTCTAAACTCCAGGGGGAGAGAGGTGTTTTTCAAATGCATGACAATTCATTCTCCTGCATCGCATTAAGGCAGGGAACCGTGGTAGGTTATAGTCCCCGGATGCGTTTTGATCTCATCATCAACACGATGTTCAAATCCTGTATGATCGATGGAAAAATCACAATCAATAATCCCTCTATCTGGCGCCCGGTATACGACATCAGAGATGCTGTTTCTGCATATATACGCGCCCTGCAGGCAGATTATTCCCTGAACGGCATTTTTAACGTGACCTCGGGAAATTATACTGTCGGACAAGTTGGAGACTTTGTGCAGCAGCAGGTTGAAAAGAGGCAAAACAGGAAGATAAAGCTGGATATCAAAAATATCCAGGATTTTAGAAACTATAAGGTAAGTATTGAGAAAGCAAAAACCTTACTCGGATTTCAACCGCAATTCTCCATTACAGAAACCATCGACAATTTATTTGACCATCTGGATGAAATATCGGATTTTGGAAACGATATGTATTACAACATCAATGTGTTTAAAAAGCTCAAAATATAATTCAGGTATCCTTTTGATTGATACATGTTTGCAATTTATTTAAATGCTAATTCTAATCCTAAGGCATAAATGATTATGCAATCCATTGATTATGTTCTGCAAGAAATAGCAAAGCTTCCGAAGGTGGCTGCAAAAATATAATACAAAAAGGTTTCCAATAAAAAGTTTTAGGAGCAGTTCAATCCTGTTAAAATTGATACGATTGATAACATCCGTCAAAATGTCTTTCAATTTGCTCATCAATAGCCATTAATGGTTTGAATTGTATATATCTTTCATTTCAAACTAACTGAATTTTGTTATGGATCCATTAACAAACAACCGATATATTTATCAGCCAGCAAAAAGTTCTTTGTCATACCAGGCATCAGTGCAGTTGCTCCGTGACCGGGGGCTTGAAGTTGTTGAGAGGTGGAAAGACAAGGCATATCCTGATTCATTGGCACGAACGCTGTTTCTGGCCGAACAGTGCGGATGGGTGGTAAAACCATTAGAAATCAATATCACTGACTATAACGAATATTATCATCGGGCAGAGTATCAGCCCCGTTACCCTGAATACTATACCGGAAACTTGCCTGAGAAGTCTTTGGAGCATTTTCTCTCCCTTACTTTGCTTGGACTCCGGGAACAAGATGTTTTTGTAGATTTGGCCAGCGAGAGTTCTCCATTACCGGAAATCGTTAGTCGGCTTTATGGATGCAAATGTTATAGTCAGGATATTATGTATCCTGAAGGCATCCTGGGTAATCAGATAGGTGGCGATGCCTGTGCAATGCCTGTTATGGATGGTTTTTTTACAAGGGCGGCTCTCACATGTAGTTTAGAGCATTTCGAAGGCAGGGCTGACTGCCAACTATTTGTTGAGTTGTCAAGAGTATTGGTTCCCGGAGGGAAAGTTTGCGTGGTACCTTTTTATCTTTATCATACATCGGCTGTGATGACTGATCCAACATACAGCACAGTAAATGAAGTACCCTTCGATTCAGATGCCCGGGTAATTGCCATTAAGGGTTGGAATAACCGGCACGGCCGTTTTTACAGCCCTAACTCTTTTATGGAAAGGATTGCCATGCCATTGGCTGATGTTTTCTCCTTTGAGTATTATCTTATTACAAACGCATGTGACATTCATCCAGCCAACTATGTCCGCTTTGCTCTTGTTGCTACACGGAGATAAATTGTTTTAAGCAAATTTAGAATGTTGAAGCGTTATATCATGGAAAGGTTAGTTTGATTTTCTCCTTTGATACCCTTTTAATATACTTGGCGTGAGTAAATGATGATGGGTTTGCAAAAAATTCAATCCTGCTAAAATTGTCTGTATACATAGTCTCCGACAAATTGTCTTTCCACATGTTCATCAATAACCATAAATGGTTTCTCTTTTGAGATTAGCTTTAAAATTGTCTTCCTCTTTTCACCATATTTCACATACAATACTCTTGAAAAACATTCAGAAAACCAGGGAATAACAAGATCAAATTGAGAATCTCTTATAACGATCACCGTTTTTGTTTTAACGTACTTATTTTCAGACAATATTAAAGGATAGGTTAATGGTAACCCTGAAAATTCCTTGTTAAAAGTTTTCAGCAATGCAAGATAATCCTTCTGATATTGATAAAAGATATTTGATTCATCAATAAAACCGGACAGATTCATAATAAATTTACAAAGATCACCGGAATAGGTTTGTTTCTCTATTGTAAAATCAGTCAGATTCAAAGGCTTTATCTCCGGAAAATACTTATTAATTCTGTGAAACAATTCCGTATAAGCTATAAAGGCTGAGACTGTATTCCAATGTGAATCAGTTTTATAATAAACCAAAGTGCCCTTCTTTTTTTCAATTAAAATGGCATTTTTAACGTCCAGAAAAAAATCCTCACTGCAATTTTCATTATAATAATCCAGGAACTGTTGATATCTGGATATTTTCGACCAGGAGAGTTGTGGCTCCTTCAGATATTCGGGATAAATACTTTGTTTATTGAGGGCAACAAATGTAAAAAATTTAATTCCCTTCTTCTTAAACCATTCATTTTTCGTTTTCATTCTTTGGAATAAACAGATCACCTCTTTCTGCGTTAACGGTGCCTGATATCTGCTAAATGCCTCGTCCTCCCCTGCAAAATAAAGCCAGCCATTCTTTCCTAAAATAACCTTGGTACTTGGAGATGTCTGGAAAATTTTCACCATGGCAAGTGAATTCATCAAAATGAAAGAATTCCTGAAACCAAAATGATCATTGTAAAAAGAGTCAAATTTCTTTGGATAGTCCTTGATGATATTATATTTAAATGTAATTTGTGGCTCAGTCGCCAACACCCTGTTTTCATAAAGTGGGGTAGCCGGTATAAATCCAAACATATTTTGCAGCAAAGGAGCGTAAATCAATAACAGAAAAAAAACAATCAGGGCCATATTCAATCCGCCGGGAATTTTGTGGTTCATTTAAATTTCAGCCTTAAAATTTAAAATAGATAAATGGGTTATGCGTTCCTTTAGCCAGGGATATGGTTGAGGTAAATAAAATCAATGCTAAAACAATAAAATAGCCTGCCGTAATGAAACCTGAGATTCGTGTTGTATTCTTTCCCAAAGATTTTAATCTTTCCAGATAATTGATATATATTTTAGCCAAATAAGGGGCAATAGGGGTAGAAAAAACAACACCAAATAAAAGAGCGACTATAACTACATTATTCAAATAACCTCTGACAGGAAATTCCGACGCGATACCATTTGCAAAACCAAACATGGATTTTATATACCCAAATGCATAGATCAAAGTATCTGACCTGAAAAAACACCATCCTATCAATATAACAAGAATGACATAACCATGTCTCAATGGCTCCCATAGTTTTTTTAAAAATCGACCAAATCCCAAATGTTCCAAAACAAGAAAAACTCCATACCATAAGCCCCATACAGCAAATTTCCATGCAGCTCCATGCCATATACCACAAATAAGAAACGTGATAATCGTCGCAATAAAATAAATGATTTTATCAGTCCTGATTCCCACATACGTTTCTTTCGATAATTTTCTGGAAGTAGAATAGGCTACCGGCAGAAACAAATAATCTCTCAACCAGGTGGTCAGTGAAATATGCCATCGTTGCCAGAACTCCTTGATAGATTTTGCTACGTAAGGGTAATTAAAATTTTCCAAAAAATGAAAACCAAATATTCTTCCTAAGCCGATGGCCATATCAGAATAACCGGAAAAATCAAAATAAATTTGTAATGCATAACAAACTATCCCCAACCAGGCCAACCATGAAGTCATATTATTCATATCCACCGCAAAGATATTGTCGGCAACCTGAGAAATACTACCTGAAATTAAAACCTTTTTCCCTAATCCGATAATGAACCGTCTCACACCTGAAGCAACTAATTCAACATCAATTGTTCTGGATTCCAATTCACCGGCCATGTCCCTATACCTTACGATCGGGCCTGCAATAAGTTTTGGGAAAAATGACACATATAAGGTAAAATCAATCAGGTTAGTTGCAGCTTTTACATTCTTTCGATAAACATCTATGATATATGAAATTACCATAAAAGTAAAAAAAGATATTCCCAGTGGAGCGTGAATTGGTGCGAGGCTGATGGTATCAACATGCACGATGGAAAGGATTGAATCAATATAACCCAAAATAACAGTAAGATACTTAAACACTGCTAAAAGCCCGACGTTAAACGCCAATCCAATCACCAGGAACAACTTTGATGTTATACCTTTTACCTTACCATGTTGCTTTTCAATACCTATTGCGAGAGCAAAATTGATAATAATTGATAATAAAAGAATTGCCAGATAGGTTGTTTCTCCCCATGCATAAAAAAACAAACTTGATATCACTAATATCAAGTTCTTCAGATTTTGCTTAATCAGATAAACCTGATAATGCAAAAGTAAAACCATGGGTAAAAACAGGAATAAAAATGTTACTGAACTGAATAGCATAAATATCGGTTAAAACGAGTACAGTAAACCAAAACCATAAACCGCATGAAGAACCATCATGTGTTAATGAATGATTGTTCCATTGAAACAGCAGTGAAGATCCAACATCATCAATATGCTGCTAACAAGACTATTATCTATTGAATAATATACTATATTGTTACCTTCAAATGGTCACAAATCTATCAGTGGTAACCATTCCTGTCTGATTGCCTTTCATGATGTATAACCCTACCTGGTACCTGCCCTTTTCAAATTTATCAGTTGAAATTTCAGCCCCAAAACCCGATGCATCAAGGTTCTTCTTCAACTCCTTGTTAGCATCGGTTACATCCTTTCTGGTCTGCATGCCCAATGAAAAAACAAGTATGGTTTGGTTCTTCTTTAACAAAAGAAAGGTTTCAAGTGAGTCCGAATCCTGACCATCCAAAAATCCCCATCCTCTCACCAGGAGTTTGTTATTCGCAACATTTAATTCGTCAAAAGCAAATTTCATGTTGATTGTAGGAGCTTTAAGGCATAAAGAAACCGGATAGGATTCAGGCGTTGAATTTATGGTAAATTTTGCAAAACCAGCCTTAACAGTACCATCCTGTATTCTAATTTCATTGGGAGATTGCACGTAATATCTCCCTGTTGGATCCCACAACACAAATCCAATCTGATAAATGCTGTCGGTTAAAATTGAAAGGGGAACATATATTTCAAACCCATGACCGTGAATGCCTCCGACTAAATTCAGACCTTCTGAAACATCAGACCGGCTAATGGTATCATTATTTATTTCAAAAACTTTTGATCCGCCCTTAAACTTAAGCACCAAAAAAACATCCTTATCCTTTGATTGTACACGATTATTTATTACCCAGCCCCTGATAAATAAAGCATCCTTCCCATTACTCTTTTTCGTTGAAACTGAATCAATATAATAGGTTAAATTCCCTGTTTCACGAGGCACAGTCATACTGACAAGCTTTACTTCTCCATCCGATCCGGAACCACTGAAAACACCCCTGGAGAACAGCACGTACAACAAAACTATCAGCAAAGGCAATAAAATGACTGCAATTCTTTTTCCTGTTTTCATAAATTTAAAGAATAAATTAAAAATTTGTGCAAAAATAGATAAAATCACTTCATTTCAAGGAATATATCAATATCCCGTTCGATGGTTTCATTGATAATAATGTCTGGCTTTTCGGTATCAACAATATCTTTGTTCATAAGACAGTTTAACACCAAAGTTTCACCAAAACTACGATTAATAAAAGGAACCATGTTTAAAAAGAATGAATCACAAAAAACCAAAACTTTCAGAGGTTTTCCTTCACATTTGAACCTTTGTGTATAACCCTCAAAACGGGGAATCCAACTTTTCGGCAGAATTGATAGCCTTTCCGACACAACAACGGTGCTTTTATGAATTGATGTGAGGGTTATATCGGCCTCAGAAACACGCATGTGCAACATGTTTTTTGTAAGATCTCCGTAAGGACTATTGGTTGTATTAATAATGAAATCTTCAATTTTTAAAATCGATACGCCAGGAAAATCTTTTTTTATCCTTTTCATAATCGAAAGATATCCCAGAAAAGCTCCAGCCTGATTCCAATGACTATCATGTTTATGATACAACCTGATATCAGGTAATAAATTGAATTGATCCTTTAAATCGATCACATTTAATTGGTATTTTCCCAACTCCTTGGTAAGCTGTTGAACTTTAGTGAACCTGGAGGATTTTTGAATCGGCAAATAACTATTATAAACAGATAATTTATTGGGGGCAATACAAAAATAGAATTTAATTTTTTTTTCAGCAAGGAAAGCATTATAACTGAGAATATTCTTTGTGGCTTTTTCAATTTCCTGTTTTGAAAACACTGAAATTCCTTTTGACTCCTTGATATCAGCTCCAAATTTATCACCTAAAAACAGCCAACCGCTTTCTCCAATAACGACATCAGAAGGAATGGGGCTTACATGAAATATTTTCATTTTAATGTCCCTGCAGAGATCAAAAAAATGATTTCTAACCGGAAAGTTATCATTGATGTATAGAAGAAACTCATTGATAAATTCTGAGAAATCATTGTACAAGTCAGCTCTATTCCTAATATTTATTTCTGGCATTTGTGCCATTCGTCTATTCTCGAAATTCTCTTTATTTTTATAGATTCCGGTTATTTGAATAAACACTGGTGCCCCAATGAATGCCAGGAACATCAAAATAAGTATGCCATTATGCAGATAATTAACTTTTTTCATATTAGAATTGTGCATAAATAAAGGCATTGATGGTACCTGAGGAGATATAAGATACAGAGATAATTAAAAGGATCAGCAGGACAACTATACGAAGATAGTGAATCAGTATTTTTATATGTATCTTATTCATAATCTGCATTTTGAATTTATCTCTGATAAACCCATAAGCCGGTAGTGAAAAGATAATTGCCAGTAATGTGATAAACCAAAATTCCCTGGTGAATGTGAAGAAAGAAAGGTAACTGTTTACGGAGGCATCACCTGGTGAGAAATTGAACATCTTAAAAAAGTAATGAGCTGCATCAGACAGGCTTGCAACCCGGAAAATAACCCATCCCAGCATAATTACCATTAAGGTATATAAATGCTGAAGTGGTCTCCATAAACGCTTTAAAACCTTTCTGAAACCAACATGTTCAATGGCGATAAACATGGCATACCAAAGTCCCCAGGCAATAAAATTCATGGCAGCGCCATGCCAGATTCCACAAACCAGGAATGTAATAAAAATAGCTATCAGATAAATAATGTGATCTGTTCTCATGGACGCATAGGATTCCTTTTTAAGCTTGCGTGAAACGGAATACGCAATTGGCAGGAAAAGGTAATCTCTTAGCCAATTTGATAAGGATATATGCCACCTTCGCCAAAAATCTCCAATATTTTTAGCAACGTAAGGATAATTAAAGTTTTCAAGGAGATCAAATCCAAACATTTTCGCCAACCCGATCGCCATATCAGAGTACCCCGAAAAATCGAAATAAATCTGGAAGGTATAAGCAACTACCCCAACCCAGGCCATGGTCGTGGACAAATCTGAAACCTGGGTGCCAAATATACTGTCGGCAACAGCAGCAAATGTGTTGGCAATCAACATTTTCTTTGCCAGACCAATAATAAAACGCTCAATTCCGCAGGCGAAATTGGCAATGCTGATGTTTTTTTTCGACAATTGTTGTTGAATGTCTACATACCTTACGATCGGGCCTGCAATTAAGGTTGGAAACATGGTGACAAAGGTTGCAAATTCAATAATATTTGTGCTGGCTTTTGTCTTTTTGTGATAAACGTCCAGGGAATATGAAATTATTTTAAATGTATAGAAACTAATACCAAGAGGCACAGTCAAGCCCGCAACAGAACTCAAAAAGGTAAGATTAACGTTGAAAAACATTAAAAAATCCTGGACGGAACTAACTGTGAAATTGTAGTACTTAAAAAATCCGAGGAATAGCAGGTTAATAATAAGTGACAGCGCCAATCCCAATTTTCTTTTTCCTCCCTCCATCAGCAATGCACAATGAAAATTGGCAAAAACAGAATACAACAATACAAGCACAAGTACCTTATCCCCCCAGGTATAAAACAAAAGACTGAAAAATAAAAGGACAAGATTCTTTACTTTTCCGGGAACCAGATAAAATACTGCCAGAACCAGTGGCAGAAAATAAAATAAAAAAACGATGCTGTTAAATGGCATTAAGTAACCGTTATACTAGATTTCCAATTCCTATCAATTAACCCTTTTGCTAAAAAGATTTCGACAAAACTCCTTTAACCAGTGGGATTTCATGATAATCGGATCTTTATAGGAAATGATCCTGATCCCTCTTTCCTTCATCCTTGCAGAAAGTAATGATTCATTGATCATCGCACATGTCTTTATTCTGAAATACTCCCATGTTTTTTCTGAAATCTGAAACTTCCCATGCCACTCTTCAGTAAGCCATTGAATTACCATCTTTCTATAATTCTCGCTTAAAGGAGCTGCAGACAGGAAAATTTCATTTTCTTTATACTCAACAGGCATAAACGATGATAGTTTTTCCATGCCAAGTGAGACCAGAGAACCAAACGTTTTTAAACTTGACCATCGAATAAAAAAACCGTTTGTACAAATCCATTCGGTAACATCATGCGAATATATTTGAAATGGTATTTCTTTGGTATCGATGTGACCTATTAAACAATTATGCCGGCTGGCATATCGAACCAAATTATAAACCGGCACTTTTTCCAAAAATGTCCAGCCATAAACAAGAAATGAATCATTCGAACAAAGAACAACATCTGGTTTGAAACCCTGAACCTGAAGTTCCTGAATGCCCTTATCTAACCCTGAAAATTCTCTGTCAGAATTATTTCCGCCAACCTTGAAAACATTGTCACCGATTTTTTCAAAAGGCAGATCTTCTCTGCGATTATCCACAATTAAATAGGAAACTGAAATTTTATTTTTGGTCTGGCTCAGGTTATCGCTAAGAATTTTCTGGAGACGAAGAAAGGTACCAGAATATTTCTCTGTATCATATTGATTAAAAATGACAAAAAGTGATAGTTTATTTCCCATCAGAACAAGGTTTTCAAATAATAAATAATTTTTTTAACTGTCGCTGCAAAACCATCGTATGCCAGTGAAACAAGAAAAGCTTTAAACAAAGATGTCTGTGCAACCCCATTTTCATAATGGTATGGTATATCATGATGATTGTAAATTAATCCCGAAAATATTTTGTGCACATGCATAGAATCGTACTTGGCAGAGGTTGCACTCTCCAATGTTTTTAAATATACATCCATGGTGTTTTTTGCACATCGTTCCCAGGTAAATTCCTTAACACGATTCTTTCCCTTCTCTATCAGATTCTTTCTCAATTCTTCATCACGCAAAATTGATAAGATTCCCTTTGCGATTTTATCAGGGGCAGTTGCGTCAACAATCAGGGCGGCATTCCCGGCTATTTCAGGGATTGAAGTTGCTGAAGAACAAACCAATGGTGTTTCACAAGCGAAAGACTCAAGAACCGGGAATCCGAATCCCTCGTACAAACTCGGGTACACAAACATCTCTGCTCCATTGTACAGTACTGGAATATCATCATCGTCAACATATCCAAGCCAAACAACACTGGATTCAATTGGAGCAAGATATTCCTGAAGATACTGCTGACCATGACAATAATACTTATTCCCTGCAAGAACAAGGCACAAATCCTTGCCTTCTTCTGTCATCAGGACATTTTTAAAGGCAATAAAAAGGTTTTTTAAATTTTTATGCGGGTAATCTGTGCCAAGATTAAAAATGTACCTTTTTGAAATATTATATTTCTGCCTGACTTCAATAACCTTGTTTTGGGGATATTTCCTGAATTTAACTGTGTCGATACCATGATAAACCACATCAATTTTTTCTTCCGGAATTTTAAAAGTTTGCATCAAATCTTTTTTCCCATGATGTGATATGGCAATTATTCTATCTGCACACCAAAAAGATTTTTCCAGATTACTGACATATTCCTCATGAGCACGTTTATCCGGAAAATAATCCGGAAATTTGCAGGAAATCAAATCATGATAGGTATAAACACATTTTTTAGGTATCAACATTTCAGCGACCTCTTTGAAAATCGATGCCTGATATGTACGATGAAAGAGTTCAATATTATGCGCTGATGTAACATTGCTGATAATATTTTTTAAAGGGACATTCGTATAGTTCGGAGGTGCAACCAAATACTTTTCTCCCTTGATACCTTTTCTGTTTTTCTCCAGATGGGTATATATTTCCCAGATATAACGTTCAGTTCCGGAAATATTTCGGTGTAAAATCCTGCCATCAATAGCAATTTTCATGGATCGTTCGGTTTCTGGAATAATTACGGTGAATATCTGTTTCTATATTATTTCAAAAAAATGGTTTTGTCAGGAAAAAGGAGGCTTAACGGTTATCGGAATTTCTTTTTTTCTAAAATTTTTACAAGGTTCTTAACCGCTATTGATCTGTCAAAATTTGACTCTACCAGCAAACGGGCTTTTTTTGTTGTTTCTGATAGAAAAGTTTCGTCCAAAGAAAAAATCCGGTCAATTTGTTCAATAAAGTTCTCTTTTTCAGCTAAAAAAATCCCAGGGAGCAATGACTCAAGTCCTCTCATGCCAAATGAAGTGGACAAAAGAGGAATTCCCGTTGCAAGATAGTCCAGTACTTTTAAATTGGTGCCACTACCCGAAAACATCGGGTTGATTGCCAGATCCGATGTCCGAAAAATATTGTCCTTTTCTTTTTCAGAAATTATTCCGGTAAATTCGACATTGGCCGGATAAATTTTGTCTTTGTATATGTTTATAAGATTCCCTATGATGATATAGGTATATTGAGGCGTTTTCGATGCCAGGTGGTTCACAATGTATTCAACTGCCTCGATATTAGGACCATGGGCAGACCCAACAAATATTAACTTCTTTTTATCCCCGGTTGCAGTTCTTTTATATTCGTATTTTTGAGCGTATACATCAATACAATTAGGTACAACTACCATCTTCCTGTCCTGAACCTTATAAAAAGCTGAAATCTCTTTTTTCTCTTCTTCAGAAACAGTAAAGATCAGACTTGAAATCAGGCATGCGCGTGCTTCAACTGATTTAACCAATTCCAGGTAATACTGAATATGTTCATTGGCACCCGGATCATCAAAATATGTTTTTTTAAGATTATAATCTAAATTATGTGCCTCATAAATAATGAATTTGTTTTTCAGATACTTCTCAAATAACGGCACAAAATAGGGATGTGAACTTATGAAAATATCAGATTTGTCGGCCAATGCCTGAGTGATTTGAACAAGATGGGGCAGAAGTTCAAATTTTGTTGTCAAGAGGATATCATGTAAATGTCCTTTTGCCTTTTTCTCTTCTACCGTCTGGTAATCAAAATAATCATGCGAATTTGGCACAAAATACATTGTAAGCCGGGGGTTGATTACCTCTTTAAAAAAAGGATCGCCCAACCCTCCCATTCCGATTAAATGTATGTTAAAATGCTTTGACAATTCAGTGTAAACATTCATAATTCTCACACCACCTCCAAAAACGGGTGGCCAAAACCTGAATGGAACAAAAACAGCTATTATTGGTACCGACCGGTCAAAGTCGGTAAGAAAGCCCGACAGACTGTTTGAATTGTCAATTTTCCCTGAAACGTAACCCCTTCTTCTGATTTTAATTTCATGAACAATACGGGTGGGATGAATCGCCAGTTTTAATACAGTTTTGAACAGAAACCAGCGTTTCGTTCCATACGGGAAGAAAAAATAAAACAATTTAAGAATTTTGGGGAAAATCCATCGAAGTGGTGCAGTTACTTTCCAGGAATAGGAGTCAATCAAAGACTTATTCATTGTTTCCAGCCTTTGTATCGCCTCCGTATTGTTTAGCAGCATGGCAGCCTGGCCATCCATTTTCACTGTTAGATTTCGAATTACACTCTCTTTTTCAGTGATGTACGATTCTTTTGCCGCTAAAGTAGATTGCAGCACATCAACAACTTGCTCTTTTTGATTTAGGGTAGTTGTTAAATCATTATTTCTGATATTGACTTCCGTTAACAGGCTATCATACTCAAAATTCTGATGCTCCAACTCCTGGATTCGGGTTTTATGCAGGACTGTCTGAGTAATTTGGTCTTGTAGGTGCTGCTCCTTTGCTTGTAACTGTAGTTCCTTATTTTGAAATTGGGTCTCCTTTAACTGTAAATACTGTTCCTTTTCATTGATTAAAATATCTTTTTGTTCGAAAAGCTGGCCCAATTTTATTATCTGGTAATCTTTCTCCTCTATTTTTTGTGTTAACCCCCTTATCTGATCATCATACTGAATACCTTGATCTTTCATTAATTGAGTTAATTCCCTTATTTTTTCCTCTCCGGATGCAATCTGATCATAAAGATTACGAAATGAGTTAAACACCATTCTTGATTCTGTATCCCGAATTTTGATTTCTGCCATCAGTGATTTATAGTCATTTTTTTCTGATAATGCTTCCCTGGTAGCTTCTAAAAAACGTAATCCGTACTTTTTATCCGGTTCAAGGTGTGCCCCTTCTGCCCATTCGTTCCACGCGTTGACAAAAATCAGCCTTTCATCTCCTGCGTGTTCTGCTATGGTCAGACCAATAGTCGCCTTCAGAAAAAGTTTGTAAAGTTCAGGGGATGAGTTAATGAAAATGTGACTGGAGTTTTGTCTCCTGGGCGTATTGTCCCAGGAAGGAAATACTCCTCTGAACAAGGTATATTCTGGTTTTTGAACGTTGAGCAAATGATTAATAACGCTGGGGTAGTTGACAATCCAATTATCCTGAATCTTATGATAATCAACATCATGAAGTTCAGCGAAAAGTTTTTTATCTACCAGGCAATCGGGGCTAGCAACCCAGGGAAACTGAACAATGCCATCAAACCCTATTGACAAGGGGTCAATATCTTTTACAAAATTGTCAACGGTACATAAATAAAGTTCCTCCCCGATTTCATTCCTGACATAATCCCGCCAAATACCTGCAGTTTTGGATATGTCCGGAAATAACTCTGCGCGGTATATAATTAAAAGCAACTTTTTATTTATTCGAATATACCTCGGATCCTTCAAAATCGGGATTAACTGACGAATAAATTCCAGGTCATCAGTGGTGGAATGAAACTGTTCGATTAAAATATCATCATTATTCCCATCCCACTTACGTGTCCAGTTCTCGTTAGCCCAACAAATGCAGAAGGGAAAATCGGGTTTTCCGGAAGCCAATATTTCATCCAATGGCCGGTTTAATAACCTTTTTCCGTTAAAATAGTAATAATAATAACAAAAGCCATGAATGCCATGATTTTGAGCCAGACGTGCTTGCTCCTCTCTGACCTCAGCCAGCCTTAAATCATAAAATCCAAGATCGGCAGGAATGTGCGGTTGATAATGACCGGGAAAAACAGGCTTGGCTGATGAAACATTCGTCCATTCTGTGAATCCCTTACCCCACCATGAATTATTTTCATCAATAGGGTGAAATTGCGGCAGATAAAGTGCGATAAGTTTTACATCATTCATTATCAGGTTTTATCAAGCCCATTCATAATCCAGATGAACAATCCCCGTATTCAGATTGAATGCCTGAACCTGAAAATACCCGGTGGATTGATCTACAAAATCAATTAACTTTTCGACCTTATCCTCATAGATTCCAGCGCGTACATAGTACTTGTTGGTACCAAGACCAATGTGCTTATAATGAACATCACAAAATCCATTCTGAACAATTTTCCTTGTATCGATTTTATCGAAAAGTGTATTGATACCAAAAATAAAATAATCTTCCTGTGAATAAATGGAAACCCCGAAATTCAATTCTTCCACACCTTCCATTTTCGAAAAATGGATTCTGATAATCAAATCATCACCTGTTTTAAAAAGATTTTTTTCCGTTTTAGTTTCATCCAGGAATTCAATATTCTCGATGGTTGCTGCTTTAACAACCGCAGTTTTATCAATAAAAACGGGATCAATATTTATATCATCAACAATTATTTTTTCAACACTTTTTTTCTGGGTCTTCTCATAAATCCTTCGTTCTTCATCCGACATATTCTGCATGATGTACTCTGAGACCGCATCCTTGGGATTGCTAATCAACACATTCCGGCCATTGCGCAGCAGCATGATCCGATCGCAATATTTTTGAGCGGTTCCCAAATCATGCGTTACCAGGATAATGGTTTTTTTCTGGTGTTTGAAATTAACAAATTCTGTAAGACATTTTGCTTGAAAATTACTGTCGCCAACGGCCAATACTTCGTCCATCAGGAGAATTTCCTTATTGGCATGAATGG
Source organism: uncultured Bacteroidales bacterium (assembly GCA_903875045.1). Taxonomy (GTDB): domain Bacteria; phylum Bacteroidota; class Bacteroidia; order Bacteroidales; family FEN-979; genus CAIVAT01. The sequence continues at coordinate 56,099 of CAIQUS010000063.1, forward strand.
CAACAGAAAAGGCGAGCCTAACCTGCATTCCACTGGAATAATTCTTAACTTTTAAATGTATAAACTGCTCTAATTCTGAAAATTCGATGATCTTTGGATACTTCTTTTCAATTTCTTTAAAGGTGAGTCCCAGAATTGTTCCATTCAGGAAAATGTTGTCCTTCCCCGATAATTCGGGATTAAATCCAACTCCTAGTTCAAGAAAAGGAGAAACTTGTCCATTCACTGTTACTGATCCGGAATCCGGCGAATAAATCCCGGCAAGGATCTTTAGCAGCGTTGATTTCCCACTTCCATTTCTGCCAATGATACCAAAAAATTCTCCTTTTTTTATTTCAAGAGATACATCTTCAAGCGCATTGTATTTTTCAAAGAAAGTTTTTTTCCGGAATTCCAGTACTTTCTCCCTGATGGTATTTCGACGCTCATGGGGTATCTCAAATGTTTTTGAAATATGATCTACTAATATCGCTGTATCTTGGTTCATTTCAGTATGTTTAAAGCTATATGCTTTCTATCAGGTTTTTTGTAGATTTTTTTAAGAACCATAAACTTCCAAAAAATACCGGTATTAATATACCAATAAATATCAGCAGATGATCAAACCGGGCAAAGCCATGATCAATTAAAACCACTTTCGAGTGTTCAATAAGCAGTGTCATCGGGTTTAAATAGAGTAATGTTTGAACATGGGGGGGGACAGCAGTAATGGGATAAATAATCGGGCTTGCATAAAAAAGAACGCCCAGCAAAACCTCCCAAATCTGATTCAGATCTCGAAATCTCACATACAACGGAGCTGCAAAAAAAGAATAGGTCAGTGAAATTCCGTAAATCAGAATAACATAAATCAGGAAAACAGATAATTGCAAAATGCCGGGAAACACATTATAGGCAAAAAGAAAAATAAACAGGATCACTAAATTAAAGAAAAAAGCGAGCGCACTGTGTATGGTAGAAGAAATGATAATGAGCCACAGTGGAATATAAATCTTTTTCAATATGTTCGCCTTTGAAAGCAGGCTGTTCATTCCGACCGTGGTTGCTTCTGAGAAAAATGACCAAAGAATCAGACCGACAAGCAATCTGATGGTATAGTGTGGATTATCTTTGAAGAAGAGATTTGAAAAAACAAAATTCAAGACCAGAAAAAGGCAAAAAGGTTTGAGAAATACCCAGACAGCTCCCAACCATGATCCCTGGTATCGCATCTTCAAATCCGTTTTGGCAAGCATCCAAATGGTATCCCAGTAATGTCGTCGTTTTTTATAATTCATTTTAAGTTCCGCTTTGTTCGTGCAAAACTATAAAAATTTCTCCCCAAAAAGGGTATTAAATGTTATTTGTCAATCAAAAAAACAGTAAACATCCTAAATTTTGTGGTAATCAGGTACTGAACTGAAAAGTCGTATCATTTTTTTACCTTTGGAATTCTTTATAAAAACAATTTCCCTTTTGAAAACAAAGCCCAAAATTACAATGACAGGTCAATGCGGCCCAGTGGTTATCGGCGGAATCGGTGGAAGCGGAACAAGAGTTATCGCCGAAATTCTTTCACTTCTTGGCTATTATTTAGGAAATGATCTCAACGTGCCAAAAGATTTCCTGTTATATACCCTTTTATTTAAACGTAAAAATTGGTATGTCAAAAACAGGGCAAATGAAACTGCCTTGCATACTGGATTTCACATAATGCAAAAAGCGGTTATATCAAAAGAATCATTATCGCTAAGGGAAACCATTTACTTGTTAAACGCAATTATTTCAATATCAATGCATGGCCATAACCATTTAGGCGATGGTAAAGGGGTTTGGCCATTTATACGGGCAAAGAAAATGTTTTTTGAAAATAAAAATGATCTCTCCCTGTATAAAGGCTGGGGCTGGAAAGAACCTAATTCACACCTTCTGATTTCAGAAATGGATCAATGCTTTTCGAAATTCAAATATATCCATACAGTTCGTCACGGGCTGGACATGGCTTTCAGTGAGAATCAGCAGCAGTTGTACAATTGGGGTCCTCTGTTTGGGGTTGAATTACCAACAACCCGGCAGGATGTTCCCAGGGCTTCATTTCAATACTGGGTTAAGGCAAACCGGGAAGCCATTGAAAAGGGTGAAAAATTGGGTCCTGAAAAATTTTTGCTGATTAACTATGATCAACTTTGTATTGATCCTCAACACGAAATTTTAAAACTCTTCTCATTTTTGGAAATTGATCCAGATGACTCTGTTTTCATGAAATGTGCCGCATTGCCAAAAGTTGCGACCTCAACCGGAAGATTTCAAAACTATCATCTTGATGCATTTGAGCATAGCGATTTAGCATTTCTCAAATCATTGGGCTTCACAATCTGAATAACTGTTTAAATTTCAGATAACAGAATAATAACGGGCTTACTACTAATTTACCTGCTTTCCAAGTAAAGGAATCATATATTTCCTGAATTTTTGTAACCTGGGTGAAAATGTCTTGTTTCTGAACCCTGTTTTCCAGTGAAAGTTGTAAAATCGCATCCTCTTTCTGCTCGTTTGACTTTTCCAGCCGTATTAATTCTTCCTTTTGTACTAAAAGTTGATTTTCTGTTAAGGTCAGTCTTTCTGTCAGAAAATTTCTTTCAATATCGAATGACATGGTTGAATTCCCTGCACTTGCAACCGACAAATTAAGCGCACCTTCTCCAAAAGCACGATAAATTATTTCAACAGTAATTCCGGCTGCCTTTGTGTGAAAACCATCCATAAAAAAAACAATATGCGGGATTTCTCTTGGGAAAAAAAGCAATTCATTGGTTGAGTGCTTCTCTTTTTTAATCTCATACATATCGTCAATGGTAAAGAACTCATCCCGTTCAATCTTATTGCCGAAATGATCTGTGATTTCAATGCTTTGAATTAAAAATCCAAGCCCGCAATTTGAAGGGATAAATGTAATCTCTTTAATTTCATCAAATTGACAAAGATCAAAAACCAACTTGTTTTGTCCATAATTAACAGGGACATGCAGTTCTTCTTTTAACCCGTAGTTGTATTCAACCTGCAGCGAGGCGAATATTTCTCCGATACCATGGAAAAAACTCATCTGGTTATAAAAGAAAGTGCCAATGCTGTCAATTAATTCATTGTCGGTGTTGGTGAATTTACCATCTTTTGCCTTAGCCAGTGTATGATAAAGCTCAATACTTCCCTGCGTAAAAGGATGTATGGCTGGTATTTCAGAAATATTGTGATGCTTTAAATCTTTTTCAACAAAGTCCCGGATTTGCTTTTCCTGATTGGAAGTGAGTTCCGTTTGATTTTGAAAATTCAGTAAAATTTGTCTGATTGGCGAAACAGGGTCCTGAACGATATCATTAAATAAGATGAACGACCGGGGATAAGAACGTGTGTGAAATTCGGCATTGAGCATATAATCCATCCACAGCAGAACAGATTTCTCAGATGGGAAATGGTTTCTGCTAAGCAAAGAAGCTGCAACCTCCGAAGGACTTCTTAAACATATCACGAAATAGGGTTGTATTTCAAGGATTTTGAACACCTCCAGGTAAAATGGCAAAAGCACACTCAACCGGGGATCTTTGATAAGAAGTTGGTTCAATTCATCAAATTGCTGCAACATGGTATCCGCCAGTTCGTCCCTGAAATCAATCAATGGATTGCCTGTCCACCAATTCTTTCTGATCAGGTAGGTTTCATGCCATGAAGATCCTAACGATTTCAGAAGTCGGTTGTTGAGTGCTGTAATGGGCACATTTTCAAAAAACCCCTTAGGATTTTCTCCCAGGGGAGGAATAACTGATGATCCCAGACTCAACCCAAGAATATTAAATATTCCGGAAGTCGTTGATGTTCCGCTTCGGTGCATTCCAATAACCACTAATGCTTTCCTTTGTTGCCTGATGTTCATCGTAAAGTTTTATGCACTACAAACATTTTGCAGTTGTACAAATCACTTTTCACCAAATTCTCTCAAAACTTTTTTTATCTGCCTCTTTATTGATGTCGAAAAAATATGTTTTATATTTATTTGACAGCATTAGTTGGTCTTTTCTGAATAGTTTGGAAAGAAGTGATATCGGGAACAGGAATAAAAAAAACACGATACTTAGTAAGAAGCCGGGGATCAAACGCCCCATGTATTGTGCCATCATCATCCACACCATTTCAATTTTTCGACTTACAAATGGAGATAATATCCCTATAAGTCCAATGATGAACGCTACCCATGCTGCCCACTGCCATGAAAACAGAAAGTGCAGCATTAAAAACCCCATGGAAATAACTAAAATGGTTGATTTTGACGTGTCGGATTTCATTGTTTTTTCCATCTTTGGGTTAAAAAAGTGTATATATAAATGGTGCAAGAGCGCTACCACCTCCGTAAACGATGATCAAGCCCAACAGCAAAAGAATTACAATAATCGGCGCTAACCAAAATTTCTTACGCTCTTTCATAAAGAGCCAAAGATCCTTAATAAAATCCATATTATCTGTTTTTAATGTCTTTTATAATCCTAAGAGAAAACAATTCATGGGCAACTTTATTAGGGTGCCTGTCAATAATAACAGAATCTTTACCCTCAGTATGATATACTGAGAATAGTTTTTCATAGGGAACTTTTGTTTCTATCACCTTTCTTTCTAAATCAAAATCCAAATCAATGACCTGGGCTCTGGTTTTTAAATTTTCCAACAAAGGTTTACACTGATCAGTTGGATAGCAAAGTTTAAGGATGATTGGAATTGCATTATTTTTTTTACAACAATCTATTATTCGGTTATAAACATATTTTTCCAGGTCAGCTTTTCTTTTGGTAGGTTCAGGGAGAATGCCCAATTTGATTTTTATCGTTGCGATAACATAGGAATAATAGTCAATTACCTCAGCTTTGAACCCATCTGAAAATAAAAAAAGTGTTTTTTCGAAATAAGATCGTTCTGTATCACGCAGGTTTTTTCTTGAATAAATCATTAATGTCGAAAATGAAGGTGGGTTGAGCTTAAAACCACTTCCTACGTCTGAGAAATAAGGATATGGTCTGTAACCATAAGGTGTCGTCCTGATCATGCTCATTGATCTTCGTGATAACCAGGGACTTAATTGAATAAAAACATAATTGAATTGATACTGTCCTGTCAAACTATCTGCTACCTGTACCATTTGGCCAGAACCATAGGCAGAAGCTCCGGTATTAATGTAATTGTGTCCGAGAAATTTAGAGGTTAAATAGGGATAACTGTATTGAGCCTCAATACCATCACCAAAAGTAAATGAACAACCCAAATATAAATCAAGTGTTTTATTTTTTAATTTTAATGAATCCGCCACTGTTCTGTACCCAATTGAGTCAATAATTATAGGGATGCTATCTTTGATACCATCACCAATGTAGTATATGAAACTGCCATGAGCATCTGGAATTGCTTTATGTGCAAGATACTGATCGACTTTCCACACTGTGCCACTTGTTCTTTTGTCAAGGGTTTTCGAATATAAATAGAATTGATTAATGATCAGAAATCTATCTGCTATATGCATTGAAAGAATAAACGGTACAACTGTAAAAAAAACGATTTTAAATTTACCGGACTTAAAATCAAATAACTTTTTATAAATTAAAGTCTCTATCAGTAGAAACAATAAGATTGAATTTATTATAAACACGAGCATCGAAATCGCTGCACTATTCCCAAAACTAACATTTAATTTGAAGAATATGAAATCAATAAGAATAAAAAGTGAGAGAATAATAAGTATTGTGGCGATTTTCCCTTTCATCATCAGTCTAACTTAAACTTGACTATCCATTTTTCCCTGTTTTCCCAATCAGGTTGTTTGGTTTTTTCTAAAAGAAACCCATTTACAACCAAGTAATCCATTTCGGTGCGCATAAAGCATTTGTAGGCATCTTCAGGTGTACAAACGATTGGTTCACCTCTCACATTAAAGCTGGTATTTACAATAATGCCATATCCTGTTCTTTCTTTAAATGTATTGATTACCTGCCAGTATCTGGGATTTGTTTCTTTATGTACCGTTTGAATTCTTGCAGAAAAGTCCAAATGTGTAATTGACTGGACATCGCTTCTTTCAAAATAAAGTTTATCCCATAAATCAAGCTCCTGAAAATTATCAGGCAGCTTTTTTCTTCTATCCTCTTTAACATCGGCAATCAGGAGCATATATGGAGATGCAACAGGCAAATTAAAAAACTCCCGGGTACATTCAATCAACACAGAGGGAGCAAATGGTCTGAACCCTTCTCTGTATTTGATTTTAAGGTTTAATTTTTTTTGCATTTCAACATTTCTGGCATCCCCTAATATACTTCGGTTCCCCAATGCCCTGGGACCAAACTCCATTCTTCCCTGAAACCATCCCACAACATTGCCTTTATCAAGCAAATCGGCCACAATGTTGCATAAATTATCAAAATCATCGATTTTAAGATAGTTGGCTTTATGTTTTTTAAACGCAAGGATACTCTCTTTATCTGAAAATTCCGGTCCCAGATAGGTTCCTTGCATTTCGTCAACACCCTTGTTAACAATACGTTCCTGATCGAAATACATATAATTAACCATCTGTGCTGCACCAAGTGCACCACCAGCATCTCCTGCAGCAGGCTGGATGTAAATTTCTTTAAACAGGTTTTCTTTCAGCAGCTTTCCATTTGCTACACAATTCAGAGCCACACCACCTGCCAGGCATAAATAATCGGCTCCGGTAATACGTTTGGCCTCTTTAGCCATTTTTAAAACAATTTCTTCCAATACATTCTGAATGGCATAGGCCAAATTGCAATGTTTTTGTTCAATTTTGCCATCAGCAACCACCTTGGGGAATCCAAAAAGTTTTTCCCATTTTTTCTCATTAACCATTCTGAGTCCGGTTGCATAGCTGAAATAGTCCTGATTTAACCAGATAGAACCATCATCTTTGATTAATACAATATGCTCCTTAATCAACCGGATGAATTCAATGGTTTGTTCAGATACTGGATTCCCATACGGAGCCAACCCCATTAATTTATATTCACCTGAATTTACTCTAAATCCAAGAAAATATGTAAATCCGGAATAAAGAAGTCCAACCGAATGTGGAAATCTCATCTCCTTCATCATGGTTATTTTATTGTCTTTTCCGTGACAGATAGAAGCAGTTGCCCACTCTCCGACACCATCGATTGTCAATATAGCCGCCTCTACAAATGGTGATGGATAAAAAGCACTGGCCGCATGGGATAAATGATGTTCGGAAAATAAAAGTTTCAATTTTTTCTTATGGTACTGTTCAACCTGGGATAATCCATCGTAAAGTAATTTCTTTAAGAACATCTTCTCCTTAATCCAAACAGGTATTGCAGTAAGAAAAGAGGCCAAACCCTTTGGTGCAAACGCATAATATGTTTCCAATAATCTTTCAAACTTAAGCAACGGTTTATCATAGAAAACAACAGCATCTAATTCGTCGATGGTATAACCGGAATATTCCAAACAATATTTAATAGCATTTACCGGAAAATCTGGTGTATGCTTTTGACGTGTAAATCTTTCTTCCTGTGCTGCAGCTATAATTTTACCGTCGACTAAAATTGCAGCAGCAGAATCGTGATAAAAAGATGAAATTCCTAAAATTTTCTTCATTCTGTCAAATATTTCAGCCAGTGTTTGTGTTTATAATACATTATATTTCAGAAATATAACAAATATAATTATACTATCAGGGTTCAAAGATAAGGAATCCAAAGAAATATTTGGCGATTTACCTCCAAGGTTGAGGAAACCAGACTCGTCTGTTATTAGAAAGTTTGTGTGAAAAGCACCTCCGGGGTGAAGCGAATGGTTACAGCGTACGATTTTTTTGTATTTTTACTTTTAAACGGATGTCCATCAAAGGCTCTACCCTCATGAAATTGATTATGACCCTTTTAGTTCGTGATGAAGAAGATATCATCCGGGCAAATATCCTTTATCATCTTGACAGAGGAGTTGATTTTATTATTGCCACAGATAACAACTCCCGCGATTCCACGCCTTCAATCCTGATGGACTTTCAGAGACAGGGATGCCTGCACCTTATTTCGGAGACAGACGACGATTACTCGCAATCAGAGTGGGTTACCAGGATGGCCAGAATGGCTGCCACAGATTTCGGAGCTGATTGGATCATCAATAGTGATGCGGATGAATTCTGGTGGCCATTGAAGATGGACTTAAAAAACTTTTTTTCAGAAGTACCAGCGGAATGTTCTATAGTTGAAGCCCGGCGGTATGATTTTATTCCCCGACCTGAGCATGAGGGGTCATTATTTGACCGGATGGTTATTAAAGATTTAAAACCTATGAATCATATTGGATTGCCTCTCCCCCCTAAGGTGTGTCACAGGGCTCTTCCAAATGTTATTGTCGGTCAGGGTAACCATAATCTGATCATGCCAGCCGACCTCAAATGTTTTAAGTCGGACGCACTTCAGATATTGCATTTTCCAATCAGGACATATCCTCAGTTTGAAAATAAAATTATTCTAGGGGGTGCCGCATACGAAAGAAACACAAAACTTCCCAAAACTGTTGCACGTGGTTGGCGCAATCTGTATGAAGATTATAAACAAGGGTTACTGCCCGAATACTATAACAAGAAGACTTTATCACAGGAAGAGGTTAACCAGGGAATCAGTGAAAACCGATATATAATTGATACCTGCCTGAGGGACCATTTAAAAACACTTGATTTATCAAAAGGCAGAACATTCGTCTGAGATTATATCATTACTCAGTTTCTACTCAATAGCAGCATGCCATGATATTAACACATTTAAAAAAATATATTTCATCCGTTTTTTGTAAAAAAGACCAAAAAATTGCTGTCTATACCGCGATTTTCGGAGGATATGACACACCCCCTGATGTTCCGGATGTGGATTCGAGTATCCATTATCTTCTTTTCACAGATCAACCAGTAGCAGAACCCAAATCTCCCTGGGAAGTAAGGGTTGTTCCACGGATTTTTAAGGATCCCCAGTTGGAAGCCCGCAGATTAAAGTTACTTCCCCACCTTTTTCTTCCCGAGTATGATTTTTCTGTTTGGATTGACGGTAATGTTGAGTTACAACATCTTACCGCTTCCGATGTAAAACAGTATTTACAAAATGCGATTATCGCCTTACCCTACCATCCAGACCGAACTTGCATTTACGAAGAAGCGAAGGAAATTTTAGCGTTAAAATACGATTCTGCATCCCGGGTAAACAGACAAACCGAATATTATCAACAACAGGGATTTCCTCAATTTTTCGGACTGCATACGACGATGGTATTGCTTCGCAGACACAATTCCTTGATCTGTCGAACATTCGATGATGCCTGGTGGTCAATGGTTTATTCTTATTCGAAAAGAGATCAGATGAGTTTTGATTTTTTGCGATGGAAGTTTAATCCACCAATTGTCACGCTTCAACTTGATTGCCGTAATAATGAAGTTTTTATCTGGGGTAGAAATAAGATCACAGGACGGGGTCATTTTTTAAAGCATAATAAGATTCATTCCGAGGAGGTTCATGAATTGTTTACTGAAAATTTATAATCCCCTTTGGATTTTAATAAAATGAATGAATCTACAACATATTTTAAATTTATCGATTTGTCAATTTCATTTTTGACACATCAAAAAACTCGTTGTTTTTGTCAACAGGAACAATTTTCACAAGTTCACGGTAACAGACAAGGGCAAGCTGTGAAAATTGGTATGCATCATAATCACGCTCTCCCCGTTTGCAAAACGCAGTATTTTCAATTCGATTATCAACACGGATAAACCCTTCGGTTTCATAAATATTCAGCAGCAAGGAGGTTATTAGGTGTTTTAAATCAATATAGGGAATATTCTCGTGACTTTTGCCAAAATAAACATTAGGATCAATATCATCAATGATAAGTAATGAATCCGGTGTCATCCGAGAATAGAAATGCATCAAATCCCTATCAATCCGACCATCAGCGTCAAGCATCAATAAATCAATGGATTTCGGACATTGATCTGTTGCAATAAATTCGTCAGTCGAACCTATAAATAACTGAATACTATCGGCCACCCCTGCATTTTCAAAATTTCTGACTGCAATTCCGTAATTTACCTCCGTTGAACCAAAACGTGCCCGGGAAGAAAATTTTCCCGCCATTTTATCTATTGTATGAATGTGCACGTTAACCCCGCCTGATTTTGCACCCAAAGCTAATGCAATGGTGGCGGCTCCATGGGCAGTACCCACTTCAACGAAATTCGGTCCTTTGGCCGTTCTGGCAACCTTCCAGATTTCCTCATACACACTTTGCGGCATTAATCCATTAGCGGATTGAACCAACTGCCGTAATTCCTGAAAAACACTGCTATTTGAATCCATGGTTTAATTCTTTGAAATTTACTTTCATGCCAATTACCATTGGGCCGACATATATTATATTTGCAGATATTTACTTGTATTATAGCTATTTACTTCCACAATGGATGATAATAGTAGTTTTGTCCGTAAAAATAGAGTTCATCGAATGTTGAATTTTTTAACGGGTGCGCTTGAAAGAAATTCAAATAGCTTGCCCTGGCCTCCTTTTTAAAAGCAGCAAAATCTATCGGATCTGCTGATTCCGACCGGGGTCCATCAGAAGAACCACTCAGACTAAATAATCGGTTTTGCAGCAGCGTTTGTCCCTTATAGTGAACTATTGAGACATGATCACATACTCCGATTTTCCATTGATTGGATTCACAAACATCAAAGCAAATGAGCTCCTGTCCCCAGCCATAAAACAATTCATTATCAAATTGGCTAATGGCCTCAACCAACTTTCGATGGAACATCGGGGCCTGATTATCAATCCATTTTACGACCCGGGTAGATTGGGCACCCCAATTTTGCATTTGAAGCCAAGGCTTGGGATCTCCGGCGATACAAGGGGAAACAAGTGCAAAATCGTTTGCAAAAAGTTCATGACGTAACGCTTCAACAAATATTTTTCCATTAAGTTCAATGTCATTATTTAAAAAAAGCAAAGAATCATATTGGTCGTTATCTAGCATGATTTTAAATGCTTCATTCAATGCTCCTCCCCAAAAGATGTTTTGCTTCAGATAAACCTGGGTATATGGAGAGATAAGACTTTCTTTTGATCCATTATCCATGACAAATAGCGAAAAAAGGTCACCTTCATGATCTTTTAAAGACAGATACAGGCTATCTGTCATTTCCGGAAGGTTGTGGTTTAATATAATAACCAAAGTTTTAGTCATAATTATTTGCTCCTCGTACTTTTACCGATATAAACTAAAAAAAAACAATCATTTGCTGCATCATTACCAGTTGTTATCAACCGTGTACCCATAACGGATCAGCATATCTCCTCCGATTTTCTTAACAATGGCCTTTTCATCATCAGTCATGTTTTTCCATTTGCCACGACCATCAAAAATTGGCTGGTTAATTTGCCAGTTACGATTCAGATTATGCCGCTGAAGTCCGACAGCATTTTCCGGTTTTTCAATTTTATGAGAATAAATAAAGCTCTTCTTCTTGTAATATTGATCAACCGAAGGTTCAAAGGTCTCACCGATAAAAGAAAATATTGCACTCAGGGTATTGCTGCGATCATTAATGATATCTTCATATTTTACCACAAACAACTGTGGGTGAGACCAAAACGATTCACCAGCCAGATTATCGTCCACCCATCGATGTATTCCTTTTTCAATGCTTAATGTTCTTTCCTTAATGGAATATGCCACATCCCTGCCATCACGAATAACCAGGATAACCCGAGCTCCGGGGTTAACCATAAATATTTTTTCTATTGAATAGATGTTACGAGGAGTCTTTTCAACCCACCTTGTTTTCCCCGCACCAATTGTCAACCTTAAGAAAAGTTTGTTCAGAAAATTTTCTCGTGTTGATCGGCCATAACTACTTTCAAACGGAATTGCGAATATTTTTGAATGGGCGCCTAGCAGGGCTAAAAGGAGGGATGTTCCACTATGTCCACATCCAACAATAAAAATGGGTGGAGCCATCAGTTCGATTCTGAAAAAGAACTTTCGAATAAGGAATTTCGTCCAAATCTTGCATTTGATGATAATTATCCAGAAAAATGAAGTAAAGCTGACTGGCTTTTCTCTAGGAACAACCAGATGATAAAAAAAACTAACCCTTTCTTCCCTGTATTTCCGAGGTAAAACTGTAAATACATTTTTTATTTTTCCTAAAATCATTTCAATCAAACCAGGCCCTTTCATTTGTAGATGGTTATCAATTATATCAGAGCTTTGTAACAATTATACGTTCATTCAAATTCAAATCAAATAAGATAAACCGGCAAAAGAAAATCCTCTTCCTTTGAATAACAGGAAGAGGATTTTAAATTCAAATTTACAATTTAATTCTGCCAATTGTAACAGGATTTATCAAATCCCTCAAAAATGGCGTGATGATTTTAATAATTAGGCAAAGAGGTTATTTCTCCAGATTTGCGACTCGGGCCTTCAATGCATCATTATCCTTTTTCAGTTGGATCATATACAACGTCAACTCCTCAACTTTTTGAAGTAAGGTTGCATTCATCTGGCCAAGGTTTGCACCATTAGCTACAACAGTTTCAGCCTTTGGAACATCAGGAAGATGTTTATTCAGGTTAATGAAATTTTCAACTTCTGATAATGGACGAAGATTGTAACCACTTTCAAAAACATAATCCGGCCAGGCAGCTAAAAGGACTTCAACTTCAGTGCATTTTACTTTACCATTGAATGTACCTGTTCCATTTACTGAAAGCTTAGCAACCGGGTTAGTTGTACCAATTCCAACATTCCCACCAGTTTTGATATATAAAGCATTCGCTAAAGCATTTTGCTCAATGGTCACAACATCCTGACTCATGGCCTGGTCTCTGATTTTAAAGGCGCCAGCAGCTGCTGATTTGAATTTCCATTTACCACCAGTTAACTGGTCGAACATGTAAAAACTTGCCCCAGAGGCACCACCGGTATTTCTGATAGCAATTGTTGCCTCACCTGCTGATTTCGTCACTTCCAACATGTTTAACGGAGCAGATGAGCCGATACCCACATTACCTGTATTTGTGTTAAAAATATGAGTTCCGTTTGGCGACCAATATTGAGCAAACGAAATTGTGCCCATGAGCACGAAAACTAATATTGCTAATAATTTTTTCATAATATTTAATATTTAAAAATGAATGATTGATTGAATGATTGATTGATTGATTTAATAAAAAAAGGTAATTCCCATAATAGCTGTCAAGTTCATAAGATTCGAAAAACGGCAATTATGAATTGAACAGTTGTCGGATTAATTTCACAACCGCAATACCCTCATTGTTTCAGCCCGGAAGGTGGAAGTTACCGGAAGGATAGTTAAATTGGAAAATACTTGTTGGCGGGTAATCTCGTGCAGCGGGAGGCTGATCAAAGCCACTTTCCTATGTTGCTCGGGGGCTACCGCAGATAATATGTTTGCTGAGATGTTGAAGTATCCTTGTTCGGCATCGCCGGCATGAAGAGAGCCTTTGACAGATTTGGGGAACGGGCTGAAAAGTATACCCGCTTGTGACAGGCTTGCTTGTTCCTGGATTTTTTCATTCTCTTCAATGGTTACCAGCCTGATCTCCTTTTTTTGGTGTTTCCCGGATTTAACTGAAGGTTCGATGGAGGCATACAGAAAACCTCCTGCTGAAATTTTAGTTCCGGGAAGGAGGATGATCGATTTTCCGGCAGTTAGATTTACTTCACCATCTTTTTCGACAATCAAAGGCCTGTTTTCGCCTGAAATGGTGAGATTGGCAGTCGATTGATAGTTTTGAACCTCACCGGCAGCAACGATTACTTTACCGCCTTTACTGTTTGGAAGATTTTCCTTTGTTGAAATTGCATTGACAGTACTCCCCTGTGCGTTGACAGAGCAGGCTAAGGCTACAAAAATAAAACCTTTAAACCAGTGGAAGTACTTCATTTTTTTAACTATTCAACAATGGAATTACAAAAGTAACATAAAAAACAATCAAAGTCAAGCACTCAAGTTAAAATTACAATTTGCTTTATCTTTTTTAAAACCTTCCAGGTTTTAAAAAACTGGAAGGTTTTAATGGCCATTTATCGTTTAATGATTTTCTGGGTTTCGGAATCCACACCGGAAGTTACATGGATCACATAGACGCCAGTTGGTTTTTCAGCCAGTGAAAACTCCTGTTTGCGATCAACCTGCATGTCTTTTGAAAGAATTCTGTCGCCAAGTACCCCAAAAATATCAACATGCACCTGAGCAGAAGTGACATCGCCATTTAACTCGAGGGTGAATTTCCCGGGAGTTGGATTGGGGTATATTTTGAAAAAGGAGTTGCTCTGATTGCCAAAGCCCTCCGGGCCCTCGACACCGGAAATAAGTGGTGCTGTTGCACCCGGGTGGATATAGGGGCTGCAGAAAGTTGTGGAAATATAGCCATGCATATAACCTCCTGATTCCACTTTGGTACCCGGATAATACTTGATATTTGTACCTGCGATATGGTTCACACTTCCGGCGGGAATTCCAGTAACAATATAAGTCGTGCCATTTCCGGCGATGAGCATTGTTTGGGCGGCATCAGCACATTCAGGTCCTGTTGAGATTGTTTTATCCTGCAGGGAACGAATGGCAGGCGGGACAGCACCATTGCCAAGGTTTCCGGTGAAAATTCCCAGGGAGGAGAGGGCAGTCGCATTGATTGTGTGGGCAACAGAATTTGATGCGTTATAGGCAATCCAGGGAAGGGTCGGATCGACTTTAAAACAAAAAATATCAGGTTCGTTTCCGGTCACATCTGCAGGGACATAGGTAAAGACAGGATTGCATTGATAAGAGGTAATACCAGATGATGTAACTGTCCAGTAACGCGAAAGGTAACTGCCTGCAGTACCTGGGTATGCGGCATCAACTACACCAACGCCAACATAGCTGCCTGATGCAAAAGTGCCGCTGGTAAAATTAACTGTGACGGGTGAATATTCAGTTGCAGGAGCGGTTACATCGCCGACAGGAAAAGTAAAACTACCGGCAGCGGTATACTCTTTACGGAGTTCTCCGACACCTGTTGTAGCCACCATACTGGAGGCAGAAGGAGTTCCACCCACTGAAGCAACAGGCCCCAATAAAAGGTGCGAGGAGCCCAGAGCAACCACCCCGCTGGTCAGTGTGAGCACCCCGTTAACTTTGGTGTCATTTAAAACGTTGAGGCCTGCGGAGTTGTTCAATTCGAGATTCTGAATAACATTCGGGCCGCTGATGGATTGACTGGTTGTACCGGAAAACACAACTGCCCCGGATCCGAGAGAATTGGCGGAGGCATTTCCATTGACCAGGTTTTTCTTTAGGACAAGGGTTCCCTGCACATCAAGGGTCGCACCAGAATTCATCACAAAATTCTCGGATGAATTCAAAGAGGAACCAGCTTCAATAATCACTTTGGTTCCCGTGGTAACAATCGTTGCCGGGGTCTGTGAATATCCTGCTGAAATGGAAAAAAACAGTGCTGCTGACATAAGAACTCCTGACAGAGACAGCCTTTTATTTGCTTTATACTGATTCTTTTTCATGGTTTCGATTTTATAACGAACAAATATACGGTAATAATTAATTAATCCAACACAAACCTAATTATTTTTTTATTTCGACTTCGTTCACTGGCTGGCAGGATTCGCCTTGTTTGCATAAGTACCAGTAACTTTGATGACCTTGTTAATAGCAGGGGCGCCCAGGTTGCAAGGGCCAAGTTTTGCCTGGAACAGATTATGGGCTTTTGCCTGAAATCCGGTGGTTAGCTTTACATAAGTTCCGCCTTTGTACGTAACATCGGTACCCAAACCTCCGGTAATAGTTCGGGAGGAAGTCACATTAGTGCTGGCCTCATAGAACTGGTAACCAGTGTAATTGGGGTTACTCGGGTCGTTGGCCACCGTGAGACTCAAAAAGGTGGCGCAGGTGGAATACAGGGCTGATCGCCACAACCCCCGGCCAAAGGTACCAGCGGTAAGTATGCCGCTGGTTTCATCGATCTCCAGATCTAATACAGGTACAGTGGGCAGGCCATTCCGGAATGGAATCCAGTCGGTATGGTTGTCATCACGGTAAAAAACACCAATGTCGGTACCAATATATATTGCATTGGCAGGGGCACCACTGGTATTTTGAAATGCAATGCAATTTGCCGGAATATTCGGAAGGGTTCCTGAGATGTTGGTCCATGTGGTACCTGCATCTGTTGAATGGTATACTTTCTGGCCGGCTGTAAACCCGCTGAATGTAACAAAAACAGATAAGGAATAATTCGGATCGACGGCAATTCCGGAGATGGTATAATTTGGTAATGCAGCACCGATACTATTCCATGTGGCTGCTCCATCGTCGGACATCCAGATACTGGATCCATTGGCAGCATATACCCGCTGGGAGTTACTTGTACCGATCGCCATGGCACTGCTGCCTGAGACACCGGTGTTTACCCAGTTTGAACCGCCATTGGTACTTTTCCACACATTGGCATACCCACCGTAAATAGTAAGGTGATCGTTTGGGTTCATGATAAAGGGTGCAAGCAGATAATCATAAGTAGGGTGGATATAAAAAAACGTAGCACCACCATCGATGGATTTCATCAGGGTACCATTATAAGTACAATAAAGGATATTGGTGTTTGTAAAATCGACCATGCAATCCCCGCCATCGGCTCCCCGTAAATGCTGCATATTGGCACCTCCCGTCCATTTGTTCGACCCATTGTCCTGAGTACCGCCGATGATAAGGTTTGAGGTGTTCTCAACCCCTGCAATGCGATACCATTGGGTAATGGAAATGCCGGCTGTGATATCCGTCCAGGTGGTGCCAAAATCAGTTGATCTGAAAACCCCGCCGTCGCTTACGCAATAAAGGAAATTGTTGAGCGGGTTGATTTCGAGTCCATGGATATCGGCATGGGTATAGCCATATCCGGCAACCCTGCTGTCCCACATGGAGGTCATGGACCAATTGGAACCCCAGTTGGATGAAGCCCAGGTGTTGATCCCTCCGATCATCACTTGGCTGTCATCGGTTCTTGAAACTGCGGTGGCCAGATCGTACCACGACTGGTTTTGGTTGTCCAGGCCATTGGTTTCATATCCAAGGATATTCGGCGTGGTGGATCTGGTTTGAAAACTTGTCCCGCTATTGGTTGACAAGTATTCTCCAACAAAGACCCCAACGGCAGTTGAAGGCCCGGCAAGGAGGTAGACATAGTTTGCATTGGCCGGTGTTACCCCGATAGCCATTCTGTCCGCAGTGACGGGTATACCTGTCAAAATTCTTGTCCATGTATCCCCAGAATCAATTGACTTAAGGAATTGAGTTCCTCCAGATGCATACATGATGGTCGGGTCACCGGGTTTGAACTCGATATCCTGAACAGTCAGGTTTGTTTTGACATGCGTCCAGCTTACCCCTCCATTGATTGATTTGTAAATACCTGCATTTGCAATGTTATCATCTGCCCTGCAAACAACAAATAATATATTGTGATTTGTCGGATGCATGAGCAATTTGTAGCCACGGATATTGTCGTAGATTGTCCAGGTCCACCCTGTCGAATTCCAGGTCTCCCCACCATCAATGGATTTAAGTACCCCAATGGATTTGGTGTTGCCTGCATCGCCATCACCGGTTAGTATATAAATTACATTGGTATTCGTATAATCAACCGCGATGCCGGATACCCCGATCACGGGCATGCCATCGGTGAGAGGAGTCCATGTTGTACCGCCATTGATGGTTTTCCAGAGTCCTCCGGCGGGAGTACCCACCCAGAACGTATTAGCAAGCGTGGGATGAAAAGTAATGCAGTTTATCCGGCCAATACCCGGGTTCCAGCCGGCAAGATTTGTGTACGTTGTAGGACCAATTGAATACCAATAGCCATTAGGTGCATCCGTTTCACCTGCATCTTTTTGGGCCAATTCAAGGGTATAGCGGTTATATTCATCCCAGGTTCTTGCAGCCCAATTGGTTACTTTACCGTCGGATGTTAAACGGTTTCCAGCCAAAAACTCCCATCGTTGCCATTGTGCATATCCTGACCCTCTTCCTTTATCCTTTCCAATAAAATAGTTATTTACATTCTTTTGAATTGTGGCAAAGTCATCGGTGCCGGGGTTGAGCCACATATCGGTTATTCCATTCTGGCCTGCTACCCTTCCAAAACCCAGCAAGAGGAAGAATATCAGGACAATATATAAATTTTTTCTCATATTTATCTCTTTTATATTCATGAAAACCATGCATACATCCAGCATGCATGTTCCATTTATTGTTTGGGTTTTTCGCCCCGGGGCTGCGATTTTGAGCCAGTGATCTTTCTGTAATTGTCAACATTGCCAGCTTTCGGGGCATCCGGTTGTGTTTTGGGCCCTTGCATATCCCGGTAATTTATAACTTTTTCCCGGGATTCTTGTGGCTTGGGTTGAGAGCGATTTTCTGCCGGAATGACCGGCTGAGCAGCAACATTATCCGTACTAACTTTGTCGACCAGGATCAATTCAAGGTTTTTCTTCTCATCCATGGGAGTTATAACAGGTTTCCAGTTGGTGGGGCTGACCTGCGCGGTGATCATGCGTGGATCAACCAATGTTTCAGGGGCAATCTTTGCCGGGTTCAGTGGTTTGGTTTTCTCGTAAGCTGCCTGCTCTTCGGTTGTGCGCCTAAGTTCCGACGGATTGTCCTGACCGTAGGTTGAGGTTATCGAACACAATAACATCAACATATATATATAATAGCGTTTTTTCTTCATCATTTCTCAGTTTTAGGATTTGCTTTCAGAATATTTTGCATGATACGATTGAAAATTGCGAAAACAATCCGGACAAGAAACTAACTATTTTCTGATGGCTTTTCTCAGTTCTGCATTTTCTGCTTTCAGGGCATCAATTTCTTTTTTAAGTTCCTGAAGCATTTTGCCTTGTTCGATGGTATAGAGGGTTAACTCCTCGACCTTTTCAACTACCTGTTTCTGCATGGTTCCAAGGTGGATGCCGTTGGTTTCAACTTCCTGGGCTGAAGGAAAGCCGGGCAGATGTCCATTTTCTTTGATACTTTGCTCGAGGTTATCGAGGCTCATCAACTTGTAATCGTTTTTAAACACATAATCGGGCCAGGCGGTCATATCCTGCACCAGGATCTCTTCGCATGCAATTTTACCATTGACAGAGAGGATATAGCCGGTAGCAGCAGTTGTTGTTCCGATGCGAAGGTCGCCGCTCATGTAATTGGAGCCAAGGAAATAGCTTGCCCAGTTGGTTGTTCCTCCATAAGCATCCGCATAAACTCCAACCCTTGTTCCGGCAGAACCAGTGGCTAATCCGTAAACTCCGATACTCCAGCCGGTAGTGGTTTCTCCGTTGCCAAAACCAGACAGTCCGCGATAACCACCTTGTCCGGAAACTCCGATCCCCCAGCCGGGCTGTGGCTCTGATACCCCATAAATGGCTTTGGTATCAGTTGATTTGATGTGTTTAACTGTAGCAGTAAAAACTGTTTGTACCGTATCAAGTCCGGAGGTACTCCCGCTATTTCCTTCTACCGACACCCTTCCTTTAAAGAAGCCTGCGAAGTTCTGGTTGGCGTTTTTTGCAATGGAATACACCCCATAGTTGGTACCCTGATTGTATGCTCCATCGGCGTTGTAATATCCTGCATAGTTTGTTATGGCATTGCGCGCAACGGAATAAACGCCGTAGTTCGTCCCGTATGAAACATTTACACCATCGGAAAAGAAAACACCACCATAATTTGTGGAGTTTGCATCATTGTTCCAACCATAAACTGCAGCTCCATTATTACCGGCATTGTATTTTGTTCCAAGTACCCCTATATTCACTACAGCGGGGACAGCTGGCAGTCCAATCCCAGAGTTGGGAGGGTTCAGCAATCCAAGATAGCCTTCTGCATAAATGACCTGACCCTGAATATTCTGATCTGCTCCTCTCACGGCAGCTCTTCCGTCAATATAATTAACCACATTTAAACCGTGGCTATTTGGGGAGTCGGTTCCGATTGCCACCCTTCCGTTGTTGAAATAGATATCAGATCCGTTCGGGTACCAAAAATCGTAAGCTGCCAAACTCATTTTCTGCCAGGCAGCGCCATCATAGTAATAGATACCGGGACTTCCATCAAGCTGATAGATTGCAAGGCCTGTAACAGGGGCAGCGGGCCTGGTTGCAAAAGTCATACGGGGCAACAGGAAACCACGGTTCAGTGATTTCACTTCGAGCATGGCAGAGGGATTCGGCAAAGATCCATCACCGGAGATACAAACTTGTGAGAAACCCAGCGAGGATGAAAAGACAGAAAAAAGCAAGAGAATCCATCTTACTTTATTTAAACGGAAAGCGTTATAAACAACATTCATAAAATTTGATTTCATAGGATTGGTTTTTATGGATAAAATCAATTAAAACACAACACACAGCCCTGTTCTTAAAAATAAAGGCGGTGCATTCTTATATTCAGCCAGTAAAAGTAATGAATTTAAAAGCCGAAGTCAAGTAATATTTTCTATCTTTTTTTGTTAAGAATTTAACAGTGACGCGGGTTTTAGAAGAATCATTGTTAATTACCAAACTCTTTCTTTCACTCACTCTCCAAACGGTGCAGGGGAGTTTTTCGCATTGTACAAGCTGACATGAGCCTGAATGGCAAAGAATCATGGAATTTCATGGGATTAATTCTGTTTAATGATCCTGACCGTTTCTGATTTATTTTCCATTACCATCCGGATAAAATATATTCCCACAGGGTTTGACGCGAGTGAAAACTTCTGTTTTCTTCCTTTTGTGAACACTTTATCCAGAATTCTCTCTCCCCACATACTATAAATTTCAACCCTGAAAGTTTCAACATCTGCAACTCCGGTCAATTCC
This sequence comes from uncultured Bacteroidales bacterium, assembly GCA_903875045.1. Taxonomy (GTDB): domain Bacteria; phylum Bacteroidota; class Bacteroidia; order Bacteroidales; family FEN-979; genus CAIVAT01. The sequence continues at coordinate 77,085 of CAIQUS010000063.1, forward strand.
AGTGTAAGAATATCAATGGCAGGATTTGGATAGACCTTAAAATAATGTTTGTCAGGGGTGGCAGTCAAATCATCTTCATCGGTTACCACCGTTGCAATGGAAGGGAGCAATTCGCCACAAAAGGGACCACCAGGGTTGATTTTGCCATGCAGGTATCCGCCAGGTTCAACTTTAGCTCCGGGAAAATAGATGATATTCTGTCCGGCGATCATGGTAGCACTACCTCCGGGCTGGACAGTAAAAATAGTTCCATTCCCTGCTACATTGATTGTTTGCGTTGCATTATAGCACATAGTGCCTGTAACAATGCCATTCACAGTAATAATTGAGTTAATGCCAGTGACCGTCATGATCAATATATTTGATGATGCCGGGTTTCCGGTCATACAATTTTGATTTACTGCAGACAGAACACACGTTATGGTATCTCCATTCGCCGGAATATAGGAAAATATTTCACTATTGGAGCCGGCATTTATTGAGTTCACCTTCCATTGGAATGATGGGGATATGCCACCATTTACCGGGATTGCCGTAAATGATACCATCGTACCTGGTCCTACCGGGTTTGCAGAGGCAACTATTGATATACTTACCGGAAGATTTTGGTTTACCGTAATCGTCAGGGGGTCTGAAGATACAGGACTACCAATAGCACATAAAGCATTTGAATTCAGTACGCAGATGATTTCATCCTGGTTTGCCGGAACATACGAATAGGTGTTGCTGGTAGCTCCAGGAACATTTGTACTGTTTACATGCCATTGATATCCAGGTGATGATCCTCCATTTTCGGGTATGGCCAGGAAGAGAGCTTCAGATCCGAGACAAACAGGGTTGGATGATGTTGAAATTGACACTCCGACGGGCAGATTCGGGTTGATGGATATATTGACTTCGTTGGTGTTCAATGTCCCGCATCCTGAGGCTGATGATTGATTTTGCCTGTAATAGGTTGTTGCGGTCAAAACGCCTGGTGAATAGGTCAATGTCGTCGCCCCGCTGACAGGGCTAAAGTTCACATTATCCACCGAACTCTCCCACTGGTAACTATACGGGGTGTTTCCTCCCGTTGGAGCCGTTGCAATTAAGGCAGAAGGGGCAGTATTGTAACAGATAGACTGGCTGGATGAAACCGATCCCGGAACAAACATTCCCCTGACGGTGATGGTAACAGTGTTGGTAGTTAATGTCCCGCACCCTGAGGCCGAGGATTGATTTTGCCTGTAATATGTTGTTGCGCTCAAAGCACCAGGTGAATAGGTTAATGTCGTCGCTGCGCTAACCAAGGTAAAGTTCACATTATCCACTGAACTCTCCCACTGGTAACTGTACGGGGTGTTTCCTCCCGTAGGAGCTGTGGCGATTAACGAAGATGGGGCTGTATTGTAACAGATAGCCTGGCTGGATGAAGCCGATCCCGGGACAAACATCGCTCTTACAGTGATTGTAACAGTGTTGGTTGTAAGGGTTCCGCACCCAGATGATGATGATTGATTTTGCCTGTAATAAGTCGTTGC
>CAIQUS010000064.1 GCA_903875045.1 uncultured Bacteroidales bacterium
CGGCGGATCGAAAACAGTCATCTGGACAATAACGAGCGGTTGTGAAGTGCCGGTTACCTGCACAAAGACCTTTACCGTTCCCAATGCCCCGGCTGTGGTGCTGACCGCACCGGTTGCAGCCACCGAAGCTGCCTGCCAGACACAAGCCGCCATCGACGCCAAGTTTGCCACCTGGCTCGGAACTGCTACCTATAGTGGCGGATGTACGCTCAGCGTGACCAACAATGCCGTATCGGCCCCGGCCGCATGCGGCGGAACCGTGACGGTTACCTGGACTGCAACGAGCACCTGCGAAGCCAATGTCGTAAAAAGTTCAACATTCACCGTTACTGCAGCCCCGGCCGTGTCGTTCACCTGTGCCATCGACAAAACGGAACCAACCGGCCAGACCCAGGCGATGATCGACGCTTCATTTGCGGCATGGCTCCTGACAACCACCGCAAACGGCGGGTGCGGAGGCATCTTATCAACATCACCTGCTTCGCCTGTTGCACCTCCCTTCGGCGGAGGATTCACAACAGTAACCTGGAATTACACCACTTCCTGTGATGTTACCAGTACCTGCACAAAAACTTTCACCGTGGAAAATGCGCCGACCGTGGTCTTTACCTGTGGCACCAATGTAACGGTACCCGCCTGCCAAACGCAGGCACAGGTAGATGCAGCCTACGCGGCATTCCTCGCCTCCACCACCGCCAGCGGCGGATGCAACGGGGTGTTGACAAACAATGCACCGGTGAACGCGCCGAACATATGCGGCGGCACCGTGAATGTTACCTGGACGTACACCAGCACCTGCGCCCCGCTGACCACCACCTGCACCAGGTCGTTTACCGTAACAGCTGCTCCGGCCGTCGTTTTCACATGCGGCACGGATATAACTGTTCCGGCCTGCCAGACGCAGGCACAGGTAGATGCAGCCTACGCGGCATTCATCGCCTCCACCACTGCCAGCGGCGGATGCAACGGTGTTCTGACAAACAACGCTCCTGCAACTGCCCCTTCCATTTGCGGCGGATCCGTTGCGGTCATCTGGACCTATAACACCAGCTGCGGTCCAACTTCATGTACAAAGACCTTTACCGTGACCCCTGCCCCGGCAGTGGTCTTCAACTGCGCTTCCGATCTGACGGTAGCGGCCTGTCAGGCCCAGTCTGCCATCGACGCAGCTTTCGCAACATGGCTCACCACCGTCAGTGTTTCGGGAGGCTGCAATCCGATATTCACCAGGACACCTGCAAATCCGGTAGCCCCCCTGGCTTGCGGCGGATTCACGGATGTTACCTGGACCTATACCAGTTCCTGTGATGTCACAAAGACATGCACCCGGAGATTTACCGTCACGGATCCCGGGGCCATCGCACTGACCTGCCCTCCCGATTATATCCAGCCGACCGGACAGACCCAGGCAGTGGTTGATGCCAACTATGCAACCTGGCTGGCTTCGGTCAGCGCATCAGGCGGATGCTCCGTCAGTCTTACCAACAATGGAACCGGCGCACCATCTGCCAGCGGTGGATCAGTCATTGTGACCTGGACAGGCACAAGCAGTTGCGCACCCCTCAGCACCACATGCAGCGCCACCTTCGCGGTTGCTCCGACATACACCATCAGCGGAACCCTGAAATACCACAACCTGGAAGAGACCCCCATGAGCAATGTGCAGATCAGGGTTCAAAAATCGACCACCCCGTCAGTGGACAGAACGTATACCACGCCAATTGACGGCAGTTACATTTTCGCAAACCTCCCGGAAGGAATCTATACCCTTACCCCCAATATCACCAAGCCGGTTGATGACATCAACTCCACTGATGCAGCCCAGGTGAACTCATGGGGAACCACGACGGGCACCATTGAATATGTGAAATTCCTGGCCGGGGATGTGGCCGACAACCTGTGGCTTAATGGCACCGATGCGCTGAAAATCCAGCGGCATTTTGTGAACGGCGACCTGTTTGACAAAGGACCATGGTCATGCTGGCCGGCCGGATTCACGGTGAACAGCAACTGGGATCCTGCCAGCAAACCACTGGAATTCCATGTTACCATAAGCGGCGCCAATGTGGTCAATTACGGGTTGTACGCCATGGTCAACGGTGACTTCAACGGTGGGTTTACACCGGGCACCTCCAAGAGTGCAAACGCTTCGATCGGTTTAGTAAGCCAGCAAACCAGGAAGGCAGGCGCCGGCGAAGCCGTTGAACTGCCCCTAACGTTGAAACATGCTTCCACCGTAGGCGCTGTTTCCCTCATCCTGGATTTCCCCATGGATCTGATGGAAGTGACCGGTGTGACCATGAACAACAGCACCGGCGATCTCAGCTGGGCAGCCAAAAACGGAGAACTGAGGATTGGCTGGTATTCACCGGCCCCATCATCGTTTGAGGCCAACAGCGACCTGCTGGTGATTCAACTGAAAACGTCGGAAACCTTCGGCCCGGGTGATGCGATCAGGATCAAACTGGCTGCCAGCTCGCTGAATGAACTGGCCGACGGCAACTTCGCGGTAATACCGGATGCCTTGCTTGGCGTGGATGTGCTTGAATTTTCAACCAATGGAACGGTGGAGCCGTTAAATGCCTCCTCCATTGCACTGGTAAGCCATCCAAACCCCTTCAAAGATCAAACGACCCTGAGTTATACCCTGCCGGCTGAAGGCCATGTGACCCTAAAGATCAACAGCATGCTTGGCCAAACCCTGCTTACGGTGGTGGACAAAAATGAGTTGTGCGGCATGCATATTGTGAATCTGGACGGTTTTTCACTGCAGCCTGGTATTTACATTGCAACGATAACGTTCAGAAACAACAGCGGCGGGATAGTTAAAACCATAAAGCTGGTAAGAAACAGATAACCTGATGAGCATTAAAAAAAAATCACCGTAAAGACGCAAAGACGCTAAAACCACATTCAGATAGCGCCTTTGCGCCTTAACGGTAAAAACGATAAGAAATAGACAGGACAATAGATAGAAACACCCCACATGAAAACTATTGCAAATCTTCTGGTATTCATTTCCCTTTTCACATCGGTCAGCCTGAGGTCTGAAAATGCCCCGGTCACGTCGGTCGGCATGATCACGAATGCCACCACCACACCAGGAGGTGTGTCCGTCCCGGTTACAGTGAAGAATTTTGTCAGCATCGGCTCGTTCACCCTTACGTTGCGATACCAGGCCAACCTGGTCAGCTATGTGAATGCCGCCCCCCACCCCTCTTTCCCCGGGGTGTCGGTGGTGAATTCGGTGAACGGCACCCTGGGCAAGATCGTCATTACCTGGCCGCAAACACCCGGGGGAGTAACCCTCCCGGATGAAACACATCTCCTTGATCTCACCTTCACCTATTTTTCCGGAACTTCCGCACTAAACTGGTATTACACAGGCAGCAATATCTGTCAGTACACAAAATATACAGGCGGATCCTACGTGATCCTCAACGACACGCCGAAGTCATCCTATTACATCAACGGCGGCATTTCAAACCGCGGCGCACCGATCACCATGGCGCCGGTGATCAGCAACCCGGTACCCGGGATCGTTGCCGTACCGGTTACGGTGAACAATTTCACCTCCATCGGGGCGATGTCACTTACACTTGAATACAATCAATCCGTGCTTAGTTTCCAGAATTGCACGCCGAACCCGGGATTGTCGGGCACCTTCAATGCCGGAACCCAGTTGGGACCGAACGGCAAGATGATCGTCACCATTTCGTGGTTTGGTCTTGCCAGCCTCCCCAATGGCAGCACGGTGGCCACCGTCAATTTCATCTACTCCAATACAAATGGCAGTTATTCCGGACTTGACTGGCTGGAGACCGGCTCGTCGTGCGAATATGCCGATGCGCAAGCGAATGCGCTTCTGGACTCGCCAACCGCCGACTACTATAAAAACGGGGCCATTTACCCGCAAACCGCGCCGCAGGTCTGGCTGCCGGTTAAAACAAACAACCCGGCTCCGGGCGGGATCTCACTGCCGGTACTGGTCAAAAAATTCGCCAATATCAGGTCGTTCAGCCTGGCCTTTGAATATGACCCCGCTGTGATGACCTACGGCAGTTTTTCACCAAACCCGGCCATCGGCAGCTGGCTTACGGTAACAGACAGTCCGTCGGGTTTAAAAAGGAAAGTGGTGATGTCGTGGTCAGGTCCCGCATCACAAACCCTCCCGGACGGGAGCTATATTGCCAATCTGAATTTCGCATATCTTACCGGCACCTCGACGCTTACATGGATCACCACAGATGCAACGTCATGCAGGTTCAATGATGCCGCCGGAAATGCTTTTTACGATCTTCCGAAATCAACCTTTTACATCGATGGCCTGGTTGCATCGCATACCGCCCCGCAGATCGCTGCATCCAATGTTACTGCAACTCCGGGCCAGCAGGTTACGGTTCCCCTGAAGGTATTTCATTTTTCCGGCATCGGGTTATTTTCATTCACCCTGGATTATGATCCGGCCGTATTGACCTGGCAGAGTGCCGCACTGGTTCCGTCAATAGGCGGCACCTTTACCGCATCAGCAGCGGGACTGGGACGCATCGTGCTGAACTGGACAGGGAGCGCCGCATCGCTGGCCGACGGCAGTACCCTCGTAAACCTGGTTTTCACATACAATGGCGGGGCTTCTCCGCTGGCATGGTTTGACGACGGCTCCTCATGCCGGTATGCAGAAAGTGGCACCGGACCTTCGCTGTATGATGTACCGAAGTCTTCCTATTACATCAACGGGTATGCCGGACCAAATCCGCTGGCTGCCGAATTTGCGGCAGGCATTGCCTTCGGCGACCTGAACACGACCTTCACCCTGAACGATCAAACCACCGGCGGGCCCACTGGCTGGAACTGGACCCTCAGCCCGTCAACATACTATTTCGTCAACGGCACAACGGCTGCTTCCCAAAACCCGCAGGTACGCTTTACCGCGGAGGGCATGTACACGGTTACGCTGGTTGCCACCAGGGGAACGGGTTCCTCGATCAGGATCCGGACCAACTACCTTGCTGCCGGAACACTCGGACAATGGACGGGCATTACCTCCAACGACTGGTTCACCGGTTCCAACTGGCAGAATTTCATGGTTCCTCCTGCCTATGCTTACGTGGTAATACCAACCACTGCCCCAAACTGGCCACTCCTGGCCACAGGCCTTAACATCGGGGCTCTTTGCAAAAACGTCACCATGGAAGGCAACGCCCAGATGACCGTAACCGGAGACCTTTCCATCAATGCCGGCTCTTCACTTACATTTACCGGGGCAGGAAACCTGTTCATTCAAGGCAACTGGTCAAATTCCGGCACATTTAACTTTGGGAACAGCACGGTCAACTTCACCGGCCCCAACAATGCTTCAATTTCAGGGGGTCCCTATTCAGAGACGTTCTGGAAAATTGTATTTGCAAAAACCAATGCAACCGTATTCATCAATGGCACTGTAAATGCAATTGCGACAGATAATTAAACACACTGAAACTTTGCTGAACGATGAATCCTGTAAAACGATGATTATAGAAAACGAACATCTGTCATGATTAAACATATTTACCTTCTTTTTTTTATTCTCCTGGTACCGGCTTATTCACTGTGCCAGGCCGGCTTGTCAGGTGAGCTCAAAGGAACGATCATCATTGAGAGAAAGCCCGTTGAATTTACCTGGATCAGCACCCCCGACGGAACGACAGAAATACCCTGCTTTACATATTTGCCTGGTAAAGACGACTATTTCTCAGGCAAGGGAAAACAACTTTTGCCGCTTCAATCGATAAACACGATTGAGATTTCCCGTCTGTCCGCCAAAGAAACCATATTCGTTCGTGATTCCTGTTTTGGTTGTTCCCTTTACAAGGCTGTGATTTCATTCAAAGGTCAGCCCGAAAACACGGAGAGATTTGTTTACCTCGCTTTAAAATATTTTACCTGGAAAAATACCGGCTCAGCTGAATTTTATGAGCCACGGATGGTGGAACTTCGTTACGTGAATGCCATTAAAATGAATGAAGTGATTAAAAGAAATTGAAATACCCCTAAAACACCCCAATCAAATGTTGCTTAAAGTCTTCCTTCCATTTGTTCTTTTTATCCTGGCCTGGACCATGACCCAGGCGCAATCGGGCTTCCAGAACGTTACGGTATGGGCGCTTGGTTACATCAATGAACCTTCCATCTGCATCAATCCAAAAAATGTGAACCAGATGGTTGGGGGTGCCAACAACAACAGGTTTTTTTATTCCAATAATGGAGGATTGACATGGGGTACGGGGAGTTTGTCCAGTCCCTGGGGCGTTTGGGGCGATCCTGTGATCGTTGTGGACACCAGCAATACATTTTATTTTTTCCACCTCTCTTACCCATCCTCCCCGGGATGGTGGATTGACCGTATGATCTGCCAGAAATCAACCAACGGCGGACAAACCTGGTCATCCGGCACATTTTTCGGACTAAATAGCTATCCCAAACGACAGGATAAGGAGTGGGCCGTAGTGAACCGGGCCAATAACAACATTTACGTCACGTGGACTGAGTTCGATAACTATGGAACATCCAATCCCCTGGACAGCACGAGGATCCTGTTCACGAAATCAACCGACCACGGAATAACCTGGAGTTCGCCAAAACGGATCAGCCGGAAGGGGGGTGATTGCATCGACAGCGGGAATACCGTTGAAGGGGCGGTTCCGGCAGTAGGACCGAACGGGCAGATCTATGTTTCCTGGGCCGGCCCCCTCGGGCTGATCTTCAACCGCTCACTTGATGAAGGCGCGACCTGGGTGAATGAAAATATATTCGTCTCTGACATTCCCGGTGGCTGGGATTTTGCCATTCCCGGGATCAACCGCGCGAACGGGCTCCCGGTGACCTGCTGCGACCTGAGCAACGGCCCATACCAGGGCAATGTTTACATTAACTGGAGTGACCAGCGGAACGGCGCATCCGACACGGATGTATGGTTTATCAAATCCACGGACCAGGGAAGTACATGGCAGCCAAAGGTGAGGGTGAACAATGACCCACCAGGAAAACAGCAGTTTTTCACCTGGATGTCCGTTGACCCGGTAACCGGGTTCATTTACATCGTTTTTTATGACCGCAGGAATTACAACGACACCCAGACGGATGTTTACATGGCAGTTTCCACAGATGGCGGATCCACTTTTGAAAACATGCGTATCAGCCAGACCCCGTTTACACCGAACAACTGCCCGACCGGGTCCAATTTCTTTGGCGATTACACCAATATTGCCGCTTATAACAACATCGTCAGGCCGATCTGGGCGACATGCGACAATTCCACACAAAGCATAAAAATTGCCATTATTGACAACCTGCTTGCGATCCCGGCGGCACCGGTGGTGAATGTGGCAAACAATTGCGGCTCCTCAACTTTATCGGCAACCAATTTTACCGGAACCCTTTTATGGAGCACGGGGGCAACCACGGCTTCCATTACGGTAACTTCGGCAGGTTCTTACTCCGTCACTCAAACCGTGAACGGCTTTACAAGTCCGGCCGGATCCGGCACAGCTGCACCATCGGCTTTGCCTGCAACAACAGCTGCTACCAACTCACCTGTAATTATCGGTTCAACCCTGTCGCTCTCCAGTGGCCCCGGTGGCATGCCCGGTTATTCCTGGAGTGGTCCGAACGGGTTTGCATCTGCATTGCAAAATCCGGTAATTTCCAATGCAACCGCCATTAGCGCAGGTATTTACACAGTGACTGTAACCAATGCGAACTCCTGTTCAGCGTCCGCCTCATCCAATGTGATCATGAGTTTATCAGGTGGTCCCTATTATACTGTCAGCGGCACCTTGAATTACAATAATGCTGAAAGCACACCCTTGTCGCAGGCTACGCTTGGAATATCAGAAACCGGTGCGATTACCAATACCAACAGCAACGGAAATTATTCATTCCCATACCTGAGTGCCGGAACCTATACACTTAGACTGGCCGGAATCGGCAAACCGGTTGGCGACATCAACTCTACGGATGCTGCACAGGTGAATTACTGGAGCGCCAACCAAACTTCCGTTGAACATGTGAAGTTCATGTCGGGCGATGTATCAGACAACAATTTCATCAATGCAACGGATGCATTGAAAATTCAGAATTATTTCGTCTCCGGAACCCCTTTCGACAGAACCCAGACTTCCGGATCCCCCTGGGTCTGCTGGAAATCAGGAGATATCATCCAGAACAACAGCGATCCCAATGCATCAGAAAACCAGATCCAGGTAACTTGTTCAAACAATGTGACGGTGAATCTTCTGGCTCAGATCATTGGTGATTTCAATGGCAGTTATGTCCCGGTGACCCCGGCAAGAAGTTCCATTTCATCCCTGCACCTGCTTTACTATGAGACAACCAGGGCCGGAGCCGGGGACGTTGTTCAATTTCAACTTAGGATGATACAACCTGCCAGTGTAGGTGCGGTGTCGCTGATCCTGAAATTCCCTGCAAATCTGATGGAAGTGACAGGAGTGACCATGAAAGACCCTGCAGATGGCCTGTCATGGTCGGCCAGTGACGGCGAATTGAGAATAGGATGGAATTCCCTGCAACCTCAGCATATTGGATTCAATGACGAGTTGCTGACAATCAAGGGCAAAACAACCCGGGAATTCGGCCATGGCGACCGGATCATCCTTGAACTTGTGGATGACCGCCTCAATGAACTGGCTGATGAAAACTATAAGGTCATGCAGGATGTTATCCTGGGCGTGAATGAAGTTGAATTTTCTGTGAATGGCTTTGATGGAATACCTTCATCCGGGGTCCTGACAATAAAATGTTATCCCAATCCTTTCAATGATTTAGCTACAATCACCTGTTATATGCCGGAAGATGGCCATGTCATCCTTCAACTTACTGATGTAACAGGTCACCTGGTGGCAAAACTGGTTGATGAACCCCGTAACAAAGGGAGTTTTTCAGTTCCACTAGATATGAATAAGCTGGTCCCCGGGATCTATATGGCCTCCATCATGCTGAATTCCAACGCGCTCAGATTGTCTAAAACCATTAAAGTTGTCCTTAACAGGTCAGAACAATGATAGAAATAAATTAAAAAATGATTCATACAACACCCCAAAATAAGTGATGAAGAAATTTTACATATACATTTTAACGGTGGCCATCTGTTTGCCGGGTCTGACGGGCCTGGTCTCATTTGCCCAGAATGCCCCTGTTACCACCTGTACGACCATATCGGGGGCATTGCCCGGCACAGTCAATGTTCCGATCACGGTGACGGGGTTTACCAGCATCGGGGCGGTTTCCCTCAGCCTTGACTACGACTGGTCGGTGGTTCATTTCACCCAGGGCACGCCGAACCCGCTGTTATCAAACTTTTTAGCCGGTGATATGGACCTTGGAAACGGCTTCCACCGGATCAGCATGGGGTGGTACGGATCAGGAAGCACCCTGCCCGACGGAACGACCATCATGACACTCAGTTTCACTTATACAAGCGGAAATACACCGCTCACATGGTTTGACAACGGATCATCCTGCGAGTATGCCGATCCGCTGGGAAATGTACTGAACGATATTCCCGCTTCAACGTATTTCATCAACGGGTACATCTGCGGCGGAACAGGAACCCCCGGCACCATCACCGGGAGTAATTCGGTATGCCAGGGGCAGACAGGGGTGGCCTACAGCATTGCACCGCTGGCCAATGTAACAGGCTATACCTGGACAGTACCAACCGGGGCCACCATCGCCGGCGGGCAGAACACAAATTCGATCCTTGTTGATTATTCCGGCAGCTCCGCTTCAGGAAATGTCACCGTATCCGGGTTCAACACCTGCGGTAACGGCCCATCCTCGCAACTCCAGGTGGCGGTGAATACGCTCCCCTATGCCAACGCCGGCAACGACACCACCATCAATTACGGCACCAGCACCACGCTTCATGCAGCATCGGGGGGTGCCGGAACATACACTTATCACTGGTCGCCCGAAGCATTGCTGGTCAACCCGAATGTGCAGAACCCTCAAACGGTCATCCTGACCTCCACCACCCTCTTTACGGTGGTGGTGACAAACCAGTCCTCCTCAACCTGCCATTCCGGCGACGACAAGGTGGTTGCCATCACCGGCGGCCCGCTCAGCCTGAACCCGGCTGCAGTTCCGGGCAGCATCTGCGTCGGGGAATATGCCCAGCTCTGGTCCAATGCCGGGGGTGGTTCAGGAAATTATACCTACCAGTGGAGCAGCATTCCGGCCGGTACGCCACCCTGGAGTTCCACACAGGCAAACCCGCTGGTATCCCCGGCAGCAAATACACTCTACCAGGTGGTTGTTCATGATGGCTTTACCACGGTGAACGGGTCGGTGAACCTGGCTGTATCGGCACTGCCCACTGCCATCCTCTCGGGAGGCGACACCCTGTGCGGCAATGCAAATCCCGCCACATTGCGGGTGGACCTGACCGGTACGCCTCCATGGACGTTCACCTATACCAACGGGATCAACTCCATCACGGTATTCAACCAGTACACCACACCGTATTATATCATCACCGGCAACCCGGGCACCTATACCCTGGTGGACCTGCAGGATGCACATTGCAGCGGACCAACTTCGGGTACTGCTGTTGTTTTTGTGTCCCAGATCCCTGCAACCCCGCAAATTACGGTCATCGACTATACGCTCATATCAAGCGTTTGCTGCGGAAACCAGTGGTACAGGGACAATACGGCCATCCCGGGCGCCACGGGGCAGAGCATCATCGCCACCGCCAGCGGGATGTATTACGATATCGTTACCCTGAACAGCTGCAGTTCCGACACTTCGCAAATTGTCGGCGTACTCGTCGGGATCCATGAAAATATTGAAAAGAAATTCAGCCTTTCTCCAAATCCCGCCCATGACCAGGTGAAGATCAGGTGCAACGGACAGATGAGGGGAAGTGTTAAGGTAACTGTCACCGCTTCCGATGGAAGGGTGATGGACAAGTATACGGTCACTGCACCCGGTGAAAAAAATGAAATCACCCTGGATATAGCCGGATTGAAACCCGGGTTTTATTTTGTCGGGATTTCCGTGGATGGGGAGAATACTGTGTTAAAGTTGTTAGTCCGGTAAGCCCCCCGGCAATGACCCAATTTAAAAAGCAGAACAAACAAGAAATATCAGAATATAAAATACCAGCCACATGAAAACAATTTACGCTTTACTCATCGCCTGCTTCCTTTTCAGCAGTGTTGCCTTTGCCACGACAGGGCCCGTTACCACCGCCGGGACCATGACGGTCTGCAATGGCAACCCCATCAGTGTTCCGGTCACGGTGGCCGGTTTCAACAATGTCGGGGGAATTTCTCTCACGCTGAACTATGATCCCGCGATCCTGTCGTTTACCAGCGTAACCCTGCATCCCGCTATTGCAGGAAGTTTCACCAATGGCGCCACTCCGGGAACGTTTATCCTGAGTTACACCTGCAATCCGGGGATCGGACTGCCCGACAACACGCCCCTGTTTACCCTCAATTTCGGATATGCCGGCCCTCCGTCGGGCGGAACATCCTCCCTTACCTGGAAGGAAATACCGGTGGAAGACAATGAGTATTCCTCACCACAGGGGATTGCTTACAGCAAAGACCCGTTTGGAAGCTATTTCATCAACGGAAGTGTCACCGTAACCCCCGGCACATGCGCTCCTGTTACCACCGCACCGGTCGTTACCACCTGCCCGTCATCCTCCATTGCAGTTCCGGTAAAAGTGAACAATTTCAACAACGTCGGCGGCATATCCCTCACCCTGACCTATGATCCGGCCATCCTGGCATACCAGGGCGTTGACCTGAACCCCGCCATCACCGGCAGCTTCACCAACGGCACCATCCCCGGTACATTCATATTAAGTTACACCTGTGATCCGGGGATCGCCCTGCCCAACAACACCACGTTGTTTACCTTAAACTTTGGCTATGCAGGGCCACCAGCAGGCGGAACCTCTTTCCTGCACTGGACCGAAACACCCGTGGAAGACAACGAATATTCCACCCCGCAGGGGATTGCCTACAACAAAGACCCGTTTGGCAGCTACTTCATCAACGGGAGCGTGACGGTGAACCCGGTCGCGTGTGCCCCTGTGACAACCGCGCCGGTCGTCACCACCTGCCCGTCATCCTCCATCGCAGTTCCGGTAAAAGTGAACAATTTCAACAACGTCGGCGGCATATCACTGACCCTGACCTATGATCCGGCCATCCTGGCCTACCAGGGCGTTGACCTGAACCCCGCCATCACCGGCAGCTTCACCAACGGAACCATCCCCGGTACGTTCATATTAAGCTATACCTGTGATCCGGGGATCGCCCTGCCCAACAACACCACACTGTTTACCTTAAACTTTGGCTATGCGGGGCCACCGGCAGGC
>CAIQUS010000065.1 GCA_903875045.1 uncultured Bacteroidales bacterium
GAACTGGATCAAAACTTGAGATGATGCCTGTTCTTCCTGCAACAACTTTGGGAACTTCAAATGTACCGGCACGGGCTGTCGAAATCTGTGGACAGACAAAACCAAGGATCGTTGCAAGTTTACTTTCACCATACGTTGGCCTGCGTGATTCCAGGATGGGGGTATAGATCACTTTCTCTTTTTTATCAACGTACTCCCCAATTTCGAGGCCTGTGCAATCTGCGGTAACTCCGCTATCGGTTTTCATCCCAATCCTGGGAGCCAGTTCCCGTCCGGAAGTGGTTGCCGCAAAAAGCGCAATTTCAGGTTTTCTTTCCCGGATGATTTGGGCAAAAATGGATGAAAATGGCAGAACGAGATATTCTTCCAGTTTATCGTTTTCCACCAGGATAACTTCGTCAGAACCATGTTCAATAAGGGCTTGAGCAAAAGGCCGTATATTCTTTCCAATGATGACCGTTATGACTTTCGTGTCGTGACCTAACTGGGTGGCCAGGTTCCTTGCAGGAGTTAACAACTCAAGCGAAGGCCTTGAGATCTTTCCATTGGTCACTTCGGCCCAGGTGAAAATTCCCCGGGCTCCTTCCCGTGGGTCCTTTTCGGGGAAATCCGTTCGTTCCACCTCTTTTTTATCTTGCAGCTCTTTTTTAACCAAAACGTTACCGCCTTTTTTAAAGTTGGCGATCATACTATCAACCAGGGATGCTTCATTATGCCCCTGTGACATAATTATCGGCGGGCGTTCACTTACAATGTTAACAACTTTGGAAACGATGGTCGGTGATCCGTTAAGGCCAATTTTCTCAGTTCCCAACCCGATGTCGGCAATTCCAAAGGTCGTGATCTTCAGTGCACGTGCCCTGACAGCTCCGCTTAAGGATGGCTTGCGGGGAGGAATTCCGGTCGGAGTCAGCGATATAACACAAGGCATGGGCAGTTTCAGCATCTGGTATCCGCCTTCTATGATCCTTTTCGCAATTACATTGCCTGCGGTATCAGCATTCACTCGCTCTACAAATGTGGCCTGGGGAATTCCAATACGTTCGGCTACCTGTGATGGAACATGTGCAGTATCTCCATCACTTGTTTGCCGACCGGCTAAAATTATAAAAGGATCCTTCGAATCTTTGGTGAATCCCAGGTGCTTCAGCATGGTAGCGATCGCGAGACCGGTAGCATAGGTATCACTGCCACCTAATTTACGATCCGACAGAAGGTATGCTTCGTCATAACCCATTGAAATAGCTGTACGGAGCGATGCCTCAAATGAACCCGGCCCCATTGAACATACGATCAACCTGGCATCGGGATATTGCTTCCTCAGTTGCAACCCCGCTTCAAGTCCGAACGAACAGTCAATATTAACGATCGATTTTGCCTTCGTCCGGTCCATTAGCCCGTCTTCACCCATCCGCATTTCGCTGGGCAGTGGAACTTGTTTTATCAAACTTATTATAGTCAATCCCATTGTCAAATTATCTTTTCACAATTACATATTTTGAAATTCAGGACCATTGCCGCCATTTGGCACCACCCAGGTAATTCCTTTTCCCTGGGATTTGATATCGCAGGTCTTGCAATGCATGCAATTCTCAGCATGGATACGAAGCTCTCTCTTGCCTGCTTTGTTCGTATGGATCTCATACACTTCCGACGAACAAAAAAATTGCTCAGCTGCCTCGTATTGCGCTATGTTTACTGCGTCAAAGTTCTCCTGATCGTTTATTTGAAGATGCACAACCTGTTGCTCATCATGGTGAACTCCTGAATAATAGATATCTGTTGCTTTATCGAATGTGAGCACTTTATCGAATTCCAGTTGCCCTTTAAACCTTTCCTTAAATGGCTTCGTTGTAAGTTCAGTGAGTTTCAGCGTAGTGTCAGAATCGGGATGAGATCTAAGCCTGCCAAAGAATCCTGCACCACCCGTGATCAGTTGCATGCCAAATTGAATTCCTCCTAAAATCAATCCTTTTGCAAATCCCTGTCTGAAATTTCTGACCGGGTACAATTCTTGGCGGATCCAACTTTTATTGACCAGGACCTCGTATTGCTGAAGACTTTTTTCAGATGTGTCTTTTTTTGCCAATGCAACGGCAGCGGTCTGTGCCGCAAGCATTCCTGATTTGACGGCAATGTGCACACCTTTTAGTGCCGGCATAGCAAGCATGCCTGCGCTGTCGCCCACGATCATGGCATTATCGACGTACAATTTGGGAATGGCATAATATCCTCCTTCGGGCAGGGTCTTGGCGCCATATTCCACTAATTTACCTCCCTTCAGGATGTTAGAGACAAATGGAGTGGTTTTCCAAATCTGCATGGCATCGTGTGTGTCAAAAGTCGGGTATTTATAATCCAGCCCGACAACCAGGCCAACAGCAACTTTATCATCATTCAATCCGTAGATAAATCCTCCGCCAAACTCATCAAAATTGAGAGGATAGCCCATGGTGTGGTATATCTCGC
>CAIQUS010000066.1 GCA_903875045.1 uncultured Bacteroidales bacterium
TAAGCCCACTAAGCTGAATGCCTTCAAGTCGTTGTTTTTGATAGGCAGTAAGGTTTTCACGGTTCTTAAGAAAAATGTACTTAGACCCTTTCAAAATCGGGTTTTTCTCAACTTCGCTCTTTCTTACTTTATCCACGGCCTCATTAATCACCTTGGACACATGAAACCGGTCAAATACAACGGAAGCATTGGGAAGATTGGCCTCAACACCTTTGATAAATGCAGGGGACATGTCGCACGAAACTTGCTCGATGTTATCGGGTTCGCCTCCATGGGCAACAAGGTCACTTACAAAAGCCTGAATAACCGTATGGTCCTTACCTTCGGTAACAAAAATGGTTCTTTTTTCTTCAATATCAACGAATAGCGAAACATAGACATGATTTTTACGAACAGATGTTTCATCAATCCCAACTACAGTGACTTCGGAATAATCTTCTTCTGCCCGGGCTTTGTTGGTGTAGGCTTTGATCATCTTCCACAACTTGTTGTCATAAACGTTAAATAACTGACAGACATTATGAACCGGCATTACCTTTACCAGCTCAAGAATCAAGGCTTCAAAAAGCAATGTGAACCCCGGCGCATGTCCTTCCCAGGGAGCCTGAACCTGTCGGATCTTTCCATTGCCCAAATCAACCCGGGGAATCCAGGCATGCAGGTAACACTGGTACTGGAAAAAGTTCAAATGCCTCCAGGTTTTCTCAGTAGTGTCGTATGCTTTAAAATGCCCTTCAAATCCTGACTCTTTATCTTCGTAGTAGAATGATGAACCTCGTTCAAAATCAATCCAAATCTCAAGTCTACCAGCAGTCTGGTCGAAGTTTATATCATGAACAAACCAGGGTTTTTCTACCAACAAAGCTTTTGCGAACAAATCTTTCTGCGTTAACATACGATCCCTGTTTTAAGTTTCAGTAGATGAATAGAACAGGCAAGGTACGAATTGGACTAAAATCACTCATAAAGTATTTGAAATAAATCGAAATAAAAAATAAATGCAACATAATCAACTCAATATAGCTTTCAATCAATTGCCCTTAGAAGCTTTTTCTTTGGATGGACAATGGCCTGTCAAGGGTGCCCATTGGGTTGATTTGTGCGTCAGGCCGGGCATTTACACGCCCTTGACAGGTTCTTGGTCATCCAATAATTTTGCGAATAAGGCAATTGATTGATGCCCGGGAAAATGTCAAATATTTTATTTTTTTTCATCATTTAATGTTGTTCGGTAATCTATATTCAGTAAATTTACCCACTCAGAATGGCAAAGTGCCGTTTTATGGATATCTATTTAACTCCTGATGAATATAAGGGAACAAATTACAAGGCCACTTGTAACAGAACCTTTGGCATTGCTGTCGGATACCTTATCCCTCTTGGAAAAAAATAAAACTATCCTCTCCTTTTACACTTTTTGAAACTCGCTTAATGAATACCTCCCCCACACCTTCAGTACCTGTTCGGTACAAACGTTTGCTCCGACATGGGAGGGCGGACATACGCTTTGTCGTGCTCCAAAGGAGGCAAAATGATTGTTTCGCGTGGCACATCATCATGCGGAATCAGACTAAGCAGATGGCGAATGCAGTTTAACCTGGCTTTGCGTTTGTCATCGGCTCCCACAACGAACCATGGAGATTGTTTCGTGTCGGTATACGCAAACATTTCATCTTTCGCTTTTGAATAATCGATCCATTTGGTCCGCGATTCCACATCCATCGGGCTGATCTTCCATCTGCGGGTGGGATCGTTGATTCGTTGAAGAAACCTTTTTTCCTGCTCTTTGTCATTTACCGAAAACCAGTATTTGATGAGGATAATGCCGGAACGGATCAGCATGTTTTCAAAGTTCGGACAAGAGCGCAGAAAGTCCCAGTATTCGGCCTCAGTACAAAAGCCCATCACCCGCTCCACCCCAGCCCTGTTATACCAGCTGCGGTCGAAAAGCACCATCTCCCCTGCCGCCGGCAAATGTGGCACATAACGTTGAAAATACCACTGGGTTTTCTCCTTCTCGGTAGGAACACCAAGTGCAACAACGCGGCATACACGCGGATTAAGGCTCTCTGTGATCCGTTTGATAGCACCTCCCTTTCCGGCAGCATCACGCCCCTCGAAAAGGATGACTACGCGCAGCCCTTTGTATTTAACCCATTCCTGAAGACGGACCAGTTCAACCTGAAGTTTGGCCAATTCGTCTTCGTACATTTTTTTTGGCAATTTATCAATGCCTTCGTCTTCCGGATTGGAAAGGGATGGTTGGGGAACAATCACTGATTCCTCTTTTTTCTTCTCTTTCTTTACTTTTTCCTTCGGTTTATCTTTTTTGTGTCCCATGGGTGGAGGTCTTATTTACGATTACGATTTAAGATTTACGAATTACGAATTTACGAAATAAATAAGATTGAGATGTTATTCTCAAGAAAAAGTAATTAAAAACCAAGGGTGCTATTTTATCTCACGAACACCATCTGAAACCTCGGCAATATAAAAATCGGCTTTCAGGCCTGTTTTCAGGTGGTATTCATAGCCGACCTGCTCAATAAATTTATCCACAACATCCTCACGGACAATACTTACCGTGCAACCGCCAAAACCTGCACCGGTCATACGCGAACCAACCACACCATTCATCTTTTGTGCCTCGGCAACCATGGTATCCAATTCAAATCCGGTTACTTCATAATTGTCGCGCAACGATTCGTGTGAAGCATTCATCAATGCACCAAACTGAAGTATGTCATCTTTGAGGAGGCTTGATACAGAATTCAGCACCCGCTGGTTTTCGGATATGACATGCCGTGCCCGCCTGCGAATCAACTCATCAGGGATTTCTTCCTGCATTTTAAAAAACTGCATGAAGCTGATCTCACCAAGTTTAGAAACTGGCAGGCTTTGACTCAGGTAAGTCACGGCAAGCTGACATTCGGCTACCCGTTCATTGTATTTAGAATCGGCCAGGCCGCGCTGTTTGTTGGTATTGCCAATGATGAGCTTAAACCCTCTTAGTACAAAAGGGACCCGCTTGTGTTCAAGTGTGAGACAATTGAGGAACAGCGCATGGTCTTTATGCCCCATGCCTACTGCAAACATATCCATGATGCCACAGTTGAGACCGACAAACTCATTTTCCGAGCGCTGCGCCATTTTCACCAGGTCGATCATTTCAAGTGGCACCGGTTTCAAAATCATGTTAAGCGCAAATGCAGTAACCATTTCGATGGAGGCCGAGGATGATAAGCCGGCACCGTTGGGGATATCACCCGAATAAAGCATTTCGAATCCGGGAATCGTGATGCCCAGTTTCCTGAATTGGTCGAAAATTCCGAGTGGATAATTCACCCACTGGTTACCGACCTTTTGAGAAAGTTCCCCAACAGGAATTGCTGTGCTGAATTCCATATTGGTGGAACCAAGCCTGACAACTCCATCCGCATTGGGGCGAACAAGAAGATAGGTGCCATGCTGAATGGCGCATGGCAGCACAAAGCCACCATTGTAATCGGTGTGCTCACCGATGAGGTTTACCCTCCCTGGGGCAAAAAAACACCGTGGCCCCACTTCTGGTTTGCCATACATTTTAATAAAAAGCTCATTTAATATTTTCAGGTCCATGGGATTATTGGGTTAGGGGTTCTTTGGTGTTTGAAAACTTATTGGCAAAATTAAAAAGAAATGGTATTGGCGCTGCATAAAGAAATTTCAACCAATATCGATCGGAATTCCCTCCTCAGCCGGATAGGTTTCAGGAAAAACCGAACGGGCTTCCTCCAATAAAGGGCCAACATCTTCATATCTGGCAGAAAAATGGCCGAGCAATAATTTTTTAACCCTTGCTTTGGTGGCAATGGTGGCTGCTTCGATGGCAGTCGAATGAAATTTATCTGCTGCAACTGCAGCCAGGTTTTGCATAAAAGTAGCTTCATGGTAAAGAAGGCTAACTTCCTGAATATATGGTATCACCTGCTCACAATAACCAGTATCGCTGCAATATGCATAGGAACGTGCTGCTGGAACCCTGCGTGGTGGATTTTTCTCCCGGAACACAAACCCACAGGTTGGAATTCTGTGGTGCAACGGAAAACTGTGAACAGTAATCCGTTCCTGTTCCAAAACCAGATCATAATGATCCATCCTGAGGGGATGAAAATGGTATGGATAGTTGAGGACGGTTTGTGAAGCCTCCATCTGAAGGTGGAGAATTTCATCCAGCATGGCTGGCCCGTAAACATGAAGTTCCTCTTTGCGTCCGAGCAGGTGCATTGAATGCAGGAGACCGATCAGTCCGAAAAAGTGATCCCCATGCAGATGACTAATGAAAATATGCTTGATCCGCTGCATGGAAAGATGATACTTCCGTAATTGAAATTGGGTTCCTTCACCGCAATCAATTAAAAAGAAGCGCTCATTTGCATTGAGCAAATGAGCGCTTAGGTTTCTGTTGTTAGCCGGAATGGCAGCATTGCTGCCAAGAACTGTCAACGAAAAGTTCATGCCTGATTATTCGGCAACAGGTTCTTCGTTTTCGGCATCCACTTCAGGTTTTACATCATCCTTCAGTGACTTGGTATCACGGGCCAGATTTTCGGCTTTCACCATGTCAGCCTTAAGGTTTGCAAGGGCATCAATATCTCCAAGGGTTGTTTTCTCTAAGTTGTCTTTGAGTTTTTTAACCGCTTTTTTGGTGTCGCTTTCCTTTTTCAGGCCTGTTTTAACATCCTTGTTCTTCTCGGCGTTGGCAGCATCCTGGTGAATTTTACTATGGCTCAGGATGATCTTTTTGTTCTCTTTCGAAAACTCAATCACCTTGAAATCCATGGCTTCTTCTTCCCTGGCCATGCTGTTGTCTTCCTTGCCTAGATGACGCAGAGGTGCAAATCCTTCCACGCCGTAAGGGAGTGCAATGATAGCTCCTTTATCATTGAGGGTAACGATGGTCCCGAGGTGCACTGAGCCAACTGCAAACACATTTTCGAATACATCCCATGGGTTTTCTTCGAGTTGTTTGTGTCCAAGGCTGAGACGACGGTTTTCTACATCAACATCAAGTACCATTACTTCAATGCTTTCACCAATTTTGGTGAATTCGGCAGGATGCTTGATTTTTTTGGACCAGCTGAGATCGGAAATGTGGATCAATCCGTCAACACCCTCTTCCAGTTCTACAAAAATCCCAAAATTGGTAAAATTGCGAACGGTAGCGGTATGGGTTGAACGCAGCGGATATTTTTCCCTGATGTTTGCCCATGGGTCTGGAATGAGTTGCTTGATACCCATCGACATCTTCCGCTCTTCGCGGTCGAGTGTAAGGATAACTGCTTCAACTTCCTGTCCGACTTTAAGGAAATCATGGGCTGTGCGCAAGTGCTGCGACCATGACATTTCAGAAACGTGGATAAGGCCTTCAACGCCGGTTGTGATTTCAACAAATGCGCCATAATCGGCAATAACAACAACTTTACCTTTCACTTTATCGCCAATCTTAAGATTTTGGTCAAGTGAATCCCATGGATGAGGGGTAAGCTGTTTGAGGCCGAGGGCAATGCGTTTTTTATTTTCATCGAAATCGAGAATAACCACCTTGATTTTCTGATCAAGTTTCACAATCTCCTCAGGATGGTTGATACGTCCCCAGCTAAGGTCGGTAATATGGACCAAACCGTCAACGCCACCAAGGTCAACAAATACACCATAGCTGGTGATATTCTTGACAGTACCTTCAAGGATCTGTCCTTTTTCAAGTTTCTTGATGATCTCTGCCTTCTGTGCTTCGAGTTCATCTTCGATCAACGCTTTGTGTGATACAACCACATTCTTGTATTCATGATTGATTTTCACAACTTTGAATTCCATGACTTTGTCGACAAACACATCATAATCACGGATGGGTTTTACATCGATTTGTGATCCTGGAAGGAAAGCCTCGATACCGAAAATATCGACAATCAAACCGCCCTTGGTACGTGATTTCACATAACCTTTGATAATTTCCTGTTTTTCGTAAGCATCATTGATGCGTTCCCACGATTTCAGGATACGTGCTTTTTTGTGTGACAGGAGCAGCTGACCGCTGGTATCTTCCTGATTTTCAATATAAACCTCAACTTTATCTCCGATTTTCAGTTCGGGATTGTAGCGAAATTCATTCATCTGGATCACACCATCGCTTTTGAAACCAATGTTGACAATGATTTCACGATTGGTCATGGTGACCACTGTGCCTTCAATTACTTCATGGTCCTGGATGGCACGAAGGGTTTGATCATAGGCATCTTCCAGTTTGGTACGTTCTTCACTGGAATAAATTTCATGTTTTTTCCCAATGGCATCCCAGTCGAAATCTGCCGGGGCAACAGGTGCCACAGGCGCTCTTCTGGCTGGTCTTACCGGGGCTGGTGCAACCGGCTCGTCAACAATCTCCGCAACAGGTTCGGCAGCGATTTCTGCGACAGGTTCTGCAACGATCTCAGTAACAGGTTCTGCAACGATCTCTGCAACAGGTTCTGCAACAATTTCCGCAACAGTTTCAGTAATTACCTCTTCTGCAACAATAGGATCGGTGTTGGCATTTTCAATGTGTTCAGCAATGGGTTCAGCATTCTGCTCCAGGTTTTCATTTGTTTCTTCAGGAGTCATTCATTTTTGTTTTGTGGCAACGCGAATGCGTTAACCGGGTTTAACATTAAGTTAACTGGCAGGGATTTATATAAAGAACATTTTTCGTTTTACCCTTTAAAAACGGGGTGCAAAGTTAGGAAAATTCATTTTGTAAACCAAGGCAAATCTGCTCTTTTTCACGCTAAACGAGCAAGATAAAGATTTCCTTGCCTGAAATGGCCGGGACAAAAAATGTATCGGGCGAAATTTTTAACCATCTCCTGACAAAAAAGTTATAATTTTAGTCCTTCATTCCGATAAATGAACTTACCCAGGTTACCAGATATCCAAAGCTAAAGCATTGCCTATGAGACAAATAGTTATTTTCATACTTGTTTTTATATTTTTCATCAACCAACAACACGCCCAGGTAGGTATAAACATTGATAACAGCACTCCTAATCCATCAGCAATGCTGGATGTATCGTCGGTCAGCAAAGGGTTTCTTCCTCCCAGGATGAGCACCACCCAGATGTATAACATCCCTTCGCCACCGGCAGGTCTGATCGTTTACAATGCCACCCTGAACACCATCTGCTGGTTTAACGGCTCCACCTGGGAAACCCTGACCAACCGTGACGGCCAGGGTTGCGGCGTGGTTACCTACGGAGGATTAACCTACAATACAGTCATTATCGGGATGCAGTGCTGGATGAAGTCAAACCTCAATATCGGGCTGGCTATCCTTCACAGTCTGGATCAAACAGACAACGGGACCATCGAAAAATATTGCAATGGAGACAACACAGCAAATTGCGACGAATATGGCGGGTTATATCAGTGGGCCGAGATGGTCCAGTACCAGAACGGAGCTTCCAATACCACTTCATGGAACCCCGCACCAACAGGAAATGTGCAAGGCATTTGCCCTCCCGGATGGCATTTGCCGGAAAATTCAGACTGGAGTACGCTAACAACCTATCTTGATGGCACCACCGTTGCAGGGGGAAAGTTAAAAGAAACAGGCTTAACACATTGGAACACGCCAAACACCGGGGCAACAAACTCAAGTGGGTTTACCGCGCTTCCGGGTGGATGGTACAATTCAAGTGGGATGGCGGGGACGGGATTCTATGGAAACTTTTCTTCAGCATCGGAATATTCATCAACCCAATTTTGGTACAGAGGTCTCACATTTGATGATGCGAGTGTCAACGTATACCATTTGAGTAAAAGAACTAGTTTCTCAGTCCGCTGCCTCAAGGATTGAACATCTTCATTTTCACCAGGTTAATATCCGGTAATTTCATTAATAAAACACAAACCAAATCATGAAAATCAATTCATTAAAAAACTATTCTTATCTGACATTGTTTCTGGCCTTCGTATATTTGACCTCTGGCGGCTGCAAAAAGAAAGATGTGGAAACATATCCTGAGTCGCAGAAAACTTTGATCACTGTCAATTTCACCAACAATTTCATCAATCCGAAACTGGGTGCGATCGTTTTCGCCTCCGATGCCCTGGGGAATGTGATCGCGGATACTACCGCGTCAGGAAATTGCAAAATTATGCTACGTCTAAAGCCTGGAATAACTGTACCTTCCCTTTTTATGCTAACCGTTGTCACCTGGGAACCTTCCATGCATAATTTCGTTATTTCAATGAATTCATACATGTCAGTTCCTACCTCCTCAGAATGGACTTTAATGGGTCACCGGCCGGATACACTGGGTCATTTTACCGTCAACCTCACCAATGTACCTCCGTCATCACTGATCATTTATGCCAATACCGGTTATGAGAACCTGACGACCAACTACGACAACGTTAACAATCTTTCCTACACCGACCCTGATAATCTCTTCATCAAACTTGAGAATAATCCGGAGCAGAAGTACCAATGGATCAGCGGGGTTCATCCTGGCGGAACTTATAATGTCGACATGGCCACGGCAATAACCCCGGGGTTCAGCCAGATCGGTCTCTCGGGGAAATATTACGAAGCCCGGATCTGGGGCTACTTCACAGGTGATTATGAAAACAGTTTGCCGGTCATGACGAACTATTCCCTTGGAAATGTTCCTGCCGGCCAGCAAATAAAGGTCGCCGTTCTGCCTGAACGCTTTCAAGGTTACCACACGGAGTTAAAGCTGGTTGAAAGTTGGACCGACAATACTTCCTACACCTGTCGTGTAAACGGCCCAATCCCGGCTTCCTTTCTTAAAATCGACGCATCGGTTCAATCTCTATCTACCTTCCCGGCGGGGAAAATTGAAGTTCATCCTTCCGGGGATTTTACCTCCACTGTTGCAACATGGCAGTTCTACGGACATAATAACCAGGCTTTTACATGGAACCTGTATGGTTCAGATACCAGTACGGTTTTTAAATTGCCGTATCTCTCACCATCCATGTTGCAAACCTTCCCTACCTTATCGCTCGACTCCCTCAGCTTTTTAAATGTTGAACTCTCTGAATATCCGGGACTGACCTCATATAATGAATTTCTACACCAGGTTTTCGACCCGGCCCACCCACGATCTCCAAATAAGCTGGATGCCAGTACGTTGATATTTGGTCAAGGCAAATGAACCTTTTTTCTTAACTTCGCAGGCTAAATTGAAATCAATATGCCATTAAAATGCGGAATCATCGGGCTTTCCGGTTCAGGAAAAACCACTCTGTTTAATTGTATCTCCAACAACCGGGCTGAAACACATGCGGCAGCTTTTTCAGGCACAAAATCGAACCTGGGTGTGATGAATGTTCCTGATGCCCGGCTGCAGGCCATCGATAAAATCATCAAGTCGTTGAAGGTCATCCCAACCACCATTGAAATGGTCGATATTCCGGGCTTATCAAAAGGCGGAAGTCAGACCGAGGGCAATAAATTCCTGTCCGATATTCGAAACGTAGATGCCCTGATTCATGTGATCCGTTGCTTTGAAGATCCGCAACTACCACATCTTGAAGGCTCTGTGAATGCGGTTCGGGACAGGGAGATTGTCGACCTTGAGTTGCAGATCAAAGACCTTGAATCTGTCGAAAAAAAGATCAGCCGGATGGAAAAAATGTCAAAAGCCGGTGATAAAGATGCAAAGCATGGCCTCGATGTACTCAATATACTTAAAAATCATCTGGAATCTTTCGAATCAGCACGCACTGCCCCGATTTCCGCTGATGACAAGAGGTTTATAGATGATATGTTTCTGCTGAGTGACAAACCGGTGATGTATGTTTGCAATGTTGACGATGCTTCGGCCAACACCGGGAATGATGTTTCCTCGAAATTTATTGAATCGCTCAAAGGCCAGGATGCAGAAATTCTGATCATAGCGGCAAAGATGGAATCGGAAATTGCAGAACTGGAAAGCGAAGAAGACCGCCTTGCCTTCCTTGCTGATGCAGGTTTGGCTGAACCCGGCGTAAATAAACTTGTTCGTGCAGCCTTTCATCTGATCGACCTTCAGTGCTTCTTCACAGCCGGACCAAAAGAGGTACGTGCCTGGACCATCAAAAAAGGAATGACGGCACCACAGGCTGCCGGAGTCATTCACAGCGACCTCGAACGTGGATTTATCCGGGCTGAGGTAATGAAATATGATGACTTTATGAAGTATGGTTCCGAACACGCCTGCAAAGAACACGGCAAACTCATGATCGAAGGGAAAAACTATGTTGTCGGTGACGGAGATATTTTGCATATAAGGTTTAATGTGTAGGGATTTCAATTGAAAATTGAAAATTGAAAACGCCAAGCATCGTGTACCTTTTCGTAAATCCTAAATCGTAAATCGTAAATCGTAAATCCTAATTTAACCCCTGTGTTATCCGTTAGTCAAATTCTCGACAAATCTGTTTTCCAAAAGGATGACCTTATTTATCTGCTGAATTCCAGTGGTAGTGAGCGTTTGAAACTTTTTGAAAATGCCAGAGAGGTTAAATCGACCTTTGTGGGGAAAAAAGTGTTTTTCAGG
Source organism: uncultured Bacteroidales bacterium (assembly GCA_903875045.1). Taxonomy (GTDB): domain Bacteria; phylum Bacteroidota; class Bacteroidia; order Bacteroidales; family FEN-979; genus CAIVAT01. The sequence continues at coordinate 10,581 of CAIQUS010000066.1, forward strand.
GGATTGATCGAATACTCAAATTATTGTAAAAAAAATTGCTACTATTGCGGAATCAGGGCAGGGAACAGCCGGTACGCACGATACCGCATGACCGATGCAGAAGTGCTGGAAGCAGTTAATTATGCTTTCAAGAATGATTATGCTTCCATCGTAATCCAGTCGGGCGAACAAACCAACAAAGCATTTGTCAGTAAAATTGAATCATTGTTGAAGCGAATTCACCGGCAAACAGACGGTAAAATACATGTAACATTATCTTTGGGGGAACAAAGCGAAGACACTTACCACAGGTGGCTCGAAGCCGGTGCTCACCGGTATCTTTTGCGCATTGAAGTGTCAAACCCTTCACTCTATCTGAAGCTTCACCCGAATAACCTCAGCCATGATTACCATCGCCGGCTCGATGCCTTGAAAACCCTGCGTAAAGTGGGTTACCAGGTTGGCACCGGCGTGATGATCGGGTTGCCTTTTCAATCTGTTTCAGACCTTGCCGACGATCTGATTTTTTTCAGGGAATTTGACATTGATATGGCTGGAATGGGGCCTTACATAGAACATGCTGACACTCCTTTGTATAAGTACCGGGATAGCCTGATGCCCCTGAAAAGCCGGTTCGACCTTTCGCTGAAAATGGTGGCCATCCTGCGGATCATGATGAAAAATATCAACATTGCAGCCACCACAGCCATGCAAACCATCGACCCGCAAGGGAGAGAAAAAGCCCTGATGGTGGGCGCCAATGTGATCATGCCCAACCTGACTCCTGTGAAATACCGGCAGGACTATCTCTTGTATGAGAACAAACCTTGTCTGGATGAAGAGGCCGAAGAATGTAAAAGCTGCCTCGAAGCCCGGATCCATATTGCAGGCGACACCATCGGCTATGGCGAATGGGGCGACTCGAAGCATTTTAGTCAGATGTCTCTCAAAGATTCTGCAGAAATTCCGGCAGCTTTAAAAAAATAACCGCGGATTGAAGTGCTGTTTCTGATTAAAAAGTAATCACTTTGTCCCCGTTCTTCAGATATTCAGTAAACGGTCCTCCCATATACCTGACTGTGATTCCCAGACCAACAAGAATATTTGTGACTGCATAGCTGTCGGTACAGGCCAGACACGCTTCAACAGATATATCACTGTCGAGCACATCCTGCAAATGGCGGTGGATATCAGGATCTCCGGCAGTCAGCATTGCAGAAGGCCCCCAGATGATCAGATTGATTTCATCCCACCATCCATTTGCTTTTGCATTGACCAGGTACGGAAAAATAACTTTCATGGCTACCTCTTTCTCACCGGTAGTCCATAACAAATGCAATTTTCTCATGGGCGATTACATTATTTTAAGCCGCGGCGTGACAGCAGCGGGTCAATGGATGGCTCCTGTCCCCTGAATTTCCGGTATTGTATCATACCCTCATCATCGCCTGATTCGGCAAGGCAGAATTTCCGGAATTTAACAGCAAGTTCTTTATTGTAGATATCCCCGGATGACTTAAAGGCGTTGAAGGCATCCGCATCCAAAACAGCAGCCCAGATGTAGACATAATAACCGGCGGCATATCCCCCGCCAAAAATATGTGCAAAATAGGTTGTCCTGTACCTGGGAAGGATCTCGGGGATCAGATTAATTTTATTCATGGAAGAGCTTTCAAATTTCTCCACATCCACACTGGTTGTATCAGTCAATTCATGGTAATCCATGTCAAGAATGGAAGCTGCAAGATATTCAACTGTTTCAAATCCCTGGTTAAACAGCGCGCTGTTTTGAATTTTTGTAATCAGATTGTCGGGAATGACCTCCCCTGTTTTGTAATGCCTGGCGTAAGCTTTAAGCACTTCAGGCTCTCCAGCCCAGTTCTCATTGATTTGTGAGGGCAACTCAACATAGTCCTGAGGAACATTTCCGGCAGTTCTCGTATATTTTCCCTGTGTAAACAATCCGTGCAGTGCATGACCAAATTCATGAAAGAGGGTTGTTGTTTCATCCCAACTTAACAGAGAAGGCGTGTCGGCTGTGGGCTTGGTAAAATTACAGGTCACAGAGATCACCGGGTCAACCTTTTTATCATTTTCCCAACCGGCTGCTCTGAAATCTGTACACCATGCACCACCACGCTTGCCATCACGCGGATAATAATCAAGGTATAAAATCCCCAGGTGGGTGCCATCGGCTTCCTTAACCTCGAATGTTTCTACATCTTTTTGGAAGATGGGCAGATCGGTACGCTTTGTAAACGAGATCCCATATAACTTGTTTGCAACCAGAAACATTCCGTCACGGACACCGGAAAGGCTGAAATAGGGTTTCAACTCAGATTCATCCAGACTATATTTTTCCTTATGGATAATTTCGGCATAATACCACCAATCCCACGATTGCAGTTTGAATTTTCCACCCTCCCTGTCAATAATTTTTTGCATCTCAGCCGCTTCTTTTTTTGCCACAGGCAGTGCAGCAGTCCATAGCTTCGCAAGAAAATCGTTGACATTGGCAGGCGTTTTCGCCATATTTTCATCAACAACGTAAGCTGCATAGCTGTCGAATCCAAGTAATTTAGCCTTTTCAACTCTGAGTTTCACAATTTTTGAAACGATATCCTTGTTGTCGTTTTTATTGCCATTATTACCCCGCATAAAATAGCCACGATAAATCTGCTCACGCAGATCACGGTTTTTGGCATATTGCAGGAACGGGATCATACTCGGTTTTGACAAGGTAAACACCCACTTGCCTTCCATTCCTTTTTCTTTCGCAGTTTCGGCAGCACCATCGATCACTCCCTGAGGTAAACCTTCAAGATCCTTTTTATCCGTTATGATCAGCTTGAAATTTTCGTTGGTTTCTGCCAGGAGGTTCTCACCAAAAGTGAGTGTAAGCATCGACAACTCTTCATTCAATTTACGAAGCTGATCTTTTTTATCCGGCGGCAAATTGGCTCCCTGACGCTCAAAATCACGAAAATATTTCGTAATCACACGTAATTGCTGGCTGTCTGATGCCAGTTCCTGTCGTTTTTCATAAACAGCTTTGATTTTTGCGAACAACTTCTCATTCAAAGCAATATCGTCACTGTGCTTCGACATGACCGGACTAAGCTGGCGGGCAATGGATTGCAATTGTTTATTGGTTTCCGCCTCATTCAGGTTATAAAAAACCTTGCTGACCTTTGTAAGCAGTTTGCCCGATTTATCGAAGGCAAGTATCGTATTGGCGAAATCGGGCGCGGCGGTATTGTTGATGATGGCCTCTATTTCGGCATTATGCTGCTTGATACCTTCCATAAAAGCCGGCAGGTAATCCGTTGAATCAATTTTATCGAAAGGTGGTACCTGAAATGGAGTTGTATAATCACTAAAGAATGGATTATCCCTTTTTTTTTCAGAGTTACATCCGGCGAAAAGCAACATGAGAGCGGTCAAAAGCGTTAATGATTGGATTTTCATGATCATGTGTTTATGGAAATTGGTTTGCAAAGTTACCGGAAAGATTTAAAATTCTTGAGAAAACCTGTAACCTTTTTAACTTTGTTCCATCTATAGGAAGTCAATGTCGCGAAAAACAGCCGATTCATCGGATGGACCATTGAAAACATCGAATATATTTCATCCACATCAGATTAATGGTCAATTTTGACCTGAAAATTCAAGTAATGATCAAAATCAAACAGGTTCATAAATCATATATTACCGGACAAAACAGCTTGCATGTATTGAAAGGAATTGACCTTGAAGTAGGTGCCGGGGAGATGATATCAATTATGGGTGCTTCAGGATCGGGAAAATCGACCCTGCTGAACATCCTCGGAATCCTTGACAATTATGATTCGGGAGAATATTTATTGGATGGCATTAAAATCAACAGGTTAAGCGAACGGAAAGCTGCTCAGCTGCGGAATAAAATGCTTGGATTCGTATTTCAGTCATTCAACCTGGTTTCTTTTAAAAATGCCATGGAGAACGTGGCATTGCCATTGTACTACCAGAATGTCCCACGTAAAAAACGCAACCTCATCGCGATGGAATACCTCGAGCGGATGGGATTAAAAGATTGGGCACATCATCTCCCCAATGAATTGTCGGGAGGCCAGAAACAACGCGTCGCCATTGCGAGGGCCCTCATCGGAAAACCCAAGGTGATCCTGGCTGATGAACCTACCGGTGCGCTGGATTCCACCACTTCACTGGAAGTAATGGACATTTTGCAGGAGGTAAATTCAACCGGTATCACTCTGATCATTGTTACCCATGAGCATGATATTGCGTTACGGACACAGAAGACCATCAGAATTACGGATGGGAATATTACCGAAATAATTAAAAATTGAGAATTGGAAATAATGAGAGATGTTTGAGATTGATAAATGGCAGGAGATTTACAGTACTGTCCGTAAAAACAAATTAAGGACGTTCCTTACCGGGTTTAGTGTGGCCTGGGGGATTTTTATGCTGATTATCCTGCTTGGTTCGGGATCGGGCCTGGAAAATGGCGTCAAAGAACAATTCAAAGGTGGGGCTACCAATGGAGTTTGGATCAGCAGTGGCCAGACCAGTCTGAAGTATAAAGGGTTAAAAACAGGCCGGCAAATCAAATTTACCAACGAAGATTATAAAGCCATTAAAACAACGGTTGAAGGTTATGACCGTATCTCTGCCAGGTTGTTTCTTGGCAATAAACTGATTTCCTATAAAAAAGAGTATGGGTCGTTCTTCTTATCACCGTGTCATCCGGATTATGGTTATATCAAAGAGTTAGACGTAATTCAGGGGAGGTTCCTCAATATAATCGATATCAATGAATTCAGAAAAGTGGCCGTGATCGGTGAGAAAGTAAAGGCCACGCTTTTCAAAGGTGCCGACACCATGGCACTAGGCAAGTATATCAATATAAACGGGGTCATTTTTCAGGTAGTTGGTATTTTCAGGGATTACAGCAGAAATGACGATGAGCAAAAACGTGTTTATATCCCGATTTCGACTGCCCAGCGTGTTTTTCAGGGCGAGAATGTGATCAATCAGATTTCGTTTACCACGGGAAATGCCTCCGCCGGGGAAGCAGATCTCATGATTAACAAATCAAAGGCTGTATTGGCTAAAATGCATACCTTCGACATTGAAGATAACCGGGCTATCAATGTATGGAATAAGAATGAAGAGGTTCGTAAGTTCAAAGCATTGTTCGCAGGTATCAGGTTATTTATCTGGATCATTGGTATCGGGACCATTATCGCGGGCATTGTTGGGGTGAGCAACATCATGATGATTGTGGTAAAAGAACGGACCAAAGAGATCGGCATCCGGAAATCGCTGGGGGCTACCCCGTGGTCGATTGTGTTATTGATCATGCAGGAGGCCATTGTGATTACCTCCTTCGCCGGGTATATCGGACTGGTTCTGGGCGTTGGGCTACTTGAACTTATTTCAAAGAATATGCCCCCGTCAGAGTTTTTCAGAAACCCGGAAGCTGATTTCTCCGTGGCCGTCATGGCAACCATTCTACTGATCATGGCGGGTGCCATTGCCGGTTTTTTCCCTGCAATGAAAGCTGCCGGTGTAAATCCTGTTGAAGCCCTTCGTGACGAATGATAAAATCAGGAATATCGAATATTGAACCACGAATGATGAAAGTCGACCAATGTAAGCTACCAGTTCACCCGTTTACCAGTTCACCCGTTTACCAGTTCACCCGTTCACCAAAATAACTAACCCCGATGTTTGACCTCGATCGCTGGCAGGAAATTTACCATGTTTTGAGTAAGAATAAACTCAGGACATTTTTAACTGCTTTTGGTGTTTTCTGGGGCATTTTCATGCTTGTGATTATGCTCGGTTCGGGCAACGGCCTTGAGCGCGGGGTTACACAGAATTTTGGTGATATGGCTACCAACAGTGTATTTATATGGACTCAGCAAACCACTATCCCTTATAAGGGTTTTTCACGGGGTAGAAGTTATAATTTTGACAATGAAGATGTTATTGCAATCCAGCACAGTGTCCCGGAAATAAAATACCTCGCACCCCGCATTCAGGCAGGGGGATTTATGCAAACCAACAACGTGATCAGAGGGTTAAAATCGGGAGTATTCAACATCATGGGTGATTACCCGGCATTCAACAAGATCGATCCATTGAATTTCGTCCAGGGACGGTTTATCAATGACCTGGATATCAAAGATAAACGAAAGGTGGCCGTGATTGGCAGCCGGGTTGTCGATTTCCTTTTTAAAAAAGACGAAAAGCCAATTAATCAATATATTCAGATCCAGGGCGTATACTTTCAGGTTATCGGCATCTTTACTTCGAAAAGAACCGGAGAACAGGCAAACCAGGAGAACCAAAATATCTATATTCCGTTCACAACCCTGCAGCAGACCTACAATTATGGAAATGCTGTTGGCTTTTTTTCCATCACTTCGAAGGATAATATTCCTGTGTCCGTTGTAGAGGAAAAAACGATCAGGTTGCTGAAGAAGAGACATTCAGTTGCCCCATCTGACGAGGCAGCTGTCGGACACTTTAATTTAAAAAAAGAGTATGATCAGATGAAGGGGCTGTTTTTTGGAATTCAACTGCTTGTCTGGATCGTTGGAACAGGTACTTTACTAGCCGGGGTGATCGGTGTCAGCAACATCATGCTCGTGGTAGTAAGGGAGCGAACAAAGGAGATTGGCATCCAGAGGGCACTCGGGGCAACGCCCTGGAAAGTTATCAGCCAAATCATGATGGAATCTGTTGTGCTGACGACCTTTGCAGGCTATTTTGGTCTTGTGATCGGTGTGGGTTTGCTCGAGCTAATCAATTTCCTTCTTGAATCTTCCGGGTCGAATACAGAAATGTTTGTCCATCCGGGAATCGATTTTTCTGTTGCTGTTACTGCTCTAACGATACTTGTTTTTTGCGGGGCTCTCGCTGGGATGATCCCGGCAAGAAGAGCGGTGTCGGTAAAACCGATTGATGCACTCAGATATGAATAACAACAATACATTCAAGTCAATAAATAATTATCATCCATGAAAAAAATCATCAAAATTTCTGTTCTTATCCTCATTCTGGCAGTGTTTGTGATAACCATTGTTTACCTCTACCGGAAATCACAGGAAAAACCAATCGTTTATCAAACAGAAAAACCCTTCATAACGAATATTATCAAAAAAACCGTCGCCACCGGATCAGTTATCCCCAGAAAGGAAATTGAAATAAAACCACAGGTCTCAGGCATTGTGGAAGAAATTTTCGTGCAGGCAGGAAAGCAGGTCAGACAGGGTGATATCCTTGCACGTGTCAGGATCATTCCCGACCTGATCAACCTTAACAATGCCGAAGGACGCCTGGAAAGGGCAAAAATCGCTTTCGACGATGCCAAAATAAATGCCGGAAGGCAGGAAAAGCTTTTTAGCCAGGGGGTGATTTCCGCAGTGGAAAACCAGCAGGCACAGGTCTCCTACAAAAATGCACGCCAGGAAGTTGACGCTGCAGAATCAAACCTTGAATTGATCCGTGAAGGGGTGGATAAAAAATCGGGTAAAACGACCAATACACTTATCAGATCAACCATCGAAGGCATGTTGCTTGATATTCCGATTAAGGTTGGCAACAGCGTGATCGAAACCAATAATTTTAATGCCGGAACCACCATCGCCACAGTTGCAGATGTAAGCGACATGATTTTCCAGGGAAAAATTGACGAAACTGAGGTAGGTAAAATCCGGCCGGGCATGGACCTTCAACTCACCATCGGAGCCATAGAAAACGACACCTTCCATGCCACGTTAAAATACATTTCACCAAAAGGGATTCTGGAAAACGGGGCTGTTCAATTTGAAATAAAGGCTGATGTGAAATTAAAAGATAATCAGTTTATCAGGGCCGGTTACAGTGCAAATGCCGACATCATGCTGGACCAGAAGCAAAATGTGCTGGCAGTGAAAGAGTCAGCCCTCCTGTTCGAAGGTGATTCGACTTACGTGGAAGTAGAAACATCTTCCCAGAAATTTGAAAAAAGGTTTATAAAAACTGGTTTGTCTGACGGTATAAACATCCAGATCATTTCAGGATTGACCAAGAATGATAAAATTAAAGTCCAACAATTAAACGGCAATACAACCACCAAATAATTGCCGCTGATTTGACCGGTTATCCAGGCCGGTTTACCGATTGTTTTTGCCCATTCATTTCCTTTCACCCGATTCACCTGAAAATTCATTCAGGTGATCGATTATATTTGTTTTCAGTGTGTTATTGATAGTATATTTGTTCATCAGATTGAATGTTAAACCTCTGTTAAATGTTTCAAGATCATTGTAACAAATTAAAAACACCAACGTCATAACTGTAATTTTCAAATAATCAATTAACCTTAAAACAACACAACCATGAAAACAGTAAAAGTGATCCGGACCCTCTCCATCATCCTGATGGTAATTTGCATTTCAGTTGTTACATCCTTCGCCGGAAAACCAGAAATGGCACCCGCCCTGCACATCCAGAAAGTCATCCAGGAAAACGTAAAATACACCGAAGATGCGGTTAAAAACTCCTCCACCGGTTTTGTAAATGTGATTTTTGCAATAGATGAAAGTGGAAAAATTGACATAAAAAGGATGTCGACCGACAACAAGGAAATTGCTGATACAGTCAAAGCACAGCTTTCTAAAATCAATTACAAGGATGCCAAGGCTCCGTTTTACCAATTATACAAGATCACCATTTCGTTCAAACTCATCGGTTAACCGAGCCATCTTTCCCGCATTTAAACAATGAAAAACCCTGTGAATGAACTTCACAGGGTTTTTCATTTCAGAGAATTCCTGCACTTTTATGGATTTACCAAACAACGTTTTTTCAAACTCCCCTGATCAGCACTTCCAGCGTGGTGTTTTCCAGTTTTTCGAAGGTGGTATCCCTGATCTCTTTGAAAACTTTGCGGATATTGCAGGCAGTTTCGTCCTTGCAAAACTCACAGGGTTGGTAAGCTTTCTCCGACACACATGAAAGCAGGGCGATCGGGCCTTCAAACTGCCGTACGATTTCAGCAAGATTTACTTCACTGGGATGACGCAAAAGAAAATACCCACCCGACTTCCCTAACTTGCTGCCCAGGATTCCCATTTTCTTTAATTCAAGTAAAATATTTTCGAGAAACCTCCGTGGCAGTTTTTCACTTCGGGCCAGTTCACTGATCAACATGGCTCCATTTCCGTACTCACGGGCAAGCCTCGTGAGTGCAACCATCGCATATCTTGTTTTTTGAGAGAGCATAACTGAAAGATTAACCGTTTTTACTTATTTCCTTTAATTTATTCAAATCCCTGACAATAATTTTTCGTCCTTCAAAACTGATCAGTCCTTCTTTATTGTAGGTAGATAGCACTGAGATGACGTTTTCATGTGAACAGGCCGCAAACTCTGCAATCTCTTTCCTTGTCAGTGTGAAGTCGTATGGAGAATTCATGTAAACATTCTCCCATAGAAAAATCAGGATATCTGCAATTCGGCCATTCACGTGATTATGGGCCAGACTGATAAAGTTGAAGATGGAGGTTTGGAACATATCCGAAGAACGCTCAACCATCGATAGTAAAAATTTACCATGGTTTTCAAGTACCGCGAGTACTTTACGGCTGTCTAAAAAGCAAACGTCGCAATCCTCAACGGCAACGATTGAAAAAATATTTTTTTCCTTGAAAAACAAATTTGCCTGTCCAATCAGTTTGGGGCCTGAAACTACCGTCATGATATAACTCTTGATCGCATCACGCTGGTAAGTAAATTTGACAATCCCCTTATGCAAAAAACCAATGCTGGTCGAACGGGCACCCTGTTTCAAAATTACTTCACCTTTTTTAAAATGCAATTGATTGGCGCTGCCACAAATAGCTTTACGCTCTGATTCACTGAGATATAAACTTGTAAAACTGTTTAAAAAACAGTTGCTGCAATTGAACAGGGTATCGTTTTTGAGGTATGGTTCCATATTTTTATATGACGGAGTATATAATATTTAATAGTGAGGTATTGAATATTTCGTACAAATGTACACTAAAATGGTAAACATAGTGTATATTTTTGTAAGAAAAAATAAATCGACCATGGAAGTAAATAAAATTACCCTATTTGGAGGCTACGGAAAAGATGGCTCAGAAGAACAAGTGAAGGAGTTCAGTATGGAGGTTGGCGACATTGTTAGTATTGTCGGACCTACTGGTTGCGGAAAAACAACCCTCATCAATGACATCGAACTTTTTGCAAATCAAAATACTCCGTCCGGACGACGTGTATCCATCAATGATGAACCCGTTCCTGAAGATTTTATCTTCGACCCCTCGAATCACCCTATTGCACTGATCTCACAACACACGAATTTTTTAAGTGATTTGCCGGTGGAAGAATTCCTTACCATCCATGCGACCGTTCGCGGTGCAACGGATATCGAATCAATCATCACAGAAACCCTCGACTTTGCCAATGAACTTACAGGCGAAGCGATCATGCGCGACATCGGCATGACTGAATTATCAGGAGGTCAGACCAGGTCGTTGCTGATTGCCGATGCAGTTGTAATCGGAAACTCACCTATTATATTATTGGACGAGATCGAAAATGCTGGCATACACCGCACGAAGGCACTCGAATTACTTAAGCGCTACAAGAAAATTTTTGTCTTTGTCACACACGATCCCTGTATCGCACTGATGTCTGATTTCAGGATCGTTATGAAAAACGGGGCGATGCAGCGGTTGATTGTAACCCAGCCGGAGGAAAAGAAAGTCGTAGGAAAAATGAAACAGATCGACGACATGATGCTTGATTTCCGGCAGATCATCAGATCGGGCGACGAACTGACAGAATCCATTTTTGATGAGAATTTCAACGTATTAACCTTTTAATATTTCTATATGAAACTCGTAATTTTTGCCGGTCCTCCAACTTGTGGGAAAACCACTGTCATCAGACAGGTATTGAAACGCATGGCAGCAAGACAGATTAAAACTGCTTATGTTAAAATAGATGTTCTCTATGCCGATGATGATGTGATCATTGAAAAAGAATTTGGCATACCAGTTAAGAAAATCTATTCCGGTGAGTTATGTCCCGACCATTGCAATGTAGTCGTTTTGGATGAGGCAGTTGAATGGGCTGAAAAATCGGGGGCAAGTTATCTCTTTGTTGAAACCGCCGGATTATGTCTGCGTTGCTCTCCATACGTAGAAAATTCACTGGGCATTGTGGTCCTTGAAGCAACCAGTGGCATGAACCTTCCGCGAAAAATCGGTCCGATGCTCACACTGGCAGATATCAGCGTCATCACCAAAATTGATCTCATCTCACAGGCTGAGCGTGAAGTATTCCGCTACAGGGTGCTCGAATCGGCTAAACGGATCACGGTTGTTGAAAGCAATGCTTTATATGGAATCGGTATCGACCCAATTGTCAAACAAATATTAAAAACCCCTGATGTGGAATTTCCGATGTTTCTCAGGGGAAATCCACCAGTTGGTACTTGCACGATCTGTGTCGGGAAAAAAGAAATCGGGGCAAAACACCATTTTGGTGTTCTTCGCACCCTTGACCAGGAACTTTTTTACGTTGGAGAATAATACGGATATGCTTAAGAGACGAATCTATCTGGATAATGCAGCAACAACCTGCATGGATGCACGGGTAACAGAGGCTATGATTCCCTGGTTTTCACAGGAATATGGGAATGCCTCCAGTCTGCATCATTTTGGCACCCAGGCCCGGGAGGTTCTTGAAAATTCCCGGACAACCATTGCCAATCACCTGGGGGCAGCCTCTGATGAACTTTATTTCACTTCCGGCGGAACTGAATCGAACAACTGGGCGTTGAAGAGTATCGCTATGGCAAACCGGCACAAAGGACGGCATATCATTGTATCATCCATTGAACATGATTGTGTACTGAATACCTGCAACTGGCTTGCCGAACAAGGTTTTTTCATTACGTATCTTCCTGTTGATGCCGATGGAATTGTTGACCTTGATGTGTTGAAAGAATCAATTAATCCAAAAACGATCCTGGTTTCGGTGATGCATGCCAACAATGAGATTGGTACCATTGAGCCCATTGAGGAGATTGGACGGATTTGCAAAACACATAAGGTTTATTTTCATACCGATGCCTGTCAGTCGTTTGGGAAAATCCCTGTCGATGTGAACCAAACCAATGTGGATCTGCTCACCATCAACTCGCATAAAATATATGGTCCCAAAGGCGTTGGGGCATTGTATATACGAAAGGGAACCAACATCACACCATTTTTGCATGGAGGTGGCCAGGAAGCCGGTTTCAGGTCTTCAACAGAAAACATCCCAGGTATTGTGGGCTTTGCAAAAGCCGCAGATTTGGCTGTTCAGGAGATGAAATGCGAAGCGGTAAGGTTGACAAAACTCAGGCATAAAATAGTGCAGTTCATAACCTCGGATATTGGTAATGCCTATATCAACGGCCATCCGGACAAACGGTTACCAGGCCATCTGAGTTTCAGTTTTCATGGTCTGGAGGGTGAAACAATCAGGCTGTTACTGCTCCTTGACGAAAACGGGATTGCGGTTTCTGCCGGTTCAGCATGCTCTTCCAACGACAAAGCGCACAACGCATCGCATGTACTTCAGGCCATCGGGCTCAATCCATTTGAAGCGCGAGGCGCCATCAGGGTCAGCATGGGACGATATACCACCGAAATGGATATCGATATTTTCACAGATTCACTTGGTCAGGCAGTAAACAATCTGACTTCAATATTTTCTGAAAAATCAATCATTAACCTTTAACCATGAGTAACTCGAATATATTTACAAAGCATCCGAATGAGGTAAAAATGTCTTATTTGCAGCATACCAGATTTGCCCTGATGCTGTCGCGCAAGACTTTTATCTGTGCCCTGGCTTCACTTATTCACGCATTTTTTCCGTTTCTATTTGTGACACACACCAGTAGCACCATACGGAAATTGCAAAACATTTTTGACCAACGCTTATAATCTTATTAAGCGAATTCCGCCAAAAAATATTTTCACCAATTATCCCGTAGACATTACATGCCAATAGGAAAATAAATATTTCACCAAATTTGAATTCCGCCAAAAAATAATTTCACCAATTATCCCGTAGGGATTAAATGCCAATAGGAAAATAAATATTTCACCAATTAATATTACAAAAATGGAAACAAAAGAAAAGGTAAGCATGACATTTGAACGGCTACCGAAATTGGATTGTGGCGTTTGCGGTTACAGGACCTGTGATGAATTTGCAGTTGCCGTGGATAATTCCGAAACCTCATTGAAGATGTGCATTCATCTGAAGCACAACGGTGCAGAAACAAAAGCAATTCCTAATTGCATCGACTGCAAGGATGCAGGCCATGTTGGTGAAAAAATGGGTTGGAAAGATCATTTAAAACGTGATTTTGATTTCATCCTTGATTGTTTTGACCAGGAACCTGGTCCAAGGGAGACCATTCTGCCATACAATCCTCAGTTGGTGAAGGAACTTGGTGTTAAAAAAGGCGATGTCATGATTGGCCGTCCGATGGGAATGTCATGCGGTTGCCCCATTACCCATTGCGGAGTTGTTACCGATTCTGATCCAAGGAATGGCGTGATCAACTGGTGTGTGACCGGTCCGCTCAGACCGAGATCGGAGGGGTTTGTTGATATCGGGTACTATGTAGCCCAGGGTTATGAAGGAATTATCAAAGAATCGAAGGAGAAAATTGAACTTGGCCGCAGATATTGGTTCATGCCCCGCCGGTGTATGCTGCAATGGAGACACAGCGGGTTGGTAAATGCCGTCACAAAATTACCCGATGGAAGCTATAAAGTGAGGATTGAAGGCCTCTTCATAGGTTAAGCAGTGTGGTTTGCCCTTTGAGTAAATCTTCAGGGCGCTAATCGTTCCAGAATCCATTTGTTTCCGGTAAGTCTGTATTGCAACCGGTCGTGTAGCCGGTGTGCCCTCCCCTGCCAGAATTCGATCAGGGTTGGATTGAGCAGGTATCCTCCCCAGTTCTCCGGGCATTGCGGCAGGTTCCCTTTCAAATCAACCAGGAACCCTTCGCGCCTGGATTCGAGAAAGTCCCGGTTGGGAATGACACAGCTCTGAGGCGACACACATGCGCTTAAACGGCTGTCGGCCGGGCGACTGTTGAAATAATTTTCAGAATCCATCCTTTCTGTTTTCAAAACGATACCTTCCACCCTGATCTGCCGCTCAATGGCATACCATAGAAATGTCAGTGCAGCTTTTGGATTTGCGGCCAGCTGAGTTCCTTTGCGACTGTCGTAATTGGTGAAAAACATGAAACCGTTATTTTCTATCCCTTTCAGCAATACTACACGTCCCGACACATTTCCATCGGCATCGGAGGTTGAAAGGACCATTGCATTGGGCTCTTCAATTTCGGCAGCGACGGCATCCTCAAACCAATTTGAAAATTGCCGGAGAGGATCAGAAGCAATTTTTTTTTCATCGAGAGATGAAAAAAGGTATTCCTTACGGAGTTCACTTAAATGTTTTGTCATTTGATATTTTATTTTCACGCTAATAAATGAAATAAAAGTAATTTAATTTTTATCTTTACGAAAATTTTAACACTGACTATTATGGCAAGCAAAGTTACAAAAGCAGAACTTTCTGAATACAAAACAAACAAAGACTCTGTGAAGGAATTTTCCAATGGCGAAATCACGGTTTACTGGAAATCAGAATTATGTATTCACTCAGCGAATTGTCTGATTGGTCTGCCTGCAGTTTTCAATTCGAAGAAAAAACCATGGATCAATATCCATGCTTCGAACAGCAAGGACATCATGAAAGCGATTGATACATGTCCGTCACGGGCACTTACTTATCTTAAGAGCACCAAATTTGTGACCTCCAAACCCCGTGCAACAGTCAAGATGAAATCAAAATTCGCAAGGGTCCAAATCCTGAAAAACGGCCCTGCGCTGATCACCGGGAATTTTATTGTCCGTGATGCCCAGAAAAAGAAAATTCAAATTGAAAATGAAGTAGTTGCAATTTGCCGTTGTGGCGGAAGCAAGAAAAAGCCTTTCTGCGACGGAAGCCATCAGACGGTTGGGTTTACGGATTAGAATTGGTTACAATTTTCGATGTACGATATGGGATTTACGATTTACGCATGAAAAATTAATCCCAGTTAAAAATTCCTACATCGCTTACAAATACCTGAAATCGTAATTCGTAAATCGTAATTCGTAAATTGTAAATCTCATATCCCAAATATTTGTTCACATTATCCCTCAGTTTATGACTATTGGAATTTTAAAAGAAGAAGGTTCAGAAAATCGGGTTGCCCTCCTTCCTGAATCTGTGGCCACGCTTACAAAAATGATGGTCAACGTGCTTGTGGAGAAAGAAGCAGGTTTAAAGGCTTTTTCATCCGACGCAGATTATGAAGCGGCAGGAGCAAAAATCGTTGACAAGACCAGTGCAATTGATCAATCAGATATGTTGATCAGGATTAATCCGCCAACAGAATCCGAATTATTGCAAATGAAGGAAAAAACGGTTTTCCTGGCAGTGCTCAACCCTTTTTTCAACCTTGATCTGATAAAAAAACTGGCCACGCAAAACATCACGAGTTTCAGCCTGGATGTCATTCCCAGGACAAGCCGTGCCCAGTCGATGGATATTTTATCGTCCATGGCCACCGTTGCAGGGTACAAGGCTGTTTTAACCGCTGCCAACTCACTGCCGAAATTTTTTCCGATGTTCATGACCGCTGCCGGGACAATTACACCGGCCAAGGTTTTGATCCTGGGTGCCGGTGTGGCAGGTTTACAAGCGCTCGCCACTTCCCGTAAGCTGGGGGCTGTTGTTGAAGTTTTTGATGTAAGGGCCGCAGTTAAAGAAGAAGTTGTGGGGCTGGGTGGCAAATTTGTTGAAGTGGAAGGTGCAATCGATGATAAATCGGCCGGCGGATATGCCGTTGAACAATCTGACGATTTTAAGAAAAAACAGGCTGCAGCAGTACATGACCATGCAATTAAATCGGATGTGGTGATCTGTACCGCACAAATCCCCGGGAAAAAAGCTCCCTTGTTATTGAAACAGTCAACCGTCGATGCCATGAAGCCTGGTTCAGTCATTATCGATCTGGCAGCATCTACCGGCGGGAACTGTGAAGTAACCAAAAATGGTGAAACCATTGTTTATCATGGGGTTAAAATTATCGGAAATTCATTGTTCCCGGTCGACATGCCTTCAGATGCGAGTAAGATGTTCGGAAAAAATGTCATCAACTTTCTCAAACTGATGATCAGTGCCAAGGGAGAATTCAATCTCAACTGGAATGATGATATTGTGAAAGGCACGTGTGTGACCCACGATCACGAGATCGTTCATGAAAGAGTAAAAGCTTTAATAACCTCATAAACAGCAAAAGTATGAATGATATTTTGAAATTTTTACTGGAGTACCGGGAGGCGATCTTTATCATTATTTTATCCATTTTTCTTGGAATTGAAGTGATTTCGCATGTGCCTTCTGTTTTGCACACCCCTTTGATGTCGGGGGCCAATGCCATACATGGTGTGGTCATCATCGGAGCAATCATTGTGATGGGCCATGCAGAAAATATGCTCGCCATGATCCTGGGATTTATCGCAGTGATCCTGGGAACACTCAATGTGGTAGGTGGGTTTGTGGTGACCGACCGCATGCTCGAAATGTTTAAGAAAAAGAAAAAACAGCAATAAAGAGGCACTATGGAAACAATACAAACAATAACCAGGACTTTCGAATTTTCCGAATATATCTCAATCCTTGAGCTATCCTATATCCTGGCTTCGGTGCTGTTCATCCTGGGGCTGAAAAAACTGAGCCATCCCGACACAGCACGAAGCGGAAACTTATGGGCTGCCGCAGGCATGGGACTAGCTATTGTGTTCACGATTCTTTTTCACAAAACTAAAATGGAAGATGGCACCTACCAGGGAATTCACAACATCGGCTGGATTGTAGGAGCACTCATTATAGGAACAGGGGTTGGCTGGATGGCTGCCAAAAAGGTGAAAATGACCGCCATGCCACAGATGGTTTCACTTTTCAATGGAATGGGGGGTGCATGCGCTGCGCTTATTTCCCTGATGGAATTTCCTAAGATGCAGAATGCACTTGCAGGACAACAACTTACCACGATGTTCAATGGTGAAGCACTGGCTATTTTGCTCGGGCTGATGATCGGCGGTGTGTCGTTTGCAGGCAGCATGATTGCTTTTGGTAAATTGGATGAGCGCATTGGCGATGTGAAGAGCCCTGTCCTGCGATACATTAACCTCTCCTTCCTGGTCATACTTTTGGCATTTGTGGTTTTTATTATGTTCAAATCACCGGTAGCCGGTGAAAACTGGATGATTTACACACTGGCAGCATTGGCACTGGTTTATGGGGTTACCTTCGTTTTACCGATCGGGGGCGCTGATATGCCGGTAGTAATTTCGCTTTTAAACTCATTTACGGGAGTGGCTGCCGCCATGGGAGGATTCTTATACAACAACCAGGCGATGCTTACAGGAGGTATTCTGGTTGGATCTTCAGGCACCATCCTGACCATGCTGATGTGCAAGGCAATGAACAGGTCACTGTTGAATGTTATCATTGGTGCATTTGGTGGAAGTTCGGCCTCAGGACCAGACACCGGTGATAAAACAGTGAAAGAGATTTCGCTCAGCGATTCAGCAGTCCTTCTCAGTTATTCACAGAAGGTTTTGGTGGTTCCCGGATATGGTCTGGCGGTGGCCCAGGCCCAGCATCTCTGCCATGAATTGGAAAGCCTGCTGGCCTCGAAAGGGGTTGAATTGAAATACGGTATTCATCCTGTTGCCGGTCGAATGCCGGGGCACATGAATGTGTTGCTGGCCGAGGCTGATGTAGCTTATGAAAAGTTGCAGGAAATGGAAGACGCCAACAATGAAATGAACAATACAGATGTAGTGATTGTGGTTGGTGCCAACGATGTGGTTAACCCTGCTGCCGAGGATGATCCTTCGAGTCCCATTTACGGAATGCCGGTGATAAAAGTATGGGAAGCAAAGAACACGATCATTATGAAACGCAGTATGGCCAAAGGATATGCAGCCATTGAGAACAATTTGTTCTACATGCCCAAATCAAGGATGCTCTTTGGCGATGCCAAGGCTACCTTGCAAAAACTGGTCAGTGAAATCAAGAATCTCTAACTCGATTCAGCAAACATGCTGAAAATAAAAAAGCCCCGGAAACCGGGGCTTTTTTATTTTCAGCTCGGAGCTTACTATTTTTTGCCTTTGAATAATTTCGGGAATTTCTTCACGGAATCAGCATGAGCGATAGAGTCAGCAATCATTTTCTCTTGTTGAACTTTTGCAATTGAATCGGCGATTCTCTGCTGTTCAGCCTGAACCATTGCTAATGAATCAGCAACGCGGATTGAGTCAGCAATTCTTTTTTCTTCGAGTTCTTTTGCGCTTGGGCCACATGAGTACATGAAAGCTACTACTCCGATAACTAATAATGTTGCAAGTTTTTTCATTGTCTATTGATTTTTTAGAATTATGCTGCAAAGATAAATCAATGTTGTACTACGATCCAAATATTTTGACCACTTTTTTTTAACATTTTTTAACATTTAGCGTATTTGTCTGATAATCAAAGAGAATAATTTTAACATTTTTTATGAAACCACCCTGATTGGAATATAAACTATCTTTGTCACATGTTAATACCATTGGCAGAACAATTACGTCCGGATTCACTGGAGGATTACCTTGGGCAGGAGCATCTCATCGGCAAAGGTGCCATCCTGCAACGGGCCATTGAATCGGGGAATGTTCCTTCCATGATCCTCTGGGGATCACCGGGGATTGGAAAAACCACGCTGGCCTATATCATCTCCAAACAGTTGAAACGGACATTCTACACCTTAAGCGCGGTTAGTTCTGGCGTCAAAGAGGTCAGGGAAGTCATAGCCAGGGCACAGGAAGCCAGCGATAGTCCTTTCCTCTTCATTGATGAAATTCATCGGTTCAGCAAATCTCAGCAGGATGCTTTGCTTGGTGCGGTTGAAAAAGGTGTGGTGACTTTCATAGGTGCCACCACCGAAAACCCTTCATTTGAAGTAATCTCCCCACTCCTCTCCCGATGCCAGATCTATATCTTAAAACCTCTGGAAGAACATCATCTGCTCAAACTGATGGAACAAGGCCGCACCCATCTTGAAAACAGTCTGAAAACAACCATTGAAATATCGGAACCCGAAGCAATCCTCCGTATTTCAGGGGGCGATGCACGAAAGCTGCTGAATGCACTGGAACTGATTGTAACAACCGAATTGGAGCAAGGCATACCGGTGAAGATTACGAATGAAAACACCATTAAAATCATTCAGCAGAACCTGGCAATGTATGATAAAACCGGGGAGAAACATTACGACATTATCTCGGCATTCATCAAGTCGATGCGGGGAAGTGATCCGAATGCCGCTGTTTACTGGCTTGCACGAATGATCCAGGCAGGGGAAGACCCCAAATTCATTGCCCGGCGCATGTTAATCCTTGCTTCCGAAGATATCGGGAATGCCAACCCTAATGCCCTTTTACTGGCAACATCCTGCTTTCAGGCCGTGGATGTGATCGGCTACCCCGAATGCGACCTTATTTTGTCTCAAACTGCCATTTACCTTGCATGTTCAGTAAAAAGCAATGCCTCATATCTTGCCATCAGGAATGCCCAGAAATCATTCAGGGATGCCGGTGATCTTCCTGTACCCTTGCATATCAGAAATGCCCCTACCAGCCTGATGAAGAAAATCGGGTATGGTAAAGATTATAAATATGCCCACGATTTTGACAACAATTTTATTGAACAGGAATTTTTACCTGAGAAAATTAAGGGGGCGAAATTTTACGATCCGCAGAATAATCAGCGGGAAAATGAAATACGGGCCAGATTGAAAGCATTATGGAAGAATAAATACAAATATTGAGTCCACTCCGAAAAGTCGTTTATTCATCAAATCACCATTTAAAAATTTTTTAAACCGCAAAGAACACAAAGAAACCGCAAAGAGCCGCAGAGTTAACTCACAGATATTTATAACTTTGCGAAACTCTGCGAAAAAACTCTGCGGCCCTTTGCGGTTAAATAATTTGTTAGCAGACTTATCGGAGTGCCATCTTAATTTAAGTTTCGGGGTTGAAAAAGTAATATCCAGTTTATCTGATTCAACTCTTCGATCAAAATTCCCTTTAGCCCTGAAAGGGCGGAATCTGTCAACACAGGGTGAAGCCCTGTGTGTAAGAAAAATGACAACCTGTCTCGTCCTTCGATGGGCTATACCCATCGTTAATGTATTCCGCCCCGTTCGGGGCTGTGTTGAATATATTTTGCATGATGGAACTTTAGCCACTTCGAGGCAGCGTACTGTTCTCTTAATAAACCCCGAAACTTGAGTTATTAAGTCAATCAATTTGCAGATTTGATAAAATTTCCATTCAACAAAGTACCGTTACCGGTTTTTACTTTTACCAAATAATAGCCCGGCCGAAGGTTTCTTATATCGATCCCGCCATCAGAAGTACCCGCAGACATTCCTTTTTCAATCATTTTGCCTGAAATATTAAAAATGCTGACTGATTCGGCCACTGTTCCAGCCGGCAACCGCACTGAAATTGCTAAAGATGACGGATTGGGATAAACCGTCACATCTGTGGCAATTGCTTTTTCAGAAATTCCCGTAATTTGAGGGGTAAAAGCCCAGCATTCCGCTGTGCCATTTCCACAAACAACATAGCCGGAACCACTGATGGTAAAAGCTACTCCGCCGGCCGGACCGGTTGCACCCGGAAAATCGGGTAACTGGGCCCACTGATCTGTTATGGCATCGTATTTCCAGAAATCTTTCAGTGTTCCCGGAGAGGAAGGGAACCCTCCCACCACATAAGCGATGTTATTGATCACAAACGCCATTGCCTGCTGACGGGCTTCACCTGGCAGGGAGGCTTTTTGTGCCCATGAGTTATTGGTCGGGTTGAATTCCCAAAGATCGTTGAGCAAATTGTTTCCATCGGTACCACCCAATACATATATTTTTCCATTGACTGCAAATCCGGTTGCATAATATCGTGCTGCCATAACCGGGAGGCTTGCTTTCTGGGTCCAGGTATTGGCGGGCTGGTTATATTCCCAGCAATCGTTCATCGCGGTGGCCATTACGTCATAACCGCCGATAATATACCCGAGATTTCCGGCACCAATACCGGTTGCCTTCAACCGCGTCATATCAAAAGCCACTTTGGTTGACCAATTATTTCCGATCGGGTTAAATTCGTAAGTATCAAAAATGTAAGTAGCATCATTTGCACCACAGGCGGCATACCCATAATTTCCTGCGGCGAAACCAGTACCGCCTGTGAAGCGCATGGGTAAGGGTGCTTTTTGTGTCCAGGTATTTAAAACAGGGTCAAACTCCTGCCAGTCGCCTAAAAAGCTGTTGATTCCCCCATACGTTCCGGTACCGATGTATCCTTTGTTACTCAATGCATAACCGATGAAATCAAACCGGCGTGTACCGAGATAATCCGCCTTTTGTGTCCATGTTCCCTGGGCCGGCAGAACTATTGGCAGAACCAGGCAGAACAAAATGATGTTGCAAATATTTGTCTTCATCGGGCTATTGAATTTCAATACATTATAACAATAATATTCATTAACCTTTGTTATAAAAAATGCCTGCATCCATATTACAACAATATGAGATGCAGGACTTGTGGCAGCTAACTAACCAGTATTATAAACTCGTGATTTTAATGAATTTTTCTGCGCCGGTCATGCAAATTCCGCAACGTTGCGGCG
This sequence comes from uncultured Bacteroidales bacterium, assembly GCA_903875045.1. Lineage (GTDB taxonomy): Bacteria > Bacteroidota > Bacteroidia > Bacteroidales > FEN-979 > CAIVAT01. The sequence continues at coordinate 32,457 of CAIQUS010000066.1, forward strand.
GTGCAGCATCATAGGTGTTTCCACAGGTGGCGCACACATAATAGACCACCGATAAAGATTTTACAGCGTTTTTATCCAGGGCAGCCAGGGCGTTTTCATACATCACCCGGTGTTTCTTTTCGGTTTTGAATGCATAGTTCAGGCTGATCAAAGCCAATTGATTTCCCGCTGATTCTGCATCTTTCAAAAATTCGGGGTACATGGTGGTGGCTTCATACGTTTCACCTTTGATGGCATCCTGGAGGTTCTCTTTGGTCGATTTGACCGTAAATTCAGGGGTTACCGGGGCAACCTTAGTACCCGCATCCTCCAGTACCGACTGGTGATTGGTGGCATGGATTTTTTCGGCGGTGGAGGCAGCTTTGAAGAGCAAAGCAATTTGATGATAACCTTCCTGCTCGGCCTTTTTTGAATAGGCTGCATATTTTGCAGAGGCGGTTGTTTCACCTTTGAAGGCAGCAAGTAAATCTTCTGTTGTCTTTTCCCTGGGATCAGCTGATGATATCACTGAATTAACTTTCCCGTTATTGCTGTTTTCTGATGACATGGCAACAGGTTCCTGTAATTTTACGGCTCCGCCGGCATTGTTGCATGAACTGAATACGACCCAACCCGAAATGAGGGCTGCACTAATTAATACTATCTGCTTTTTCATATTTTATGTTTTTGGAAGTTCATTTAATTCGTGCTGCAAAATTGCACCTGGTGGCGTTAAATCATTCTTAAGGGATTCTTAAAAATGGCTTAAAAGATCAGGACTTGAACTGGAGGGTAAAAGTGGAACCCGTATTGAGTTCGCTGGTAACTACGATCGCAATCTGCTGCAGGTCGCCAAGTCGCTTTACAATGGCCAGGCCTATGCCATTGCCTTGTATGTGTGAGCTTCGTGATGCATCGGTGCGGTAAAAACGGTTGAACAAATAGGGAAGGTGTTCCTGCGGGATGCCGGGGCCATTATCAGTGATGGAAAGTTCTTGCGCTACTTGGTTCCAACGGCAGTGGATACATTGACCGTTGTGCCCGTATTTAATTGCGTTGCTGATCAGATTCTCTACCATCATCTCCAGAAATCCCGGATCGGCAAAAACCGTTACCGTGTCATCGATTTCGATTTGAAGCACGATTTCCTTTTCCTTCAGCCGCTGATGCCATCGTTCTTTAATTTTTAGTAAAAGCTGGCTGAGCCCGATAGTCTTTTTGGTGATGGCCAGGTTACCGGCATCCAGACGCGACAATTGCAGCAACTGGTCGATGATCCGGTTCAAGGAGTCCACATCCCTGATCACCTGCTGAATCTTTTCTTCGTATTGCAACGGTTCCCGGGTTTTTCGTATCAGCACTTCCAGGGTTCCCCGGATCCCGGTTATGGGTGTCCTTAACTCATGGGAAATATCTGCCGTAATCTGTTTTTCACGGGTCAGACTCATCTCAATCCGCCCGAGCAACGCATTGATGGTGGTTCCCAGGTGATGAATTTCATCCTTGCGTGATGACACTGGTATGCGTGTGCTGATATTGTAGTCGGTGATGGCACCGGTTGCCTGGATCAATTTGTGTACGGGTGCAATGCCGCGGGAAGCTGCCCAGGAGGTGGCTACGTAAAAAACCAGCAACATCAATGGAAAGGCAATACAAAACGTGAGTTTCAGGTACGAAAGAATGAGGGTCGATTCAACCTGTGGAAGCCCGATATCCAGTTGACCCAGAAGTTTCCCCTGTTCATTGATAATGGGGAATTGCCCCTGGCGGATAAGCTTCCCATTAAACTCAATGTTAAAGTAGATCGGTTTTTTCAGCGCATCAGCAAACAAAAGGTGGTCGCTCCGAAGATTGGCCGACCGGAATACCAACCGGCCCCTGGCATCGACCACCTGTAAAAAAGTCGGGCTCACCTCAGCCTGCCGGTGTTCCATCTCCAACCGCTCGGGTGTCATGTCAAGGATAAGAGAGTCGCCTGCCCATGAAATATTGATGAAAACTTCCTCCTTTTCCTTCAGAATATCGGAATCAAGGTGCCTGTAGGCTGTAATGTAAACCACCGTGTATATCACAATAAACACCAGAAATGTGGTTACTGCAGCAGCTGCAGTATTGTAGAGTGCGATCCGGTTTTTAAATAGAAGGTTCATTCTTCATCGTTGATCCGGTAACCAACGCCGCGGATGGTTTCTATAAATGAAGTACTGCCGGGCTCATCAAGTTTTTTCCGCAGAAAATTGATGTAAACGTCTATGACGGAATTATCGTAATCAAAATGGATGTCCCATACTTTCTCAATGATACGGGTTCTCCGGCTTACTTTGCCTTTGTTACGCATCAGAAACTCCAGCAGGGAAAACTCCTTTTGGGTCAGTTCTACTGTTTTTCCTTTTTTGGTTACCCTGTGCGATTCTACATTCAACTCAATGGTGCCGCAGCGGAAAACTGAACCTTCTCCCTGCTTGTTGCGCATCAGCACACGGATGCGGGCCAGTAATTCCTCGAAAGCAAAAGGTTTCCTGATATAGTCATTGGCACCTGCTTCGAGGCCGAAAACCGCATCGTCCGTGGTATCTTTGGCTGTCAGAAAAATGACCGGGATTTCTTTACTTTCTTTCCGGATGGCCCTGCAAATTTCAATCCCGTTCAATCCGGGCAGCATCCAGTCCAGCAGCACCACATCGTACTCAGCAAGATTATCGATGGCCATCTGCAAACCGGTTTTACCGTTATTGGCCACATCAATTGCAAATCCTTCTTCCTCCAGGCCTTCCCTGATAAAATTGGCAATGGAGGTTTCATCTTCAACCAATAAAATTCTCATACACAAAGGTATAAAATCCGGAGAGGATAACACAACACCCTCAAATCCTATTCAGAAAAAGATTCGTCAGGATTCCCCAGCCCCAATTCAACGCCCGCTGCATGTTTAAAAACCAGTTGCCCGCCTAGATAACCTGTTCGGCCAACTCCGGCTGTAGCAGCGGCAAATAAAACAAATGCTGCAATTTTCAACCACAACATTTTGTTTTTCAACAGTTCATAAGCAGTTCTTGCCGAAGCTGCTGCAATGGTAAGCCACATAGTTATCATTGCGGCCTGCTCATGCAAATCCATGGCCTTCTTCAGGCTTCCACCTTCCATCCCGTCACCGGCGGCATCACCGGTAAGGTAAGCTGTGATGGCACCGCCGGCAGCTAACAACAATAAATAGAAGGAAACCTGGGTGAAAAACGATTTTTTAAAGACAATGCCAATTAATTCAGATAAAAACCCTACCAGCAAAAGTGCAATAGGAAAATGAACGATCATGGCATGAAGGTGTGTCGCTGATATCATGTTTTTTTTTCGCAAAGGTCACTAGTCTGTCCTTTATGAAAACTTAAACCATCCTTAAAATTGCCTTAAAACCGGCGCTTGCTCAGAAATCGAAAAGTTCCCCGAGAAACCCTTTCTTCCTGCGCTGGCCATAAGCGCCACCATGCCTGTAATGATCATCATGATCGTCATGGCCATCGTGTTTATTATAGTGATTGTCGCCGTATCCCTTGGGTGGAAAGCCCTGGGGCTGGTCCATCACTGGATTGTTCCCCGGTGAACGGTCGATGATTTTTTCAAGCTCGCCACGATCGAGCCATATCCCGCGACATTGCGGACAATAATCAATTTCTACTCCCTGACGATCGGTCATGAGGAGGGTTATGTTGCATTTTGGGCAGTTCATTGGTTATGGATTTGGGGTAAGACAATCTAAACAATTTCTTCCGCCACTATCTCCGGCAGGTGTTCATCCGGTTCGATGTGGACGTGTACATACGACCTGGGCAACGCCAGGACAATTTGCTTTTCGATTTGGTGCGATATCTCATGTGCGGCATCAAGCGTCAGCCCAGGTTGTACATGGATGGTTACTTCAATAAAATTTTCGGCACCTGATGTTCTGACTCTCAGGTCATGATACCTGAGTATTCCCTGTGCCTGGTTAAGCAACGATTCGATTTGTGCAACGAGTGGCGCAGGAGTACGGTCGAGGAGCATATCAGCTGCCTTTTTACCAAGACGCCATGAGACCCCAAGTACAATAAGCGCTACAGCCAGGGCAGCGATCGAATCGGCAAAATAAAATTCAAACTGAGCCAGTATCAGACCGAGCAATACGACAGCGGAACTCCATATATCCGTTGAAAAATGAAGCGCATCGGCTTCGAGTGCCTGGCTGTTGTATTTCCTGGCAACGCGATAAAGTGCCCTCGACCGGGCAATATCAACGGTGATGGAGGTAAGCACAACGATATAGCTGAAAATATTTACATCAATCTTGGTATCACCGCTCATCAGCCGGTGGATGGCTTCGTAAATAATCCACGCACAGGTAATGAGCAATAAAAACGTTTCGATGAGCGCTGAGAAATTTTCGATTTTCCCATGGCCGTAATGATGGTTTTTGTCAGGCGGTGTATCAGAAATCCTGACTGAAAACCAGGTGATCACTGCAGCTACGAGATCAAGCCCTGAATGCAATGCCTCCGATAAAAGGCCGAGACTTCCTGTAAGCAACCCTATCACGAGTTTAAAGCCTGTCAGAAAGAATGCGGCGATCACGGAAACACCGGCAACCCTCTTTTTCTCAATTTCCATCCTGTTCTTCATAACTAGTCTTCGTCTTTATCAGTATCACCAACTTGTTCAGTATTCTCATTCTCTCCGGCAGGCATGGGCTGATACAATATTACATACAGGAATAAAGTCAGCGGTATGACAAACCACAGAACTGAAAATATTTTCTGAGACAGCGTAAGTTTCGCTTCCCCGGCCTCGATAGTTTTGTATCCGGTGAAGATGGAAAATATGGTGCCATTTTCGCGGTGTAATAGGGTATCGGTGAGGATTCCTCCCAAATGTACTCCGACAAGGCCCAAAAAAATATTAACCACCACTTCGTGAATTTCTTCGAATACATCTTTGTTTAACACCGTAAGTCTGATTCCGAGAAAACCGGTTTCGCCGGATGCCAGGATCAGCATTCCCGAACAAGCGGAAACAAGGGCGGCAACCATAATGCACAGCATAATAACCGAGGCAAGCGGATTATGCCCTGGATGGCTTGCTTTGCTATCCTTCATGTTGGTGATAAACGACCTTAAAGATGCCGGGGAAACCGGGAAATCACTGAATCGGGCATATCTTGGCCCTGTAAAACCCTGGATAATGCGAAAAAAAATCAGCGCCCCGATCAGGGAACCAAGCGCTGCATGTAAACTTAAATTGTTTTCTTCACCGCCGAGCAAGTATGCCGTTGCAAAGGAAATGGCAAACAGCCAGTGAAACATTCGTGTAGGAAGTGTCCAGATGTATGTTTTCATTGAAACCAATTGTTGATAATACCGTGAAAGAAAAATTAAAGCCTACGCAGAAAAATCATTTCCCTTTTCCGGAGGCTGCCAAACGGTATGTGGCGAAACAGGTTGAAACGTGAAACAAACACGCTGGTATGTTTGATTTGAAAATTCAGACGGAACAGGAATAACGGAAAAAATGCTTTTTATCGTGATGTCTTCATGATGATCGTTTGATTTAACAGGCAAATCGTTATGTAAAGGAATGGATTCCGCATGAACCATTGCAATCACTTCACCTGAGAAATAACATGACAAGTGCCTGTCAAAGCCACTGATCGCCATGATGAGCATAAAAAAAACAACCTGAATACACAACCGTGATTTCATGATGACAAAGGTAGATTTTTTTTTGTTATTCACACCCTGCCGGCAGATTCCGATAACAACTTTCCTACATCCCTCTGCCACCTGTAACCAGCCCATACATTTGCGGCCAGGCCTTTCGCAGCAAGGCACCTGTGCCAACTGATAACGCAATGATGGCCAGCGGAAGTAAAATAAAACTCAGCATCCGGTAGAACGGCACCTGGTTAACCACTGCAAATAACGCCTCAATGGCATAAGCCACCAGTGGGGCATGCATGGCATAAATGATGAAAGAAAAAGAGGTGGTCCAGACAAACCATTTACGTTCCATGCACCATGCCACCAGTCTGTCACATCCGAACCATGCAGCAATTAACCCGCTCAGGATGACTAATTTATGTAAAATGATCAAAACCGGAAAAATGGCATCTCCCAAAAATGGTTTCCCCATGAATGCCAGGACAGTTTTAACGGAAGCCAAAAGGATAAACGCGATGCCCCACCACAAAGGTTTCAGCCATTTCCGTGGAGCACCAATGTTGAAATTTCTCTTTTGCATCCATACCCCCAACGAGAAAAACACCAGTCCTTCTCCCTCAAATAAAACAAAGCCCATGGTTCCCAGCCACATCAGGATGGCCACACTGAAGAAAATCCATTTAGCAATGCGGTGTGTCACGCACCACCTGATAGCGGGGTAAGCGATGTTATATATCAGCAATACCCTTAGAAACCACAACTGGTATGGTACCGGAAGCAGTATCCATTTGCCGAGCATTTCATACCAGTGATAATCATGGAGCAAGGCACGGGAATCATCGATCCTTACGATATTGGAAGCAAAAACGATATCCCTGGTATATGGAAAAAGTTCCAGAAAATAGGTGAATGCCAACCCGGCTGCGCTCCAGATCAGATAGGGGGCCAATAAAGTTCTTAACCGTTTCCTGGTACGTTCCCCATAAGGCCTGTTGTCGTGCATGGCAAAAAGGAAACCCGAAATGATAAACAACATGGGAATGCGAAAACGGAATATCCCGTTCGCCAGAAAATATTCGATGAATGATGTGAAGGTGAAGGGGTCCCCGGGCATGGTCCAGGGTTGCATATAGCGGTCGGTAAGATTATAACCGTGCACAAACACGAGCAGGAACATTGAAATAAATGACCAGAATTTGAATTTCCGGCTGATGAAATCAGTAACCTGAGTTTGGAGCTGGGGTGTTTCCATATAATGAGGTTAAGAAAATAATGCTAAAATAAGAATAGTACGGTAAAAACAACTAACTTTACCCTTTAAATCGTTCAACCACGAACGTTGTTATGATACGGTTATCCATCCTGCTCTTTTTTACACTTCTGATACACCGGCCTGCCAGACCGCAGCAGTTCTTCTTTACCAATTACCCCATTGAAAAAGGACTTTCCCAAAGCGTGGTCAATTGTGTTTTTCAGGATTCCAAAGGATATATCTGGGTAGGGACCCAGAATGGGTTAAACCGCTTCGACGGGTACAATTTTGTGATCTACGCATATAACCCTGCCGATTCATGTTCCCTTTCCAACAGTTGGGTTTACTCCATTGACGAAGACCGGTCGGGCAACCTGTGGATTGGGACCAAAGGCGGGCTGAACCAGTATCTGCGAAAGGAAAAGCAGTTCAAACGCATCAAATACGCCAGCGGATTTTCGAACGATGTGACCGATTACTCCTATGATGCCCGTGTGGCCCGAAACGGAAACATACTCATTAACACCCCGCCGGTACTGACCATCTATAACCCATCAAATAAAACATTCAGGCATTATACAAGCAGTTTGCCTTACGATGGTTCTGTAAAAGACAACAGGATACCACTTCTGGAAGACAGGGAGGGCTTGATTTGGATTGGTTCAACCAGGGGTCTGTCCTGCTTCAACCCCCGAACGGAAAGTTTCAGTTACTTCATCCATCAGACCAATGATCCCGGCTCAATCAGCGATAACACCATCACCGCATTGTATGAAGACCGCGAGGGGTATATCTGGATTGGAACTACTTCCGGATTAAACCTTTTTGACAAAAAGACCCGAACCCTGAAAAAATTTTACTCGGATGCCGGCAACCATCAATCGCTAAGCAACAACTTTATCCGTGCCATTGCCGGCGATCCGTTTGGATATTTATGGATCGGCACAGAAGGCGGCGGACTAAACAGGGCTACCCCGACTGGCGATGGAAGCCTGTTCATGGAAAACTTCACCAGCGAAAATCATGGTCTGGGTCACAACATCATACTGGCGCTGATGGTTGACAAATCAAACAACCTTTGGATCGGTACACTGCAGGGACTCACCAAAACCGACCTGAAACCACGCAAATTCCGCCTTTATCGCAGTGATGACACCCCCTTTTCAACAAACCTGCTGGGCAATGTAATCGCCTCGATATTCAAGGACGAAAAAGGTTTCATCTGGGTGGGTAACTGGGGGCAGGGGCTCAACAGGATCAACCGTAAAACCGGAATGGTCGATCATTTTTCGACACGATTTGGTGGCAAACAACACATTACCAATGATTTCGTACATGTGATCCATGCCGATCTGTGGAACAATATCTGGATCGGTACGCGTGATGGCATCAGCGTTTATGACCGGCTGAATAACAAGTTTATCCCTTTCAGGGAGTTCTTCAAAAACAACAATCTGCCCGATTTTAGTGGTATCAGGATTTACTCTGTTATCCGCACACGCGATAACAATTATTGGATCGGCACTCAGAACGGATTGTACCGTATTAACCTGACCACAGCCACTACCGATATTTTCCGGGAAGAATCAACCGGAAACCACCGCATCAGCGGAAACCTGATCTATTCGCTCCTCGAGGATAGCGAAGGACTGATCTGGATCGCAACGCTCAGCGGGCTGGACGTTTTTAATCCGCAGACGGGAACAATGAAACACTACCAGAAGAGCGAAACCCCCAACTCACTGTGCGACAACTTTGTAATCAGCCTCTGCGAAGATCATCGGGGCGATATCTGGATTGGCACCGGCTCTTATGCCAACAAATTCCATAAAAGTGATTCGACATTTACTTACTATGCACAGGAAGCCGGACTGCCCAACAACCGGATTTTCGAAATCATGGAGGATGCCCGGCGAAATTTATGGTTTGCCACCGGAGGCGGTCTTTGCAGGCTCGACTCCGCCTCTGGCAGGTTCAGGACTTATTCGGTGGCAGAAGGCCTGCAAAGTATGGAATTCAACCTGCGTGCCTGTTGCAAAAGCAGTGATGGCGAGATGTTCTTTGGCGGGATGAATGGATTTAACTCATTCTATCCCGATTCGATCAGGGATAATCCCTTTATCCCGGAAATAGTCTTTACATCCTTTTATAAAACCAATCAGGCTAACAAAGAATACCTCGATGTGGAAAACACCGGTGAAGTGGTTTTGAATTATGATGACCAAACCTTTACCATTGAATTTGCCGCACTGGAATATACGAATCCTGATAAAAACCGCTATGCTTATATGCTTAAAGGGGTTTCGGGCGATTGGATTGAAACCGGAAACCGGCGGTTTGTACCGTTTTCAAACCTTCCACCCGGTGAATATACTTTCATGGTAAAAGGCTCGAACAACGACGGCGTTTGGAACGAATCGGGGCCAAGTCTGAAAATCATCATCAATCCGCCATGGTGGCGCACCTCCTGGGCATGGACGGCATACCTGATCATCCTGGCCGGGGCGATTATGATATTCATCAGGTTACGCGAAAGAAACCTCGTCCGGGAACGCGACCTGCTGGAGCAAAAAGTTCATCTGCGCACCCTTCAGATTGAAGAACAGAACGTTGAAATCCTGCAAAAAAACGAAGAACTCAACAAGCTGAACCAGGCACTTTCGGCGCTCAACGCCACCCGGGATAAATTCTTCTCGATCATTGCCCACGACCTCCGCAATCCATTCAATACCATTCTGGGGCTTTCTGATTTGCTGCTGATGAACTTTGACAAAGCAGGACCAGAGAAGATCCGGAAATCGGTGGCCGATATCCGCGACACGGCGAAACACACCTTCGACCTGCTCCAGAACCTGCTGATCTGGGCAAGGTCTCAGACAGGCGGGATCGATTTCCTGCCGGTCTCCTTTAATCTATCTGACCAGATCGTTGAAAACATTGCCATTGTTAAAAGCCAGGCAGAGAAAAAGAACATTGAGGTAACTTACCCGGATACAGGTCCGGTGAGGGTTACCGGTGATATCCGCATGATCGATACCGTATTGCGCAACCTGCTCACCAATGCCATTAAGTTCACTCCGCAACAGGGAACAGTAACCGTTTCTGTGATGGAGCAGGATCACCAGGTGGAGGTAACTGTTCGCGACACCGGCATCGGTATTGCGCCGGAGCACATTTCACGAATCTTCCTTCTCGACAACAGATACTCCCGGAAAGGCACCGACAAGGAACGCGGCTCCGGGCTCGGACTGATCCTTTGCCAGGAATTCGTCGAAAAACATGGTGGAACCATCCGGGTAGAAAGCGAGCCGGAGAATGGGAGTAGGTTTATTTTTACGCTGCCGAAATGAGGTACTTATTACTCTTATTCATCACCTTTTCATTCAAAGTTCAAGCCCAAGATGTCACAGTGACACTGACGACGAAATTTCAGGGAACAGCTGTTTCCCTGGATTCAATTTTTATTGAAAATACCACAAATGGCTCCAGAGTGATGATGACAGATCTTCCTGCTGCCATAACGACCTATGAGATTAATCTTTCCAGGGGGAAGATCATTTATGGTATTAAAGAATTGAACGGATCGGGTTTCGGATTTTTCCCGTACAGCAACAAACCTGGCGAGCTAAAGTTATATACAAGAATTCCAGCCCCGGCCCAAATCACCTTGATGCTATACGATGTAACCGGGCGGTTAGTCTTTCAGGAATCTTTGAATTGCCCATCCGGAACAAGCTTAATCATCTTTCGACCCGGGCATTTTTTATCAGGAATTTTATCAGCAGAGGGACCTGGCTTTAAACAGGGATTTAAGGTAACTGGATGCAATGATGAACCAACGGGGGTGAGTCTTACCCATGAACCTGTTTTATCATCTGATTTTGCTGGAAAATCCTTTGTAAAAGAGACAACTGATTCAGGCGATTATATATTTAGCCCCGGAGATTCCATTCGTTTTTCTGTGTTCGATCACGATATTTATCCAGGTACCGTGCGGTGTCGGCCACAACAAGGCGATTCAATTGTAATGGCTGTGTCCCGACCCTGTCCCGGTTTCCCGTTTATCATTGATTATGACGGAAATACATATTGCACCGTCCAGATTGGAACCCAATGCTGGATGCGTGAAAACATGAATACAACACATTATGCTGATGGCACAGCATTGGTTGACGGGACTGGTTTGGAAAATATTGGGGTGGATTGTACGATCAAATACTGGTTCAATTACGAAGATCAACCTGACAATAATGCATTGTATGGCAAACTTTACACCTGGTCTGCAGTAATGAATGGTAATGATGGCGCCAGTCAGGAGAAAGTCCAGGGAATTTGTCCTTCAGGATGGCATGTTCCCGGTGATGAGGAGTGGAAAACGCTGGAGATGTTCCTTGGCCTGAGCCGGGAGGAGGCAGACTATACAAATGAATGGCGTGGAACGGATGAAGGGGGTAAACTCAAAGAATCAGGAACATTCCATTGGGTTCAGTATAATATTGGTGCCACAAATGAAAGTGGTTTTTCAGCTCTTCCCGGAGGACAACGTCTATATGATGGTTCTTGGGGTTCTCTTACAACAATGGGTTATTGGTGGACATCGACCAAACACAGCCAGGTATTACTGCCTGTTTCGCGGATACTGTCGGGATCATTTTCCTCCATTTACAGATATGTATTCATGACCCCGTCTGATGGTATATCCGTAAGGTGTGTTAAGAATTGATCAGGCTACTTTTATCCCAGTGAGTAAAATTTCATGGGCAAACGGGTGAAAATGGTTGAACTCGCTTGAGGAAATCGGATGTGGCTCGATGACATAGTTAAAATTTCTTCCCAGGGTCAACAATTCAGTTTGCAACGAAATTCGGTCTGTAAAATCATTGATAATCAAGGCAAGATCAATATCAGAATCATTGTGAAAATTACCTCTGGCAAAGGAACCAAAAACCCATGCTCCTTCAAAAGATATTTTGTTTTCCTTCAGAAGAATTAAATATTTTCTCACCAGTTCTAAAGCCTGTTCTTTATCCATTGTCGTGATTTGCTGATTTCGGTTATCCATTTTGTTGCATATTCTTTTGTACAACGCTTATAAAACTCCATCTTGTAATCTTCATAACGGGCAAGAATGTTGAATTCTGTCAATTCTGCGAAAAAAAGTTCCATTTCTCGATCCATTTCAATTCCACATTTTTGCGCTAATCTTAATAAGTTATGAATTAGTGGTGGATGTTCGTGGTGTTGCTTCACATAACTGGCTTTAAGCAGCTTTTCAATAACCAGATGTCCAATGAATAAGGACCAATGATAATGTTTTGTACGATACATTGCCATCATTGATTCATAGTCCAAATCTGAACTATGAACCCAATGTGATATCAGTTCCTCTTGTTTCATTGTTAAAACAAATGTACAACAATTTTCCCTATTGCTTCCGGTTTCCCATTTCCAAAAGATACATCAACCACCAACCTGAGCCCTGATCCCATATTCAGCAAACAACCTGATCGATTTTTCGAGAGAAGCAGCACCGGGTTCTTCAAAATCAGCAAACTCATCCTGCTTTCCAAGTTTTGCGTATTTATGCTGCGCGATGGCATGATAGGGCAACAGGTGAACCTCCGGTCTGTTCCCCGGAAGTGAGGCCAGAAATTCAGCTGTTTGCCGGATGTTTTCTTCATGGTCATTCACCCCTCCCACCAGCGGAATGCGGATGATGATGTGCGCCCCTGAATCAGACAGTGCTTTGAGATTGTGAAGGATTTTATCATTGCCTGTCCCCGTCCAGTATTCATGTTGACCGGCATCCATCATCTTGAGGTCAAACAGGAAAAGGTCAGTACGGCTGGCAACTTCCATCAAAACCGGGGTATTGATATTTCCTGCAGTATCAACAGCCCGGTGAATCCCTCTTTTGCCACATTCATCAAGCAATTCAATCAGTACCTTTGAATGAATCAGCGGTTCACCACCTGAAAAAGTAACTCCGCCGCCCGACTGATCAAAAAATATCCGTTCTTTTTCTATGATTTCCATAATCTCAGGAACTGACATCCATTTGCCCGACATCTCAATGGCTTTGGTTGGGCAAACCTCTGCACACCTGCCGCAAAGTGTGCATAAACCGGAATCTGTTGTAATTCCTTTGACGGATAAAGTGATAGCCGTTTCAGGACACGCTCCCACACAAGTCCCGCATCTGATACACCTGGCCGGAGCGTACATTTTTTCGGGCCTGGCAGAAATACTTTCCGGGTTGTGGCACCAGGCACAGTGAAGGTTGCAGCCTTTGAAAAAAACCACTACCCTGATCCCCGGACCATCGTTAATGGCATAACGTTTAATGTCAAATATGAGTGCCTCCGACATTAAAATGTATCGTTTTCGGTTCGTTCGATCACCTCCTGCTGCAAATCGGCATTCATGTCGTTGAAATAATCACTGTAACCCGCCATTCTTACAAGAAGGTCTTTATAATCTTCCGGACATGCCTGCGCCGCCAGCAATGTTGCTGTATCCACCATGTTGAACTGAATGTGATGGCCGCCGAGAGTAAAATAGCTCCGGATCAGTTGTCCCAGCTTTTTAATGTCTTCCTCCTTTCGCATCAGACTTGGCAGAAACCGCTGGTTCAGCAAGGTTCCTCCTGATTTTACATGGTCGAGTTTCGTGAGCGATTTAACCACCGCCGACGGACCGTGTGTGTCAGCTCCATGGGAAGGAGAAGTGCCATCGCTTATGGATTTACCTGCCAACCGGCCATTGGGTGTTGCACCCATTACCTTGCCAAAGTACACATGGCAGGTAGTGGAAAGCATATTCAGGTGATATTTCCCGCCAGGCTTGATGTTGGGTTTTCCATCGATTGTTTCAACAAGGTCGTTGTAAACCTGAACGGCAATTTCATCAGCATAGGTGTCGTCGTTGCCGAAAAACGGCGTACGGTTCATGATGGTTTGCCGCAACACCTCCTCCCCGGAAAAATTTTTCAGCACAGCCGTCAAGATCCGTTCCATGGTGAAGGTCTTTTCTTCAAACACATGTTTTTTCAGAGCGGCCAGACTGTCGGTCACTGTGCCCAAACCGCAGCATTGAATATAACTGGTATTGTATCGGGGGCCGCCATCGTAGTAATCCCTTCCGCGGGCAATGCAATCATCGATCACCACTGAAAGAAACGGTGCCGGGGCATATTTGGCAAACATCCGGTCGATATAGTTGCTTACCCTCATTTTCTGGTCAACCACAAAATGCAATTGCCTCAGAAAGGCCTTATACAGTACCTCATAAGTCTCAAATGCCCGCGGATCGCCGGTTTCAATCCCTGCAACCTTTCCGGTTACCGGGTCGATGCCATCGTTGAGCGTAATTTCCAGAATTTTCGGAACATTCAGATATCCGGTGAGCAGATACGCCTCTTTTCCAAAAGCCCCCACCTCGATGCAGCCACTGCAGCCACCTTCGCGGGCATCCTGCAGCGATTTCCCCTGGCGGAGCAATTCAAGGATGTAGATATCGGGATTGAACACCGAAGGATATCCATGGCCCTGGCGGATAACCCGGGCTGAAGCATGCAGAAATTTATCAGGGGTTTTCGCGCTGATGTGCACTGAATTCCCAGGCTGGAGAATATGAAGCTCCTCGATTACCTCCAGCATGATGAAGGAAACTTCGCTGGTACCATCGCCTCCGTTACCGTTCACCCCGCCGATGTTGATGTTGGTGAAATCATTGTAGGTGCCACTTTCACGTGCTGTGATACCCACCTTAGGTGGGGCCGGATGGTTATTTACCTTGATCCAGAAACAGGAAATCAGTTCTTTTGCCTCATCCCTGGTGAGGGTTCCGGCCAGGATTTCGCGTTCGTAAAATGGCGCGAGATGCTGGTCAAAGTGGCCGGGGTTCATGGCATCCCAGCCGTTCAGCTCCGTGATGGTGCCGAGATGTACAAACCAGTACATCTGAATGGCTTCCCAAAGGTTTCGCGGGGCATGGGCAGGAACCCACCGGCATACTTCGGCTATCTTTTTCAACTCGGCCACACGCCTTGGGTCCGTTTCGGTCAACGCCAACTCATCGGCCAGGCTGGCATGGCGTTCGGCAAAGACGATAGCTGCATCGCAGGCAATGTCCATGGCCTTCCATTGTTCCGATTTATCGGTGGCTTCCGGATCATTCAGATAATCCAGCGCTGCCAGGTTTGCAGCAATCTCCCGTTTAAAAACAAGCATGCCTTTCCGGTAGATCTTTCCGTCAAGGGCTGTATGTCCGGGAGCGCGTTGCTCCATGAATTCGGTAAACAACCCGGCTTCATAAGCGGCTTTCCATTCCAGCGGCACATGGCTGAAGATCCGTTCACGCTGGGTTTTGCCTTTCCAGTAAGGAATTACCTCCTGTTCATACCGGTCGATGTCGGCCTGGCTGATGATATAACGCTGCATGTCGCGGGTGTTCAGCACGTGGAAATCCTCCACACTGTGGCAGGTCAGTTCCGGAAAGGTTGGCACCACCTTAGGCGCCGGACCGCGTTCCCCTACAATAAGTTCTCCTTCACCGAGGTAAATGGTCTTTTTATGGCAATGATCCAGGAAATTCATTGCCCGCAAAACCGGGATGGAACAGGTTCCATAATGCTCCCTGTAGAACGCGGTTTCGTGCAAGGCCCTTTCAATGGAGAGGGATGGCTGGGTTTCAACGCTCAGTTGGCGGAGTTTTCTGATCCGCTCATTCATCCCCGGTCCGGTGAAGTTCTTCCCGGGAGAATAAAAATTTCCCTCGGCAATAGCATGACGCTCAGGGGTATCGGAATGTGTTTTAATTGTTTCGAACATTTCCTGAAAAGTGTTGATTGTTTCTGTCGTAATAATTCGTCCTGTAAAAAGAACATAAAGTCTAAAAAGGACAATTTGCTGTAATTTAATGCTTTGTGGAACCAGTCCCTCAGGTGGCTTGGGGAAGACTTCAAAATTTAATTGTAGAACATCAGACAACTGAATAAGCGTCGGTAGGTTTTAACCAGGGAATGAAAATAAATTGTAGTTTCCATGAAGCATGAACAGGGAATGCAAAGGTAATTACAATTTATTGAACGCATTTCATTTCTATCCCGACTTTCCAACAAATAACGGTAAAACAGTTCCTCCCCGGCTACGTTATCGGGCCATGAGAGAAAGCTGGGAATATGAAAATACGATACTCAGCTCTGGTGAAATTTACCTCGAATTTTGTGACTATGATGAGACGCAATGCCCCTTTCCCGGATATTGCACAACCTGAAGTGAGTTGCATGAAAACGACGAACATTTTATTCCATCCATCTTTAATTATTGCGACCGGTGGTGCGAGCGCTGTGCCTTTACGACCAAATGCAGTTCTTTTGCCATGGAAAAGGAACTTTTAGAACTTCACAACAATACCGAAAAGTCATTGGATATGAAAATTCAGGATATTGAGAACCACCTGAGTTGTTCATATCCGAATGGCATCCAAGAGGCTGCCGATTCAGAGAATCGCTTTGATCAGGAAGACCAGGAAGACTCCATGGCTGGCTTCCGGGGCTGCCGATCAGATTTTAAACGCCATCGAGACGGTGGGTTGGTATCATTTTTTTATTTACCCAAAAATACTCCGTGCGTTATCGGCCTATTTTGAATTGGAAGATGATGATTTTGCAGAAGAGGATATGAATGGATCGGCAAAAATTGCCTTGATTTCCATTGACTTGTCAATTGAGGCTTTCATCTTTCTGGATAGCCATATACCATCTCAACGGATTGAAATGACCGGATTTGTTGAACAATTAAATGGTATCCGGAATAAAATAGAATCCGCTTTCCCTGATGCAAGAAGTTTTATAAGAAGAGGGTTGGATGATTAAGGATTAACCCCGATTCAGATGATTGCTGCCGCGGAGTTTTGTGTTTCTTAGCTCATTATGAAATTTGTCAGTAATAATGTTGTACCTTTGCACACTTTTTCCTGATATCGTTTCTTAAAGCTTAACAAACATAAAATTAAATGATTACAGTCTCAAACCTTGGCATCCAGTTTGGCAAACGCATCTTGTTCCAGGATGTCAACATGGTGTTCACCCCCGGCAACTGCTACGGGATCATCGGGGCCAATGGCGCCGGAAAATCCACTTTCCTGAAAATGCTTTACGGAGAGATGGACAATACGACCGGGTCTGTCAACTTCGGGCCGGGCGAACGGTTGTCAGTATTGAAACAAAACCATGCCGAATTCAATGAATACCCGGTTCTTACCACTGTGTTAATGGGCCATGCCGAGCTTTGGGCCATCATGAACGAAAAGGATGCTCTGTACTCGAAGGCCGACTTTTCCGAGGCCGATGGCAACCGTGCATCGGAACTCGAGGAAAAATTTGCCGCCATGGATGGCTGGAATGCAGAGAGCAGCGCCGCCAGCCTGTTAAGCGGTCTTGGAATTAAAGAGGACCTGCATGGGAAACTGATGCGTGAACTCAATGGCCGGGACAAGGTGAAGGTGCTCCTGGCCCAGGCGCTCTTTGGCAAACCCGATAACCTCCTGCTCGATGAGCCCACCAATGATCTCGATCTCGAAACGGTGAACTGGCTTGAAGGCTACCTGGCAAACTTTGACAACACTGTGCTGGTGGTTTCCCACGATCGCCATTTCCTCGACTCCATCTGTACCCATATTGTCGACATCGACTTCGGTCGGGTGCAGCAGTTTCCCGGGAACTACAGTTTCTGGTACGAATCGAGCCAGTTGGCCCTCCGCCAGCAACTCGCCCAGAACAAAAAGGCCGAAGAACGAAAAAAGGAACTCCAGGAGTTCATTGCCCGTTTCAGTGCCAATGCGTCAAAATCGAAACAAACAACCAGCCGGAAAAAAATGATCGAGAAGCTCAACATCGAAGAAATCAGGGCTTCAACCCGGAAATACCCGGGCATCATCTTCACCCCCGACCGCGAGCCGGGCAATACCATTCTCGAAGTAAAAGACCTGAGCAAAACCATTGATGGTACCCTGTTGTTTAAGCATCTCAGTTTTACCATGCAAAAGGAGGACAAAGTAATCTTCCTTTCAAGGGATACAAGGGCCATGACCGCATTGTTTGAGATCATCAAAGGGCATGAGAAGCCCGATACCGGCACCTACGAATGGGGTCAGACCATCACGAAGGTCTATCTTCCGCTGGAATACGAAAAGCTGTTTGAGACAAATCTCAACCTGATGGACTGGCTCGGACAATTTTCCAGCGATACCACCGAAAATTACCTCCGGGGATTCCTTGGAAAAATGCTTTTCTCGGGGGAGGAAATTTTCAAAAAAGCCAATGTGCTTTCAGGGGGAGAAAAAGTTCGTTGCATGATTGCCCGTATGATGACCAGGAATGCCAATGTGATGATGCTCGACACCCCCACCAACCATCTCGACCTGGAGTCGATCCAGGCATTTAACAACACACTCATGAAATTCAAGGGAAATATCCTGATGTCATCACATGACCATGCTTTCATTCAAACAGTATGCAACCGGATCATAGAGATCTCTCCCAAAGGCATGATTGACAAACGGATGGAATACGATGACTATGTGAGTGATGAGAAGATCAGGGAGCAACGGAACAGGCTGTATTGACGTGACGCGTGACACGTGACGCGTGAACATACCATTACTCCTCTGTCACCCATCACCCATCACCCGTCACCTGTCACCCGTCACGCGTCACCTTTTTACCCAATAACCTTCAAACATTATCTATATATGATTGCAGCCGACGGCCTTACCGTTGAATTCGGAGGGACCACCCTTTTTAAAAACGTTTCGTTTGTCATCAACGAAAAAGACCGCATCGCCCTCATGGGCAAGAATGGTGCAGGAAAATCGACTTTGCTGAAAATCCTTGCCGGTGAAAGGCAACCCACAAGCGGACGGGTATCTTCCCCCAAAGGCACTGTCATCGCCTATCTGCCGCAGCATCTGCTCACTGTCGACAGCCGTACGGTTTTCGAAGAGGCTTCGCAAGCATTTTCTTCCATTTTCGATATGAAAATCCGGATGGAGGAACTAAACAACCTCCTCACTACACGCACCGATTATGAATCGGATGAATACTATCAGATCATTGAAGAAGTATCGCTGCTGAGTGAGAAGTTTTATTCGATCGCTGATATCAACTACGACGCCGAGATCGAGAAGATATTGCTGGGACTGGGTTTTTTACGCACCGATTTCACCCGCCCCACCGGCGAATTCAGCGGAGGCTGGCGAATGCGCATTGAGCTTGCCAAAATCCTCCTGCAAAAACCCGACCTTATCCTGCTCGATGAGCCGACTAATCACATGGATATTGAATCGGTTCAATGGCTGGAAGACTTTCTCATCAACAGTGCAAAGGCTGTGATTGTGATCTCACACGACCGGGCATTCGTCGACAACATCACCACCCGTACCATTGAGGTAACCATGGGACGCATTTACGACTACAAGGTAAACTATTCCATGTACCAGCAGCTCCGGCTTGAACGCCGCCAGCAGCAGCAGAGAAAGTTTGATGAGCAGCAAAAATTTATCGCCGAAACCCAGGAATTTATTGAGCGTTTCAAGGGAACCTACAGTAAAACCCTGCAGGTGCAGTCAAGGGTTAAAATGCTGGAAAAACTTGAAATCGTAGAAATCGACGAAGAGGACACCTCCGCGCTCCGTCTTAAATTTCCACCATCACCACGCTCCGGCAGTTATCCGCTTATTTTGAGCGAGTTGTCTAAAAACTATGGTGAACACAACGTTTTTGCAGATGTTTCACTCAGCATCGAACGCGGCGAACGGGTTGCTTTTGTGGGAAAAAACGGAGAGGGAAAATCAACCCTCGTGAGGGCCATCATGGGCGAAAAGGGCTATGAAGGTTCCTTGACCCTTGGCCACAACATCATGATCGGATATTTTGCCCAGAACCAGGCCTCCATGCTCGACGAGAACATCACCGTTTTCCAAACCGTTGACGATGCCGCCAAAGGCGATATCCGTTCAAAGATCCGGGATATCCTTGGAGCTTTTATGTTTGGAGGCGACATCTCTTCCAACAAGGTGAAAGTGCTTTCGGGCGGCGAACGTACAAGGCTTGCCATGATCAAACTGCTGCTCGAACCCGTAAACCTGCTGATCCTCGATGAACCTACCAACCACCTTGACCTGAAGACCAAAGACATTCTGAAAAGCGCCCTGCAGGATTACGATGGCACCATGATCCTCGTTTCACACGACCGCGATTTTCTGGATGGATTGGTCAATAAAGTTTTTGAGTTTGGAAACAAACGGGTGAAAGAACATCTGGGCGATATCCACAGTTTCCTGCAGAAGAAAAAGCTGGAAAACCTGCGGGAACTTGAGAGGTCTATTAAGCAGTAACGCATTGCCCCGGGCTTCAGCCCGGGGTTAGAGGGCAGCAGGAATCTCAGGGCTTCAGCACCATTTTTTGTTACTCTGCGATTTTCACCGAAGTCATCGAAATGGAACCCATCACCATTTTATCGTTGAAAAAAGTCACGGCTTCTTTCTCGCTTTTCAAACCCAGCAGGTAAAGTAATGGCAGATAATGTTCAGGCGTTGGAATTGCCAATCCAACCGCACTGCCTAGTTTTTGATAATTTATCAGCTGATGATGTTCGTTTCCGGAAATCAGCTTTTTAAACAAGGTATTTGCCTCCAGTGCCCAGTCAAATCCCTGGTGATGTCCCGACCAATCGACCATCCTCAGGTTGTGAACCAGGTTCCCGCTGCCAATAATCAGAATCCCTTTTTTTCGCAGCGGGGATAGTTCTTTGGCAAGATCATATTGTTGCTGCGGACTCAGACGATAATCAAGGCTCATCTGGATCACAGGAACCGAAGCATCAGGGTACATCTGCATGATCACCCCCCATGCCCCATGATCCATGCCCCATTTGTCATCAGGTATAACAGAAACACCGGTAACCATGCCCTGCATTTCTCCGGCAAGTTCAGGGCATCCCGGGGCAGGATACTGCACATCGTATAATTTCTGCGGGAATCCCCCGAAATCATGGATGGTTTTAGGCTTTGCCATGGATGTTACCAGGGTGCCGTTGGTTTCCCAGTGGGCCGAAATGCACAGTATTGCCTTAGGTTTCGGAAAGGTTTCCGCCATTTTGCGCCAGCCATCGGTAAATTCATTGTGCTCAATGGCATTCATTGGACTGCCATGACCAATAAAAAGCACCGGCATTGAGCCGGTGCTTTCCATGGATCGAGTTAAATGTGTTAAATCGCCAGCGGTCATGATTGTTTTTGCAAAAGGCAATAACGCCAGTGAAGTGAGAAATTGCTTACGGTTCATTACCGGTTATTGAACGACAACCAGTTTTAATTTAATGGTGAATTCATCATAAATTACCTTGTCGCCAAGATCGCTGAAGAAACTGCCTGAACCATATTTGATGTTGTAAAGCGTGCGATCTACAACGATGCTGTTGGCGTTGAAAACGTATGAATTTCCGTCCTTTTTGATTACGGTTTTAAAGCTAAGGGGTTTTGAAATGCCTTTGATGGTCAGATTGCCATGTACTTCAGTAACAGATTTGGTCACATCAACCGGTTTCGTAATGGTAAAAACAGCTTCCGGGAATTTTGCCACATCAAAAAAGTCGGGTGAGCTGAGGTGTCCGATCAACTTCTTGTTGTATTCGGCATCTGTTAAATCCGTATTAACCATGGTGGTCATTCCGATCGTAAATGAACCTGAAGTGATTTTATCCTTTTCAATTTTCAAAGATCCCGATTTCAGGTTGATGGTTCCTTCATGAAATCCGGTAATTTTTTCAGCTCTCCAGTTCAGTGTCGATTTCGAAGCGTCAACCGTGTATGTTTGTGCCCAGGAAGCAACAATTGCAAATTGCAGGACAATTATAAGTGTTGTGATTTTCATTTTCATTTTTAAGTTTGTTTAATAATTTGGTTTAATTATTTTCATGCCGCAAAATTACAACGGCTGAACTAACCGGAGGTTACACTTTCAGGAAGATTGGTGGTACAATCAGGAAATAACCGAATGGAGTTGCCTGCGAAACCCGGTCGGCGTGGTACCGGTCTTTTTGTGAAACACCCGGGTGAAATAGGATTTTTCATTGTATCCCAGCTCATACCCTATTTCAGAAACTGTTTTTGCTGAATTCAACAACAACTGCCGTGCTTCGAGCAGTTTTCGTGTCTCAATGATCTCGGTGATGCTCTTCCCGAAAACCGACTGGCTGATCAAATTCAGGTTCCGGGCCGACATATTCAGCTTTTCAGCATAAAACTCGACACCGACAGGGCGTTTATAATTATACTCAAGGATTTGAAGGAAATTATTGAAGGTGATGATCTGCGAGTTGCCGGAGGCTTTTTCATCGAGAAATTGCTTTTTGGTGGTGGTTTCCAACTTGGTAAGTACTGCATTCAACAGATGTTTGAGCATGGCATAATCAACGGGTTCCTGTTGGCTTTCGCGAAGCATGATTTCACAAAGACCATTCATGGTCGAGCTGCAAAAGTCTACATCAAGTTGATAGTTGATGCTATCCAGGAATCCCGAGTAGAAATTAAATGAACTCTGGGGGATGAAATCACCCGTATACCTGATCACCCAGCCCCTGGTGTTCTCATCAGGGATGAAACTGTGAACCTTTCCAAGAGCAATGTAGACAATAACAGGCGGCTCCAGCAATACGGAAGCAAAATCGACGTAATGAGCCGGCGATCCATGGGTAACAATGATCAGCTCTTCATGGTCGTGCCGGTGCGGTTCGGATGGATTCAATAAAATCTCTTCGACCAGTTCCCGGGAAATTTTCTGTATGACAAACGGGACATTCATAATCAGTGGTTAAAGTCCGGGTGGCTGGTCAGGTTTCTTCCGATGCGATTTCTTCTCCGATTGCTGGCGCTTCACCTCCAGACGCTCCTCTTTCGAGGCTTTAGATGGCCGGGTGGGCTTACGTTTTTTTCGTGGAGTCAAAGCCCTGGTGAGCAAGGTATAGAACTTTTCGGTCACCTTTTCTTTGTTTTGTAATTGCGACCGTTCTGATTGCGAAACGAGGATCAGTTCTCCTGCTCCATTGATCCTGGAAGCAAGCTTCTCTGAAATAAGTTCTTTTTCAGCATCTGTCAGCAATTCTGATGAGGCTACATGAAACCGCAACTCCATCTTTGTACTCACCTTGTTCACATGCTGCCCGCCGGGGCCGCTGCTCCGAGAGGCGCTAAAATTCAATTCACCGGTGAAATCCCTATCCTCATTGACCATTATACAAAACTAAGCCATTTTCATGAATTAAAAATATTGTCATCACGGGCAACCTTTAAAAATTAATCGTGTCTGTTTTTTGATTGCACCAAATTCTCCTAACCCGCATTCATATAAAAAGACCTGTACCTCCTTCTTCCGAAACCCAATTTACGAGCTGGACGCAAAGCCAAAATGCGAAAATGCAGGCAAAATTAAAATCAAACAACAATGAAAAAAACCATGTTTTTGCTCATGATCGCATCGATCGCAGCATTAAGTTCATGCAACAAAAAGAACGACACAAGCCCGAACTCTTCAAACGGAACTGCAGCAAACCTTCCCCTGAAGGCTTCGCAGTACATCGACACAAATTATCCTGATGCATCCATCATCTATGTGGTAGCCATGAAAAACAGCACCGCTGCCTACATTGC
Organism: uncultured Bacteroidales bacterium; assembly: GCA_903875045.1. Taxonomy (GTDB): domain Bacteria; phylum Bacteroidota; class Bacteroidia; order Bacteroidales; family FEN-979; genus CAIVAT01. Next base: position 56,082 of record CAIQUS010000066.1, read on the forward strand.
AACACTCAATACAACCGAAGAACTTGCTTTTACGGCACTTGGCGATTTCCTGGGGGATGGGACCCTTTATCACAACGGGACACCAGGTGAGGGCGATACGATTCATTGCGATTCAACCGGTTGTGGCGGCGGACATCATGGTGGAGGACACCATGGCGGCGGTCATCATGGCGGTGGGAACCATGGTGGCGGACACAATGAAAACGTGATCCCTGTTGATTCACTGCCTGCACTTATCAAAGACTATATCAGCGCCAATTATAGCGGTTATACCATCCGGCATGCCGAATATGATTCAATTTGTCCAGAAGGCCTCGTTACCGAAGTAGTGATCAGTGTGGTTGGCCTGGAACCTGTAAAATTGTATTTTGATGCATTCAGCAACTTTTTAATGCAGGATAACCGGATTCTGTTTGCAGATGTTTCTGTTGCTGCAAAAGATTATATTACTGCAAACTACCCAGGATATCTGCCATGTAACAGGGCAACAAAACTGACAATGGCAGACAACAATCTGCAATTTATCATTTATATTCATCTTGGCCAGATCAAAAAAAATGTCCGTTTGAACGATGACGGCACATTTGTTTGTGAAAAATAGTTTTCGGGTGAATTTTATTTGAGCAGCCGCTGTTGATTTGTAACAGCGGCTGTTGCATTTTAATTAATCGCTATTGTTTCGTACTTTTGTACAAATGAACCGTATGAACAAACGATACTTTTCTTTGCTGGCAGGAATTTTGTTTTTATTTTCTGTCCAATCCTATTCTCAGGGAAAACAGACCGAGATCATCATCCTCCACACCAACGACATGCACTCAAAGATCGACAACATGGCCAAACTGGCCTATCTTGCCGACAGCCTGCGTAAACTTCATCCATTCGTTTTCCTGGTATCTGCCGGGGATAACTTTACCGGGAATCCGGTTGTGGATATGGTTCCGGATAAAGGATACCCGATGATCGACCTGATGAACCGTTGCGGTTTCAATATAAGCGACATGGGCAACCACGAATTCGACATGGGACAGGAGTCATTGCATAAAAGGTTTCAGCAAGCAGGGTTTCCTTTTATCTCATGCAATCTCGATGCATCAAAGGCAACAATCGGTCAGATAAAACCATATACCGTACTCGGAACAAAACCAGGCGATTCCATTGCTTTTCTGGGACTGATCCAATTGGACGACAATGGCTTGCCAAGCGCCCATCCATCAAACATGAAAAATATAAAATTTGTTAACGGACTCTCAAAAGCCAGCGAATATATCTGGCTGAAAAAAAAGTACGGGGTGCTCATTGCTCTTTCACACCTTGGGGTGGATGATGATGTAAGGCTGGCCGATTCGATGCCTCAGTTCGATCTGATCATTGGCGGTCACTCCCACACTTTACTTGACCCGGCCAGGATTGAAAACGGTGTGATGATTGTTCAGGCAGGAGCCCACTTGAAATATGTCGGGAAAACCACCTTGATGGTAGAAAACAACAAGGTAGTAAACAGAAAGGATGAGGTGATCCTTTTTTCTTCGCTGAAAAATGAGGACCGTGGTGTGAGGGATCTCATCAACCGGTACAATAACAACGAGGAATTTAACAAAATTGTCGGCACCGCAGAAAAATCAATGGAAGGGGAAGATGAACTTGGCAGCCTGATGACTGACGCCCTTACAAATCAGCTTAAGGTCAATTTTGCCTTTCAGAACCGGGGCGGAATCAGAATTTCGTCTTTATCACAGGGAGCTATTACACTCAAGGATATATACAAACTCGACCCATTCAACAACCAGGTGGTGATTTTTACCATGAACTCCGAAGAAATAAAGTCCTTGATTTGCTATGGATATCAGCATGAAAAAGGGATCGACCTGCAGGTTTCAGGGATGACCTACCGGTTGACAGATAACGGAAAAGGCGAGTGTGCAAAGGTGGAAATGTTTGATCTGTCGGGCAACCCGCTTGACCCTGCCATGGATTATGCCGTAGCCATGAACAATTATATGGCGGTTACGTATAAATTCGACCACAAAGACCCTGGTACCCTTACCACCCTCACAACAGCCGATGCCATGATACGATACCTCGGTTTGGTAGGAAAGGTAAACTACAGTGGCGTTAAAAGGGCAACCATTGTGCGATAAATCTAATTTGAAAACCTTTTGCAAATGGATGATTACTTAAAAAAGTCTGTCAGCCTGGCCGATGCCGAAAAGATGGTTACCGCTGCGAAGGCAAAAGCCATTGAACTGAATATGGCCATTGCCATAACCATTGTTGATGAAAGCGGGATCACAAAACTTTTTGCCCGCATGGACAATGCACCCCTCATCGCGGTGGATGCCTCAAGAAAAAAGGCAGTCACCGCCGTAAGTTTCGGTATCCCCACCGGTGATTCCTGGTTCAGTTTTATCAAGGATGACCCGATGTTGCGCGAAGGGGTGCATGATTTCAAAGATTTCATGCTGATGGGTGGCGGAATGCCGGTTGTTTCAGGCAACCAGGTGATCGGCGCCATAGGTATCAGCGGCGGACATTATTTACAAGACCAGGAATGCGCACAGTCAGCGCTGGATTCATTATACAATCAGGTATGCTAAAAATTAAGGATCAGCTTGCGGTACTGAAAAGGTTAAACTGCTTTTCGCAGTGTTTTGGAAAAATCACCACCATTGAAGAACTTGCAACCAGTGTAAATGAAGTACTGGAGGATCTGCTCGACATTGAATCGTCCGGATTATACTTGTATGATTTTCAGGAAAAAAGACTTAAACTTCTGATCGCCAAAGGGTTTACCGAACAGGAGCGGATTGAGGCCGACAGAACTGCCATGGAAAGGCATCCCGGCTATGTTTTCAAAACCGGGAAGACACTGAATATTCCGGATACAGAAAATGATCCGTCAAACATGACTTTATCATCCAAACGCAGTTTCGTAGTCCTCTCCAGGCTTTATATCCCGGTACTCAACGGAAACGAACCTGTGGGTGCCTTCGGTATCGTGAGCGGGCAGAAAAACCGGTTCACAGAAGATTATCAACTTGTTCTGTCTTTTATCTGCAACATTGCCGGGGGAGTTTATGCCAACATTGTGAACAATGCTGAACAGCAAAAAGCCCACGACCATCTGGAAGCTATTACAGTAAGGCTTGCAACGCTCATCAAAAACCTCCAGGCCGGGATCCTTGTAGAGGACCAATACCGGACCATTGCCCTTATCAACCAGAAATTCTGTGATATGTTCGGCATTCCGGTGGAACCTGATTCGCTGTTCGGTGCCGATTGCTCTGATTCTGCGGAACAGTCAAAGGAAATGTTCACCGATCCTGAACATTTTGTTGCCCATATCAATACCATCCTTGGCGAAAAACTACCTGTGACCGGCGAGCAGCTCGAATTGGCCGATGGTCGTATCTTCGAACGGGATTACGTTCCAATATTTCTTGCAGGTAAGTTTCTGGGTAACCTATGGCAATATCGTGATACAACTGCCCGGATGACGATTGAAAAGGACCTGCGTAAAGCCATGGCAGAAGCAAAGTTGGCAACATCGGCGAAAAGCACCTTCCTCGCCAATATGAGCCATGAGATAAGAACTCCGCTCAATGCGGTTATCGGACTTTCACGATTGATGAACGATACCCGCATGACACCCGAACAAAAGCTTCTCAACGATAAGCTCAGGATTTCAGGTGAAAATCTGCTCGGGATTATTAACGAAATTCTTGATTTTTCTAAGATTGAGGCTGGAAGGGTCGAACTCGAAAACATACCATTCAACTTGACAGATTCTATCGACCGGGTCTACAGTTTTTTATCCCACGTGGCCGAAGAAAAGACCATTGCACTTACAACTTCGATGGAAGTGTCGTATCCAAAAGCCGTTATCGGTGACCCCGTCAGATTGCAGCAGATTCTTATCAACCTGGTTAACAACGCCTTAAAATTCACTTCAGAAGGAGGGGTTGCTCTTACTTGTAAGCTGATAAATGAAACCACTGAAAAGGCTGTATTCCTATTTTCTGTTGCAGATACCGGCATCGGGATCAGCGAAGAAAATCTGCAGAATATTTTTGAGAAATTTAAACAGGAGGACGAAAGTGTTACCCGTGTTTATGGTGGAACCGGTCTTGGACTGGCCATCAGCAGGCAGCTGGTAGGTCTCATGGGCGGAGAATTAAAGGTTGAAAGCGAAAAAGGGAAAGGCAGCAGGTTCTTCTTTTCCCTGGAGTTTAAAACGACAGATTCGGCCAGGCTCCGGCAAATGGACCGGAAAATTTACATGGATCCGGAGATGCTGAGAGGGAGGTCAATCCTTGTCGCCGAAGACAACGAACTCAACCAGTTCATCGCCCGGTCAATCCTGCAGAAGTGGAATACCCAAGTTGAAATTGCCTCAAATGGCAAGGAGGCTGTTGAAAAAGTAAAGAAAAAAACGTACGACCTCATCCTGATGGATATGCAGATGCCGGTCATGGATGGTTTAATGGCAACCAAAATCATCCGGAACGAACTGAATATGACCACCCCTGTTATTGCCCTTACAGCCTTTGCCACCAAAGATGCAATTGAAAAGACGGTTATAGCAGGTATGAACGGATACCTTACCAAACCATTCGAGGAGGAAACGCTCTTTAGCCAACTGTTATCTGCATTTGGAATTTCCCCGCGCTTTATGTCCGATGCAGAAATAACACAACAAAAAGAACAACAGGTACCAGTTATGAGAGACCTTCATTACGACCTGGGAAAACTCTCTAAACTTCTTGGTGGCGATCAATCGGAAATCATCGATCTGATAGAGCAGTTCATTGAACTTACCCCCGAATATTCAAATGCCCTTTATGCCGCCTTTGAGCAAAATAACATTGAAGAGATTTCCAAAGCCGCCCACAAGATCAAATCAAGTCTCGAACTGCTCGCGTCAGGAAACCTGCGGTCAAACATCAACCTCATCCATGATTACGCCAAAAATAAGGAACATCTGGAAAAACTGCCAAAACTAATGAAATACTACCGGGAGAATATTCCTGTTTTGCTGAAACAACTTGAGGAGAAGATGTTGGAGATGAGGCGTGACGGATGAGGCGTGATGCGTGTCGGGTGATGGTAAGGCTATTTGGGCCAGAGCAAACGGATGAGCTGGGCAATTTCGGAATTCTGGATGTACGGTCCGCGAATGCTGTCATATTCATCGGCAAAATTACGATACAGGCTGCTCCCGGCCCCTTTGGCATAAAACGGGATCAGTGAATTGGTATGTTCCTTCGAGTTGAAATTCATAACCGGCAGATTTAATTTTCCATTATCAGTCAAAGGGTAAAATGGCTTTTCACCCCATAGTAACCCTGTTTCATGATCACCTGTTACGATCAGCATGGTTTCATTCCAGTTGCTGTTTTTTTCAACCCAGGCAACAACCATATCCACCGCTTTATAAAACCCGTTTATCTCTTCAATTAATCGGCCTTTCTGGTTTGAATGTGCAGCCCAGTCGGTAGCCCCACCTTCAATCATCACAAAAAAGCCTTTGGGATTGTTGTCAAGTACATTCAATGCGCCACCGGCCATTTCAGCCAGCGAAGGAACAGTTGGTATTAGCGGGGTAAAATATGGCACGGAATTTTCCGTTTCACCGTTTTTTGCCGTCCTGGCCTGCTGGATGGTCTCGTAAACTTTCGGGCATCCGAATACCCTCTTCGGGGTTTTACCCTTCTGCAATGCCCTGAAATCATTCAGATCGCGAACCACAGTCCAGGCATCAGGGACATGATCACCATCAACATCATTCACGGTCTTTGTGTAACCGCTCACATCAAACTTAACCTGTTTGCCACTTCCGGCAAGAAACTGAAGCCAGAAAACGCTGTCAACCACATATTTTGCCTTATTCCATTTCTCTTTAACGAGAAGGCCATCATTGTCATACATCGGGTCGCCACATCCCATAATTACATCGCAGCGACTGTCGAGCAACATTTCGGCTGCGATCTGTGCATAGTTTGATCGCAGCACATTATGGGCTGTAAAACCGCCCGGTGTGGCATGACAAAATTCAACGGTTGTAACTACACCTGCCGATTTTCCAAGGGATTTTGCCCATTCCACAAGATTTTCGATGGGTTTATGCTCGACCGACATCCCTATGGAATTGTTGTAGGTTTTTAACCCGGTGGCCATGGCTGTTGCTGCTGCCGCCGATTCGGTGAAATCCCGTTTCAACCAGGCTATATCCTTCCATGCCCTGACCGGATCATAGCCGGAAACATAATAATTTGACCCAGACTTCCCCGGTTTATATTCTCCTGCCTTTGCCGGATTATGGGCCATGGCGAGGATCACCGGGAATTTTTCCTGAACTTGTGCAGCCATTCCAAGATAATAATCGGCAGCAAGAATATGGTTATACCCTACCCCGTCGCCAATCATCAGGATGATGTTTTTAGGATTTGGAAGACTTTTCGCATACTGTGCTTTTACAGTGCAGCATGAGAAAAACAGCAACAAGGGAAAAATCAACAGAAGACGTGTGGTGTAAAGCATTGTAAATATTTTGAAGTATCCGACTGACAGCAAAGTTAAAAGTAATTTCCGTTTCCTGCTAACTTAACCCACCATCCAACCCTCGGCATTCATCCCCCTTTTTTCATGTGTTCATCGAAAAATTGTTTCCCGGGAAGCCAACCACGGTTAATTTTGGCCGAAATATTAAAAACCATGGAAACGCTAACACACATCCTTGCATCCTTCGACATTTTTCAGGTAATCATCAGCGCTTTTCCCCGGATGTTCATCCCCATCGCACATGCCTTTCAGGGAATGTTCGTTATGCTGTCGGATATCGCCGGAAAACAGTTTGCCGCACATCCCGGAGTCATTTCAGGAACGGTCTTTTTTCTGTTTGTATATGTCACCTGGTCGGGACTTACGAAGTTAAGACAAGCCATGATCACTTCACGGACTGACCGGCCAGAACGTTCCAATTGATCCCATCAACGATTTCTTTCGTACTTTTGCGCCTATAAATTTCGATGATGGCATGGATCTTTCTGATCATAGCCGGCTGTTTTGAAATCGGCTGGCCACTGGGGATGAAACTGTCGCAGACACAGGCCCAATATAAATTCGGATGGATCATCTTTTCGATTGTCAGTATGGCGCTCAGTGGTTATTTTCTTTGGATTGCCCAGAAAACGATCCCAATGGGAACAGCTTACGCCATCTGGACGGGCATCGGGGCTGTTGGGGCATTCATCGTCGGAATCGCCTTTTTCAAGGATCCTGCAAGCTTTTTCCGGATCGCATCTGCCACGCTGATCGTTATGGGAATTATCGGATTAAAACTCTCAGCAGCCTGAATCCTTTATAAAATGGCGAAATCATGATGGCATTTTCAAAAAGGTTCGTATCTTAGTAGAAAAATAGCCACCAATGGAAACCTACACAAAAATCCTTGTTTTGAACAATGAGTTTGAGGCAGGTCTGCTCGAAGAAGTTCTCGCCGATCGTAACATTCCGCATGGAATCGTCACTTCAGATGATACCGCCCTTGGAGGGATCATGGAGATGGAATTTGGCTGGGGTTATGTGGAAGCGCCTGAAAGATGCCGTGAAGAAATCCAAAAGCTTTACGAAGAGATCATAAAACCGTGAGCTTTTTGGGATGGATACTTTAAAGGAATTTTTTACAGTCCTGTTAAATTCAGAAAAATTGATTCAATACGGGGGACTTGTCCTTCTGTTGATCGTAATTTATGCCGAAACCGGTTTAATTATAGGTTTTATTTTTCCCGGTGATGCCTTATTGTTTACTGCCGGATTACTCTGTGGAAGCGTCCTGGCAGTAAATATCTGGCTGTTGGTCACCTCGGTTGCCTTGGCTGCCATTGCCGGAAATATTACCGGATATCTGACTGGAAAGATTTTCGGGCAGCGGTTGTTTCTGAAAAAGGATACTTTTTTCTTTAAGCAACGGCATTTTGACAATTCCAAGACCTATTATGAAAAATATGGTGGATTTGCGCTGATTGCAGGCCGCTTTATGCCGGTTATCCGCACATTTGTACCCATTCTTGCAGGTACGATCGGCATCAACTTCTGGAGGTTTAATTTATATAATGTTACAGGTGCCATCCTGTGGTCGGGAACGTTGATCCCCCTTGGATATTTTATCGGAAAAAAAATCCCGGCATCCATCGATAACATTGAGTATTTTGTGCTGGGAATCACACTGATTACCATGACCATCCTGGTACGTGGCATCATCAAACACAGAAAGCATCTCAGGTAACCATCGCAAATCCATCGTCAATCAGCTTTGCCATCGACTCACTTTCCGATTTCTTTGAAACAAGAAATTGTACGAGTTCCGCGGTGAAATGATCTTCGATCTTCTTTTCCTTCAGCAATTCCAGCATTTCCAGTGCACAAAGCCAGTCGTCGGGATGATCGCGCTTCAATTCCTGCCAAAGGGAGGGTAAAAGGGCAAAAGAACAGTTTTGCTCCCGGATATCGCGAACCTGCTGATACAGGGCATGCAATTTTTTTGCCTTTTCATCATGGCTGATTTTGTGGGTCTTCTCTTCAGGGGCCGGATAGTTCAATCCAAATGCATCCGGATCAGCCGGCCCTGAATATACTGACACAATCCTGCTGCCTACAGCCATGTCGAAGGTGCCCCAGGCAGGTTCAAACAAGGTTTTTCCTTCGTAGGTTACAGTACATTCCATGAGACTTAACAGCACAAGCTGCCCGTCACAAATGGTTTTACTGACCACTTGCCCGGTCACAGTCACACCTGAAGTGAATTCAAGGTTTACCTTTTCACCTTCTGTCAGTCCAATCTGATCGAGTTCCTCCTCTGAGAATTCTTCGAGTGCAACCGATAAATTCTTCACCTTTCCGACCGGGGATCCAAATCCATGGGCGTGATACGTTTTATCATGTCCGGGCAACTCTTTACCTGCATAGTTAAGATTGGTGGCACCTGTGGTTTTCAGATAAACCGGTGCTCCATCCTTTTCAAAAACCTGTGTAAAGGTTCCCGAAACCTCAAGTCCGGAATTGTAGACAGCTGTTCCGGTATTTCCGGAACGGATCGCCTGCAAAAGGCCGTACGATCCGCCCCGACGCAGTGCCAGCGTATCTGCAAATTCATCGAGCACGCGGTTTAATGATTCAAAATCGGGGGTGATGAAAAGTTGGGGCTGAGGTTCCGTAATATCATAATTGAAATTGGCTGCATCAATGGTAAGCGGGATTTTTTTTACCGCCGGCTGCAAACACAGATAACTTTCTGCAATAGATGAAAGCAGTCCGGCACCATAGATTTTCGGATCATCGTGATCGCCGATCAGCCCATATTCCACCGTCCACCAATGAAGGTTCCTGATACGGGCCAATTCAGATGGCTCGCCCATATTGCAGGATATCTCTGTTAACCTTTTTTCCGCCTCCTCGATGACATCCTGATTTGAATAAGGATCCGCTTTGATGATCGAAAGATGCCTGATTGCTTCGTAAAGGGCATAATCCTGCGGCGATAAAAATGCTTTTGCGCCGATTTCACCAAACCTGCGTAAAAAATCGGCATATACCGGATCGGCTATGATCGGGGCATGGCCGGCTGCCTCGTGAATGATGTCGGGAGCGGGGGTATAACCAATCTGGTCGATGGGCCGTATATCGGCTGCGATCACCAGCACATTGTAGGCCTGAAAAGCCATGAAAGCAGAAGGAGGAACAAAGCCGTCGACCGCAACAGCTGCCCACCCGATCTCTTTCAGGATGCGGTTCATGCCATACATACTTGGGATGGTCTCAATGCTGATACCCGTTTTGCGCAATCCATCCAGGTAGGCTCCATGTGCCACCTTCCCAAGAAAACGCACATTTTGCCGCATCACATAGCGCCACAGAGCATGATCCTGCGGGGTATATTCATTGTAGGGCTGATCGATCACCAGACTCATCAGATGCCTGGGCAGTTTATCAAGGATTTCGTTCATTTCCATTTTGTTGTTGTTTTGGTAGCCATTCATGGCGTCTTTACCCTTTGAGACGCCATGAATGGCGTCTCTGCCACCGGATTATTCCGGTTTGGCCAATTCGAAGAGGGCCTGGCCGGATGCACGCACATAGTACTCACCCCCCATTCGCCCTATCAGGTCGATTTTATCAGGGTCAATTCTGCCTTGCTCATCCATCACCACGGGATTGACATGGATCCGCAATATTTCACAGATCACAAGGTTTCCTGCTCCATTTCCAATACCTGTTTCAATAACCTGAAGTACCTTGCATTCAAATTGAACCGGAGATTCTTTCACCCTGAAAGGCTTTACCAGGTCTGAAGGTTGCATCGTGAATCCAACCATGTCAAATTCATTGACCCCTTTGGGAAAATTGGCACTGGAATCGCTCATCATTTGCGCCATCTCATAGCTGACCGTATTGATAACCACCTCCGGAACTTCCTTCACATTGTCATACGTGTGCTTGGTCGTATTGTCCGTTCCCCGCCTGGATGGAGAAAAGATTAGGATTGGTGGATTCGCGCCGAATGCATTGAAAAAGCTGAAAGGGGAAAGATTTGGCCTTCCTTCCTTGTCGATGGTACTTGCAAAAGCAATCGGACGCGGAGCAATGGCTCCCAGCATCAGGTGATGAAATTTTGGGATCGGGGTATCGAGGGGGTCGAAGTGAAGATATGGGAGGGGCATGGGGGATGTACGATTTACGATTTACGATTTACAGGTGACAGGTGACGGGTGACGGGTTTCATGATGTAGGGATTGCTGGGATTATTTTGGTGCTGACTTCACCGAATCCAATGCGGAGATCATTTTTTTTGCAATAACCCCGCATGATGATGGTATCGTTGTCGTTGATAAATTTCCGTTCAGTGCCATCCGGCATCTTTACCGGTTTGGTCCCTTTCCAGGCGATTTCAAGCATTGAGCCAAACGAATCAGGGGTTGGTCCGCTGATGGTTCCGGAACCATACATGTCACCCACATTGATGTTGCAACCATTCACTGTTTGGTGGGCCAGTTGTTGTGCAAGGTTCCAGTACATGTATTTATAATTGGAATGGCAAACCAGATGCGGAAGTTGGTTTTCCGGCTGAATGAGGACATCGAGCTGAATATCGAAATTGTGGTTTCCTTCAAACTGCAGGTAAGGCAGTACTGCGGGCTCCTGTTTTGGTCCTGCCACACGGAAAGGCTCCAGGGCATCAAGTGTTACAATCCAGGGCGATATGACTGATCCGAAATTTTTGGCCAGGAAAGGGCCAAGCGGAACGTATTCCCATTTCTGGATATCCCGGGCCGACAAGTCGTTAAAAATCACCAGGCCGAAAATATGATCTTCGGCTTCACCAGTTGATACGGATTGTCCAAGGTTTGTATGTTTGCCGGTAATAAAGGCCATTTCAAGTTCGAAATCAACCTGTTTTGACGGGCCGAATTCAGGAAATTCAGCCTGGTCGGCCTTTGTTTGTCCTTTAGGCCGGTGAATATCTCTTCCCGAAACCACTATCGAAGAGCTCCGACCGTGATATCCAACCGGAATATGCTTCCAGTTTGGCAACAATGCATTGGCCGGATCCCGGAACATAATTCCCACATTGGTTGCATGTTCAATGCTTGAATAAAAGTCGGTATAATCACCAACATGCACCGGCATCAGCATCTGAACTCCTGCCAGGGGAAAGAGAATTTCATTCTGTTTATCCAGGCAATCGCGTAACTCCGGATTGTTTTCATCAAAAATCATGGTCAAACGCTCCCTCATCTTCCGCCAGGCAGGTTTACCCAACGAAATAAACGGGTTCAGCGTTGTAGAATTGAACAATTCATGATCAAACCCCAATCCGTCCAGAAACCCGTGCATGGCAAAGGCATACAGGTCTACAACCATATCACCGATCCTTGTGGCTGCCCTCGCATTGCCGCCGGGTGTTTTAAAAATACCGAAAGGAATATTCTGAATCGGGAAATCACTTCCCTCCTTCACCTCAATCCATGACTTTAAATCCGACCCCATCAATTTTACCATTAACTTATCAATTATCCCAAATCGTAAATCGTAAATCGTAAATCGTAAATCGTAATTTTAAAGAGTCCCCCTCCTCCCCTGCTCCAGCTCAATCGATTCAAACAATGCCTTAAAGTTACCTTTCCCAAAGGATTTGGCACCTTTGCGCTGGATAATCTCATAAAAAACGGTAGGACGGTCTTCAACCGGTTTGGTGAATATCTGCAACAGGTAGCCATCTTCATCGCGGTCAACGAGAATGCCAAGCTCGCGCAACGGCCCAATGGTTTCATCAATGTTCCCAACCCGCTGGATCAACATATCATAATAGGTATCCGGCACCCTGAGAAATTCAACACCCCTGCTTTTCAGGGCTGAAACTGTTTCAAGAATGTTATTGGTGGCCATGGCGACATGCTGTACCCCGCCACCTTTATAAAAATCGACATACTCTTCAATCTGCGATTTTTTCTTGCCATGGGCAGGCTCATTCAGCGGGAATTTGATGTACAGATTGCTGCTCGCCATCACCTTGCTCATCAGGGCAGTGAATTCTGTTGATATATCTGTATCATCAAATGAAATCAATTGGTTAAATCCCATTACATCATGGTAAAACTGAGCCCAGGTATCCATCTCACCCCAGTTAACGTTGCCGACCATGTGATCAACATAGCGTAAACCAACGTCCGACGGTTTATAGAGCGGGTCCCATTTTACGAAACCCGGCAGGAATATGCCGTTATAGTTTTTTCTTTCGACAAAAACATGCACTGTTTCGCCGTAAGTATGAATGCCCGAAAACTCAACTTCACCATCTGCATCCTTTTCAGTTTTTGGCTGAAGCCAGGCTTTCGCGCCACGTTTCGTGGTTTCTTCAAATGATTTACGGGCATCATCAACCCACAAAGCGATAACTTTAACACCATCCCCGTGGAGTTTGCAATGATCAGCGATCGGCGAATCAGGAACCAGCGCCGAAGTGAGCACAAAAGTGATCTTGTCCTGCCGGAGCACATAAGAGGTCCTGTCTTTCAACCCGGTTTCAAGCCCTGCATAAGCCAGCGGCTGAAACCCAAAAGCAGTTTGATAATAGTGAGCCGCCTGCTTGGCATTGCCCACATAAAACTCTACATAATCAGTTCCGTTGATTGGTAAAAAATCTTTTTGCGAAATCATGCTTTTTAATTTGAAAATTTGATGATTTGAAAATTTGAAAATATATTGAATCCTTTATTAACCGAATTTTTCTGCATTGTTTTCATTGCTTACATTGTCTGCATTGCCTGGATTCCCTCATTCCATCCACGACCTGTAATATTCAGGGTCCTCGATAGCCAATGCCTGTTCTGTCATTTTTAATGGCCGGAAAGTATCGACCATCAGCGCAAGTTCTTTTGTCTCCTTTGCCCCGATGCTGCGTTCAACCGCACCAGGATGCGGGCCATGCACAATACCGGTTGGGTGAAGGGTAATGTTTCCCTGTTTAATGTTATTCCGGCTCATAAAATCACCATCAACGTAATAAAGCACTTCATCGGAATCTACATTGCTGTGGTTATAAGGTGCCGGGATGGAATCGGGATGGTAATCGTACAAACGCGGCACGAAGGCGCACATCACAAAAGCCGGGTTTTCAAAGGTTTGATGTACTGGTGGTGGCTGGTGCAATCTGCCGGTGATGGGTTCAAAATCATGAATGGAGAGTGCATAAGGATAATGGTAACCATCCCAGCCTATCAGATCAAACGGATGGGTCGCATAATGGTAGGGCCAAATCGTATCTTCCCGCTTGATCTTTACCAGGAAATCACCTTTTTCATCATGCGTTTCAAGGATGAGCGGCTTACGGATATCCCGTTCGCAAAACGGGGCATGTTCGAGCAATTGACCGTATTTGTTGAGATACCGTTTCGGAAACCTGAGCGGGGCAAAGGACTCAACGATAAATAATTTATTGTCAGGAGTATTAAATTCCATCTGATAAATAACCCCGCGGGGAATCACAAGGTGGTCGCCATAACTGAAAGGAATATTTCCATACATCGTCTTCAGAGTTCCTTCGCCCTTATGGATAAAGATCATCTCATCGGCACCGGAATTCTTGAACCAATAGTTAGTCATCGTATTGCGGGGTGCAGCGAGGCTGATGTGGCAATCGTTGTTAACCAGCACTGGGATGCGGCTTTCGAGGTAATCATCGGCAGAAGGAACATCAAAACCGCGAAAAAGCCGGTTTTGCATATTCTTCTGATTGGCAATTTTCGGGGCAACTGAATAGGCCTCATCAATCTTCGTCACCAAAGTAGGCGGATGACAATGATAGACGAGTGAATAGGTATCTGAAAAACCTTCGGTCGACACCAGTTGTTCTGCATAAAGGCCGCCATCGGGTTTGCGGAATACAACATGCCGCTTACGGGGAATCTGACCAAGAGAAAAGTAATGGGACATAATCTATAATTCTATTTCAGGTATCTCACCTTCAACAATCAACCTTCCTTCGGTGGCATTCATAATTTCCTGCACCGACACTCCTGGTGCACGTTCAATGAGCTTAAAACCATCGGGGGTCACATCGAGCACAGCCAGGTCCGAAACGATTCGTTTCACAACCCCGACACCGGTAAGCGGAAGGGTACAATGACGCAGCAATTTTGATTCCCCCTGCGGATTGGTGTGCATCATGGCAACAATGATGTTTTTGGCCGATGCCACCAGATCCATGGCCCCCCCCATTCCTTTAACGAGTTTTCCCGGAATTTTCCAGGATGCAATGTCGCCTTCTTCAGAAACTTCAAAAGCACCAAGTACGGTAAGGTCAATGTGCCCTCCCCTGATCATGGCAAAGCTGGCGGAGGAATCAAAAAAGGCTGCCCCCGGAACGGCAGTAATGGTTTGCTTTCCCGCATTGATCAAATCGGGATCAACCTCATCTTTTACCGGGAATGGCCCGATGCCGAGCAATCCGTTTTCAGACTGGAGCACAATCTGCATCCCTGCCGGAATGAAGTTGGCCACAAGCGTAGGAATCCCGATGCCCAGGTTGACATAGTAACCATCTTTCAACTCTTTGGCGATCCGTTTTGCAATTGCATTTTTATCTAAGGCCATGATTATTTACGATTTGCGATTTACGATTTGGGATTTGGAACTTGGAACTTGGAATTTGGAACTTGGAATTTGGAGCTTAAAAGTCCTCATCCCGGGCGGGTGGTCGTAAATTCAATCCGCTTTTCATAGTTTGTTCCCTGGAAAATCCGTTGAACAAAAACCCCGGGTGTATGAATATAGTTGGGATCGAGGGTCCCGGCAGGAACAAGTTCTTCAACCTCTGCAATGGTAATCTTGCCGGCGGTTGCCATAACCTGATTAAAATTATTGGCTGTGTTTTTATAGATCAGGTTACCGTTGGTATCTCCTTTCCATGCTTTGACGATCGCAAAATCGGCCTTCAGCCAGCGTTCTTCAAGATACATTTTGCCTTCGAACTCCCTGACGGGTTTTCCTTCCGCAACCTCTGTACCATATCCCGCAGGGACGAAAAAAGCAGGAATGCCTGCCCCTCCTGCCCTGATACGCTCCGCCAGTGTACCCTGAGGGGTTAGCTCCACCTCGAGTTCCCCGCTGAGCAATTGCCGCTCGAACTCCTTGTTTTCCCCAACATAAGAGGAAATCATTTTCCTGATCTGGTGCCGGCGCAGGAGCATCCCCAGTCCGAATCCATCAACACCGGCATTGTTCGAAATACAGGTCAGTCCGTTGATATCACTCTCTGCTAAAGCTGCAATGCAGTTTTCCGGGATGCCGCATAATCCGAAACCACCCAGCATGATGGTCATGTTGCTTTCTATCCCTTTGATTGCCTCGAAGGCATTTTTTACTATTTTGTTCATTGTTAACAGAATCTCGCACAAATTTATATTAATTCTAAATAAAAACGGTAATTTTGCAAAAAAATTTCTAATCTTTTAACAAATATTGAACATGCAAAAATTATTTAGTCCATATATACTTGGGAAAATTGAATTAAAAAACAGAGTTGTTATGGCTCCTATGACCCGGTGCCGGGCCATAGGCAATATACCAAACGATCTCATTGCCAATTATTACGAACAACGTGCCGGCGCCGGGCTCATCATCACCGAAGGCGTTTCACCCGCTCCCGACGGTTTGGGTTATGCCCGGATTCCAGGGATATTCAGCGAAGCACAGGTTACGGGCTGGAAAAAAACCACAGATGCCGTACACCGCAAAGGTGGAAAGATTTTCATACAGTTCATGCATGCCGGAAGAATGGGCCATCAGGACAATCTTCCCCAGGGCGCCTCACTGATCGCTCCTTCTGCGATCGCATCATCAGGGCAAATGTACACCGACAGTCAGGGAATGCAGGATCTGCCGGTTCCAAGAGCCATGACTGCCGAAGATATTATAAATACCAAAAAGGAATTCATGAAATCGGCCATCAATGCAATCACCGCAGGTTTTGACGGGGTTGAACTGCATGGCGCCAATGGATATCTGCTTGAACAATTCCTGTCACCAGCCAGCAACCAGCGAAATGATGAATATGGCGGAAGCATTGAAAACCGCTGCCGCTTCGTTTTGGAGGTGGTTGAAGGTGTAGGTCAGGCTATCGGCATGGATAAGGTCGCTATTCGCCTGTCGCCTTATGGAGTCAATGGCGGCATGGTCCCCTACCCTGAAATTAATGACACCTATACCTACCTCGCTTCTCAGCTTGACAAATTGGGTATTCTGTATATTCACCTCGTAGACCACAGCGCAATGGGCGCCCCTGAGGTTCCCCTGGCCATCAAACAAACCATCCGTGAAAAATTGCAGAACACACTTATTCTGGCAGGCGGTTATTCAAAAGAGACCGCAGAACGGGATCTGCAAAACGGGATGGCCGATCTGATTGCTTTCGGCCGACCATTTATCAACAATCCCGATTTGGTTGAAAGGATGTTGAATGATTGGCCAATCAACACCAACCTGGATTTCAACACATTTTATTCAGCTGATGAAAAAGGCTACACAGATTATCCCTTTTACCAGGCAAAATAATACTGTGTTAAATAATGTTAAAATCCTTGACTTCCGGTTCATTTAGGTTATCTTTGTCTTATCAATTTTTTAAATCATAAACCAAAAACAAAGAAAAGTTCTCATTTGATTTTATGGCGTGTTCCGCTCATACCGGAACATGTATTTAAAGCCAAAGGCTGATTCGGAATCTCAAGATTGCCGGATGATTTAAATCGCAAAAGCGACACCGCCCCACACACGGGGCGGTTTTTTTTTATTGCCGGATCAGAAAGCCTCCCCGGTCGCCTCCTACGGGGCCTAGCTCAATGATATAGTCTGCCCGGGCAATGATCATTGGATCGTGTTCGATGATGAGCAAAGTATTCCCCTGGTCAGCCAATTGCTGAAACAAGGCCAGCAGGCACTCAACATCACGGAAATGAAGCCCGGTTGATGGTTCTTCAAACAAATACAGCGTTGGCCCCTTTGCAGGCTTCATCAGTTCGGCAGCCAGGGTGAGGCGCTGCGATTCACCCCCCGAAAGGCTGTCAAGGGATTGACCCAATTTCAGATACCCCATTCCCACCTTTTCCAGGATTTGTAATTGCTCTGAAAGGTTTTTCTGGTCATTGAAAAACAGACCTGCTTCAGAAACAGACATTTCCAGGATGTCTGAAATATTCTGACCTTTATACAGGCATGAGAGAATCTCCTTCCGATACCGCTTCCCTGTACATTCTTCACATTCCATGGTAACATCTGACAGAAAATCCATTGAAATACGAATTTTTCCGGTTCCTTCGCAAACAGGGCATCTGCCCTCTTTATTGAGATATGAAAAAGAATTTTTAACCAAACCAGCAACTTTCGAGTCGGGTACTAATGCAAACAAATCGCGGATCCTGTCGAAAATTCCGGTGAAAGTGGCGGGTGTGGCCAGCGGGGAGGTAAATCCGGTGCGCTGATGAACGCACACTATCCGTTGAAAATTTTCAAAGCCCTCAATGGAAGAACAACCCGTTGCCTTTTTGTTTTCACCGGAGGCAAGGATGACCTCGAACAGCAGCGTGGATTTGCCGCTTCCGGAAACACCCGTGACAGCGATGATTCCGGCTGATGGGATTTCAAGATCGAACCCCTTCAGATTATTTGCAAATGCATTTCGGATGGTCAAACCCGGATTTAACCTGCGACGATGGTTCACAGGCAAACCATCCAGGAGGGAAACACCCGGTTTAAAACCGTTAAACTCGTTTGAAAGATAAGGGCCGGTAACCGAATCCGGGTTTTTCATGATCTCTTCCGGTGTTCCGGTTGCCAGAACCAATCCGCCATTTTTCCCGGCTCCCGGCCCCATGTCAATGATATAATCCGAAGCGAGGATCACATCCCGGTCATGCTCAACAATAATCACCGTATTCCCTGTTTCCTGCAAAGAACGGATCAACCGCATCAGATTACCGGTATCCCTGGGATGAAGACCAATGGTAGGTTCATCAAGCACATAGGTGAGACCTGTCAGCCCGGAGCCAAGCTGCCCTGCCAGCCTGATGCGTTGTGCCTCACCTCCCGATAAGGTCGATGAAAGGCGGTCAATCGTAAGGTATGACAAGCCAAGCCCGGATAAAAAGTTGAGTTTTCGCAGGATTTCGTGGATGAGCGGGGCTGCAACTTCCATCTCGCTGTGACCTGATTGCGGTGTTAAAAGGGACCTGAAAAATTCAACCGATTGCAGGACCGGCAAGGAGGAGACTTCAGCAATGTTCTTTCCATGGATCAAAAATGCCAATGCCTCCTTCCGCAATCGTGTGCCCTGACATTCAGGACAGGAGGTTGTCTTCATGAGTGCCATCATGGTTTCGCCACGATGGTCGGCATGTTTTCGGTGATACTCTTCGTTCACCAGATTTAACAATCCTTTCCAGGGTCCGGTAAAATGATGTTCACCGGTGCGGCTATCCCGAATGAATTGCCAGTTGACCTGGAATTGTTCCTCCGCCGTCCCCTCCAGGGCCATCCATCTCGCTTCAGGAGTAACCTCATTCCAGGGTTGCGTGAAATCAACACCGTATTTTTCTGCTACGGCCTTCAGTGTAGCCACATATTGCCCATAGGGATCTCCGTAAAATTTTCCGGTTTTGGTTCCATCCAAAGCCCCGGCCAACAATGATTTCGATGGATCGGTAATCAGTTTTTCCGGATCACATACCGTTTGATATCCCAATCCGTCACAGGCCGGGCAGGCTCCATGCTGATGGTTAAATGAGAAAAGACTGGAAGAGGGATTTCGGATTTCGGATTTCAGATTTCGGATTTCAGTTTGCACTGAGCCGATACGGGAAAAGAGCAGGCGATAATGGTCATATATTCCTGTGACGGTTCCAACGGTTGACCGGGGATTACGGCCGATACGGTTCTGGTCGACAGCAAATGTGGGTGTAAGTCCGGAAATTTCCTCAAAATCAGGTTTCGCTTTTACCCCGATCCGGGCTCGGATATATGGAGAGAAACTTTCCAGAAACCGGTTCTGCCCCTCGGCAAAAACAGTATCAAATGCCAGGGATGATTTTCCGCTGCCCGAAACCCCTGTGATAACGGTGATCAGGTTATGCGGAATTTCCACATCAATGTACCGGAGATTATGAGTTGAGACACTTGTGAGTTTTATGGATTTACGATTTAAGATTGTTGATTTACGATTTTCGGGTAAATAAGGCTCGGGTAATATCTTTGAAACAGCCTTCCCTGCTTCGCACGAATCTCTCGTAAATCGTAAATCCCCAATCGTAAATAAATATTCTCTCAGGGCTTTCTCCGTAACCGAACCTTCACATCCGACAAGTTCCTCCGGTGAGCCTTCGAAAAGTAACAGACCTCCCTGCCGGCCACTCCCGGGGCCAAGATCAACAATGTGGTCAGCAGCTTCTATAATTCCGGGATGGTGTTCTATAAGGATAATAGTATGTCCTTGTCCGATCAGCCGGTCGAGTGCGTGTAGCAAAATGGCTGTATCGGCATGGTGCAAGCCTGTGGTAGGCTCATCCATAATATAGAGGGTATGCTCCGATTGTGGTTTGGCCAGTTCAGTGGCCAGTTTGATACGCTGTGCTTCACCACCGCTCAGGGTGGAAGATCGCTGCCCGAGCGTAAGATAGCCAAGCCCCAGACCATCCATGGTTTCGAGATATCGCAAAATCTTTGGCACACCTGAAAAGAATGCAACCGCTTCTGAAACGGTCATCTCCAGAACGTCGGATATTGTTCTCCCAAGAAAGTTTATTTCAAGTGTTTTATCATCAAAACGACGGCCTTCACACGCTTCACACAAAACCTCAACATTTCCCATGAAGTGCATCCCGATCTGCTGATACCCCGCACCTTCGCAGGATTCGCACCGGCCACCGGATGTATTGAATGAAAACCGGCTTTTATCATAGCCACGATTCACCGACTCCTGTTGTTTGGCAAACAAATCACGGATATGGTCAAACAAGCCTGTATAGGTGGCAGGATTACTGCGGGGTGTTCGTCCGATAGGCTGCTGGTCGATCACAATCAGTTTTTCAATTCCTTCCCACCCTGTGATATTTCTGAACCTTCCAGCATTTTCGCCGGCATGGTACAACATATTTTTTAAAAACCGTCCCAGGATGTGGTTTGTCAAAGTGGATTTTCCCGCACCGGACACACCTGTTACTACATTCAGAGCCTCAAGTTTGAATTTTACATCTATTTCCCTGAGGTTGTTGGCCGCCGCCCCTTGAATGGTGATAAATCCGTTACCGGGTCTTCTCCGGGCAGGAATGGCAATCTGCTCCAAACCGAAGAAAAATGAAAGTGTACGGCTCTTGCGGATTTCCATTTCAGATAATGCCATGGCCTCCTTCAGCGTCCCGCTGAACAAAACATTTCCGCCGTGAACGCCTGGTCCCGGACCAATGTCAATCAGCCAGTCGGCATGTTGAATGAATTCCAGTTCATGTTCCACAACGATCACCGTGTTGCCTTTGTCACGAATTTCTTTCAGGATGTCAATGAGTTGCCCCACATCATGCGAATGGAGCCCGATGGAGGGTTCATCGAAAATGCAGATCATACCGCTTAGCCCGATTCCGGCAAGTGTTGCCAGCCGCAACCGCTGAGATTCTCCTCCGGAGAGAGTGGTTGATTCACGATCGGCAGAAAGATATGACAAACCCAGGCGTTGCAAAAGATCGGCCTGCTTCGATATTTGTGTGATAATTGGCCCTGCAATCAGCTTTTCCATTTTTGAAAAGGTGAATTTCTGCAAGGCCTTCACAAGATCATCTGTTTGCAGTGAAGCCAGGTCAGCAATGTTGCACCCCTGGATTTTTACTGACAGCGCTTTATCGTTCAACCGCCTCCCTCCACAAGCCTTACAGTTGACGCTGCGGACAAACCTCAGGATGTTTTTATTCCGGTCACGTTGCAAGATGGTCTCCATCACTGGCAGGATACCTTTGTAATAGCCCAATTCGCGTGGCTTTGCGGTAATCCCGCTCCATTTCATACGCGATTCCAGTGGATGCTTGCCAAAAGGGATTTCTATTTTATCGCTGCCATAAAGAATGATGCGTTTTTGTTCAGGGGTCAGATCTTTCCACGGAATGTCGATGTGAAACCCTTCCGACCGGCACACCTGGTCGAGCACATCGAGGGTAACCTGGGAATAGATGATATAGCCGTTGGGTGCGGTGATCACAAGGGCTCCCTGGCGCAGCGTCCTGTTTTGATCAGCGACCAGCAACTCCGGATCAAGGAAGTCTTCCACGCCCAAGCCCTTGCAGGCAGGGCAGGCACCTTCAGGGGAGTTAAACGAAAAAAGGGTCCGGTTGATGGGAAAAGGTTCATTTTCCCCTGACGGAGAACCCACCCTGGCAAACAGGAGGCGCAGTGCATCGTAAATTCCGGTGATGGTTCCAACAGTCGACCGAGGATTGGATACCACCGATTTCTGATCAAGGGCAATGGCCGGTGAAAGTCTGTCGATTCGCTCAACATCCGGCTTTTTCAGCTTGCCCATGAACTGCCTGGCAAACGATGAGAAAGAACCCAGGTACCGGCTTTCGGCTTCCCGGTAAAGCACATCGAAAACCAGCGAGGATTTTCCGGAACCGGAAACACCGGTAACCACGATCAGTTTGTTTTTTGGAAATTCGAGGCTGACCGAACGGAGGTTGTGTTCTCTCGCCCTGATAACAGAAATTTTACAAGTCTGATCCATGCATAAACTTTGCAGCAAAGGTAGCGAATAAGCAACGATGGAAGGACTGAACAGCAGGGCAACCTCACCTTCACAATTTGAAGAATTAAAAAATATTGATTACTTTTGCTTTTCAATGTCTCTGAATGAATAGCTTCCCTTCCAGGGGGGCTATTTTATTTTGCATAACATTGATTTGTTAATTAATTAACGGGATTTATGAAAAACCTGATTCTACTCTGGCTGTCAGTCATCTTTATCTCCACCTGCCTATATGCTCAGGTAGGGATAAACAATGATGGCACCTCCCCTCATAATTCAGCGATGCTTGATGTGAAATCATCAGGCAAGGGCTTCCTTCCGCCACGAATGACTCATGCTGAAATGGCTACCATTTCCGCACCAGCTGACGGGCTCGTTGTATATTGCTCCGATTGCGGGTTAAACGGACTGGGGGCCCTTACAATGTTCATGTACGGACAATGGTACACACTTGGCGCCAGTTGTCTCCTTCCATCAAAGCCTATCGCCGGAACCCATGTGCCTTCAGTGAATCAAATCACATGGAACTGGAATCCGGTAGCCGATGCTACCGGTTGCAGATGGAGTGATTTTCCGGAATTTACCACAGCCATAGAAATGGGCACGGCCACAACCTACACGGAAACAGGATTAGCCTGCAATCACACCTATACAAGATATGTTTGGTCATACAACAGCTGCGGGCACATGTCTTACACAGTTCTCACACAGACAACCCTGCCGAACCCGGCGGCCCCTGTATCAGCCACACATGTAGCATCGCCGACACAGATCATCTGGAACTGGAACCCGGGAACCGATGCCACCGGCTATAAATGGAACACCGCCAACAACTACGCCACAGCCATTGACATGGGTACGGCAACCACGAAGACCGAAACCGGCCTGACCTGTAACTGGCCCTATTACCGGTGGGTTTGGGCCTACAATAATTGTGGAAATTCAACTTCGATCATCATAAACCAGAATACAACCGTTTCTCCTGCTCAACCTGTGGCTGCGACCCATGTGGCTGCCTCCTCGGAAATTATCTGGAACTGGAACACGGTGCCCGGTGCTACAGGTTATAAATGGAACACGGCAAACAACTATGCCACAGCCACCGACAACGGCGCATCTTTGTCCAAGACCGAAAGCGGGCTGGCCTGCAACACTTCCTATTCAAGGTATATCTGGGCTTACAGTCCCTGCGGTAATTCAATCGTAACCATGACGGCTCAATCAACGGCAAAAAATCCCGCATCACCGGTAACCGGGGTCCATGTTCCTGCCGTTACGCAAATACTGTGGAAATGGGACCCGGTAACCGGAGCAACAGGCTACAAATGGAGTACGGCAAACAATTATGCTACAGCCACCAATGTCGGAACAGCCCTTTCTCAGAACGAAACGGGACTGACCTGCAACACCTCCTATGACCGGTATGTATGGGCCTATAATGCCTGCGGGAGTTCAACCGCAACAACACTGACCCAAACCACCTCCATGACCAACATTCCGGCTGCCCCGGTAGCAGGCACTCATACTTTCACCACCTCACAGATCACATGGACCTGGAATGCCGTTTCGGGAGCTGCAGGATACAAATGGAACTCAGTAAATGATTACACCACCGCGGTAAATATGGGCACCGCCCTAACCAAAACCGAATTAGGGCTGACTTGTGCCACCGCCTACACAAGGTATGTTTGGGCGTATACCTCCTGTGGTGTGTCCACCCCCACCGTTTTGTCACAAACAACTGTTTTCTGCATTTGGATCTGCGGCATGCCGCTCACCGACAATCGCGATGGGAAGATCTACGGCACCCAACTAATTGGCACCCGATGCTGGATGGATCAAAACCTGAACATTGGCATCGATCCCGGGTTTGGTGTCGCCCAAACCAACAACGGAATCATTGAGAAATACTGCCGTAGCAACGTTTCCAGTAACTGCAACCTGTACGGCGGATTATATGAATGGGATGAAATGATGAATTACGCTGCCTCAAGCAATGCAAACCCCAGCGGACGCCAGGGGATTTGTCCGGCCGGCTGGCACATTCCCTCCGATGCCGAATGGTGCGAGCTGGAAGTAACAGTCGACGCCAGCGTTATCTGCAATCCGTCAGGTTCTTTTTTAGGAACAGATGTCGGCGGAAAACTGAAAGAGGCCGGTACAACTCACTGGTCGGCACCAAACACCGGAGCGACCAATTCGAGCGGCTTCAATGCACTACCCTCCAGCTATACATGGGACCATGGTACTGGTTCCGGTGCCCCTAACGTCACAGCCTATTTTTTCACTGCCACCGAAAACTCATCTACCGCTAATCTTGCCCACGTACTTTATCACGACAGTCAGCAGACAGCCAAACTTGCATTACTTAAAGCAACCAACTATGGCACAGCCGTGCGATGCGTTAAAGATTAATATCCTATGAATAACCGTGATTTCAGGGCTCATGCCCACGAACTGGCTGACTGGATGGCCGATTATCTCGAAAATCCGGATCAATATCCTGTAAAGCCCGATTTGAAACCCGGCGACATCAAAGTTCAGCTTCCGGTAGCGGCACCTCTTGATGGGGAAGACTTTCAAACAGTTTTCACCGATTTTAAAAACATCATCCTTCCCGGGATGACCCACTGGCAGCATCCCGGATTTTTTGCCTATTTCCCGGCCAACAATAGCGAACCTTCCATCCTTGCAGAAATGCTTACAGCCACCATGGGAGCCCAGTGCATGCTGTGGCTCACATCACCGGCAGCTGAAGAACTTGAGGAACGGATGATGGAATGGTTACGCGACATCCTGGGGCTTCCAAAAGAATTCGTTGGTGTAATCCAGGACAGCAGTTCCTCCGCCACACTGGTTGCAATCCTTTCGGCCCGTGAAAGAAAATCAGCCTTCGCCATCAACAGGCGTGGTTTCACACCTGCCGAACGTTACAGGGTTTATACCTCAACGCAAGGACATTCCTCCATAGACAAAGATGTAAAAATTGCCGGCATCGGCATTGAAAACCTCATCAAAATCGAAACAGATGAGGTCTTTGCCATGAGGCCTGATAAACTTGAGGAGGCAATCATCCATGATATAGCAGAAGGTTATATCCCGCTGGCAGTGGTATCCACCTTTGGCACAACCAGTTCCACCGCTATTGATCCTGTCGGTGAAATAGGTATGATATGTAAAAAATACAACTGCTGGCACCACGTCGATGCCTCATATTCCGGAACTGCACTGATGCTGCCTGAGATCCATGCACTGATGCCCGATATCGGATGCTGCGACTCGTTTGTCGTAAACCCGCATAAATGGATGTTTACCAATTTCGACTGTTCTGCCTATTTCGTCCGCGACAAACAGGTGCTGATTAACACGTTCAGCATCCTGCCCGAGTATCTTAAAACGAATGAGGATAAAATTGTGAATAATTATCGCGACTGGGGTGTGCCGCTGGGTCGAAGGTTCCGGGCACTGAAACTTTGGTTCGTGATCAGAACTTATGGAATCAGTGGTTTGCAGAAGAAGATCCGTGACCACATTTCATTCGGACAATGGCTCAAAGAGGAAATCCTGCACACTTCCGGATTGGAATTGATGGCACCGGTACCATTTAACCTGGTTTGTTTCCGTTTTCATCCGCAGGGAATGGATGATGAACCCGGATTGGATGTGTATAATGAAAATATTTTGAATAAAATCAACCATTCCGGTAGCGTTTTTCTCACACACACAAGACTGAATGGCAGGTTTGTCCTCCGGTTTGTTGCCGGGCAAACCCATACGACCATTGAAACGGTTAAGAAAGGCTGGAAGTACATTATTGAAGCCGAAAAACGGTAATAAGACTGAATCCCTGAGCAACATCAGCTCTTTCACCATAGATGATAAAATAAATCTCCTTCATTCTTATTTAGAATCATTATAATTTATTATTTTTGGTTTTTATATCAGGCCATTGGTCCCAGGTATATTTCTGTGCAGTTTGAGACTGCTCCCGTATCCGGATCATCGCCTGTCAAATGTTAACCAAAAATGATTGCTAAAAATTACAAAAATGGAAAGAAGAGAATTTATTTTAAAATCGATCATATTATCAGCATCAGGTGTTTTATCGCAAACTGCTTTTGGCGGACAGGAGGTTAAACTTCCTGAAGACCCCTTGAAACCTGTTCTTATCCCGGCCATGGCGCCTTTGGATAACAAGGGTGGAATGGAGATCCGAACCTTGATCCGCTCATCAATGACCAATGGGGTATATTCGAATGTTGAATGCGCAGTTGCGCCAAAAATGATGGGACCACCACCACACTACCACAAGGAATTAGACGAGTTGATGTATGTGGCCGATGGCACCGCCAGTATTCTCATTGGGAACGAAATTGTTGAGGTACAAGCCGGGGGATGGCATTTACGTCCGCGATTGATCAAACATACCTTCTGGAATGCTTCCGACAAGCCTCTTCGGTTTTTTGATATGTATTTCAATCAGCCTTTCGAGGAATATCTGGAGCGGATTTTCCACGAACTCACTGAAGAAAAAGGATTTCCCGAAGGCTCCGAGGCCAAGAAAAACGAAATTAACAAACTCAATGAAAAATTTGGCCTCATTTTTCCACCTGACGCTTTTTCTGAACGGCAGGAAATCGTGAGGAAATACAATCTCCATTGAAATTTTTGACATATTGATCGTTGAAAGACATCAATTATATATTAAATTTGAACTGAAATTAACATGATATCGGGTAAGGCCGGGAAACGTGACTGATTTCCCCGATACTGTAACCGCATAGCACTTTATTAACCCAAACCTGTTGAACCATGAAAAAGAAAAAATGGCCCATGATTCTCGGTGGTGCATTTGCCACCCTGATTGTCATCGTTCTCTGTGTGATTTTCTACATCCTTTGGTTCCTGCCAAACATCCCAGTCAGTGAAATAAAAGTGGACTCCACTCAGGCACGCATTGAACGTGGAAAATATCTTGCCAATCATGTGATGGTTTGCATGGATTGCCACTCCACCAGGGATTGGACTAAATTTTCCGGTCCCCTGGTTCCCGGGACGGAAGGAAAAGGCGGCGAAGAATTCGACCAGAAGCTTGGATTTCCTGGTAGTTTCCTCTCTCCGAACATTACACCCTTTAACCTTAAAGCTTGGACAGATGCCGAAATTTATCGAGCCATCACGAGCGGAGTCAGCAAAGACGGGCACCCTTTGTTCCCAATCATGCCATATCCCTCTTATGGAACACTGGATACGGAGGATATTTATAGTGTGATTGCCTATATACGCAGCATTCCGTCGATAGAGAATACTCCGTCCCGTTCAAATCCAACCTTTCCGATGAATGTTATCCTGCATCTGATCCCGAAGAAGGCTGATCCACAAGTAAAGCCTCCGTTATCTGATACTGTTAAATATGGAGAATACCTGGTACGGGCATCGGGTTGTGTAGAATGTCATACGCCGGCAGAGCACGGACAAATTGTTCAAGCACTTGCCTTTACCGGCGGACGTGAATTTCAGATGCCTGATGGCAGTTTGCTGGTCTCTTCTAATATTACACCCAACGAGGAAACAGGCATTGGCAAATGGACAACGGAAGCGTTTATTTTCCGCTTCAAATCCTATGATCAGGCTACATTCAAACCTCCTGTTCTCCATCCGGGCGACTTGCAATCGATCATGCCCTGGACCATGTATGCAGGCATGGATACTACCGATCTGACCGCCATTTACCGGTATTTGTTCAGCCTGAAACCAGTGAAAAACAAGATAAACAAAACGAAACAGGCTGGTTAATTTACGAAATGGGATTTACGATTTACGATTTTATAAGAAATTAACTGATTACGATAATTATTAAAAAAATTACGATTTGGGATTTACGGTTTACTATTTCGGAAGCAATGAACCGAACCTGATAATCAAAAATAGAGATTCTTTGCGGTAGAACAATAATCAGCATTTCAATCGTAAATCGTAAATCGTAAATCCCAAATCTTAAATCCCAAATCGTAAATCGTAAATAATAATATCTTTGCACCACCTTTAATAACCATTCACAGGGGGTATTAGCTCAGTTGGCCAGAGCGCTGCGTTCGCAATGCAGAGGTCACCGGTTCGACTCCGGTATACTCCACTCCCAGTCATCAATAAACAGAAGCATTCATTCTGTTTATTTACTGAAAACAGGCGTTTCCAAAGGATTTCCTAAAAAAATAAAATGTCACATTTACCCGGTTTTCGGGCAAAAAGTGTACATTGTGTTTCACAATTGTTTCACACTTATTTTCACATTTATTTTCCATGGCAACTTATAAAATATTTCTTCGGACTGAAGCTCCCCTGAAGGAAAAGAGTACCCCGGTTTATCTCAGGGCCACCGTAAACAGAAAAAAGAGAGATTTCTCCCTTGTTGTTTCAATTTTTGAGCCAAAGAAATACTGTGACCCTCACCAGTGCTCATATCACAGGCAGTGCCACCATTGATGACATAACTGTATGGGAAATCCTTGAAATACTCCCTGAATTTGTCTATTCCTATTACCATATATAGTTTTCAATGATTTTCTCCAGGGCCATTTCAATACGCTCGTCCCTATTTTCTTTTAAACTAAGGTATAGCGATAATGGATCAACATTGTTCTGCTTCGTGACACCTTTGGTAAGCGCAACCGGGCTGTATTTCCACACTTCAATACAACAATTACCTTCGTAATCATTCAGATTTTGCAATTGTCCCGTTTCCTCCAATATGAAATAATTACCCCTGCCGATGGCGTAATTTTCCTGTTTGCTTGCGTTCATTTCGCTGTACTCCGGGAGGGCTGATTCATAGGCTTTTTTCCAAATCTCCACAAGTAACACGTCACGTCCTAAAATGTTGGCACGGTATAACTGATACATTGCTTTAAGAAAGAAGGGCAACTTGTCAGCCGTTTGTTCCGCTACCTTAACGGGATTAAGGTCAACTTCGAGCGTTTCATGCATATATTGCCTTAATGCATCCATTGATTGATTTAATAAACTAAATATAACACAATAAACTAATATGATTTATTGTGCTAGGATACGTTTATTAAGCTGATTACCATATTATACAGGTATTTATATTTCAATAATATTGCCAACATCAAACCCAGAATTCTCTTGATATTTAATATACCCCAGCTGAATGGTAATCCTTTTTGCTGATTGCAAATGTGCTTAAGGTCTTCCAGCTATCAGCAGATGGTTGGTGGTTACTCGAATGCGCCTATTCTTTGGCTTCGCGCAAGGCTTGCAATTCAATGTCAGCAGAAATCCTAAAGTTCGTTTGTTTAATCTTTTCAAGAAGTGGTTTAATGGAAGGGGTTAAACCTAAAAGTTTTGCTTTGATAATTACGCCAATTGTGCCTGTGAATGGTATTCCAAGACGTTCAGCAATTTTTCGGGCTTTGTAATCGTCCAAAATCAAAGAACAATTGGGTGTTTCAAGTGCCAAGGCAATAGCGCTTGATTCTCCTTTGTCAATTTGCATCTCTAAAAGCTATTGTCGATATTTGTCTGTAACAGTTGCAATTTCAACCCATTCAGGCAAAGCTTCTCCGTATTCAATGGCAATGTCAATTGTTGTAACGATTTGCCCGTAGACTTTGTGCAATAGATCAAGTTCTCCGATATTCGTTAAAATGATAAAACAACTTGTATCCGAAATAATTGTTTTAGGCATTGGCTACATCCTTAGCAAGGTCCGAGGCTGGAAAATTAAATATAGAAACATTGTAGCTCCCCAATAATTCAGCAAATGTCCGTTTTGTCAATCCGGCTAATTCTGCAGCTTGTCCAAGTGAAAGTTTGCCCAGTTCATAAAGCCTTGTCGCAACAAGCATAGCAAGATCTTTATTTTCCAAATCTAAGCTGTCGGGTACATTAATTGTCAATGTTTTCATGAGGCAAATATTAATTTCTACATGTCAAATGTACTACTTTTTACAATTCCAAAATATTTTCAAGCTGTTTCCTTTTTTGTTACAATCCTTGATTTTATTGAAGAGAAAATAAGCAGAAAAAGCCCCGGTTTCCCGGGGCCAAAAATCACAAAGTGTCTTCATTAGCGAAGGAATAATAACTGTCATGGGCTACAATGATATGATCCAGAACAGAAATTTCAAGTAAAGCACCGGCATCTTTGAGCTTTTTGGTGATCTTAAAATCAGCTTCACATGGGGTACACGCCCAGACGGATGGCAAAGTGATATAAGGATCGAGGTTGCATGATTTTCCAGGGCGATGCAGAATATCTTCTTAGGATCAACTACGGTGCGGGAAATGCCTCCTTCGGAAACCTTCACCGTTTCCATGATCTTGTTTGCCCGGTTCAGTAGAAGCATCCAGAATTCTTTACAAGGCAGTTCGCCCATCAGGGATTGGAAAACTGTGTATGCATCTTTGCTGCCGGAGATTTTCGGCATGACAACGACTTCTGAAGCATTTCTCCTGCAGGAGAGTGCAAACATGGAAGCACTCTGGCAGATACGTTGTTTTCCGATATCTTTGACTTATTAATGTATGGGTCTTAATTTTCACTACGCCTTTTCCATACACGTCATAATAATACCGTATGGGATGGTTTCCTATGTTTGGTTCTGACGGAACAACTTTTACGCGTGAGGTGATACTTTTAAAAGCGCCGGAAGGCACAGTTACCAGAGAATCCTTGCCTGTCATTTGACGATAACCTTTATATAATAGCAAATTGCTGGAATCGAGCGCAATAATTTCAGTAAAGTTGATATCTGAACTCCGAACCTGACCAGTGCTATTTACCAGATAACCCGAAGAGTCACGTAAATAAGAGGTGACTTTAAAAGAAGATAAAGCAATAGGGTTTTCAATGAGTTTGGAATAATTCAGACCGCGAATAATGGTATCCTTTTCAATGTATGCACTATCATAGTTCGTTGTTGGAGATACAACTCCGTTTGTGTCAATACGAAAGCCCTGGTAAATCCAATAATTCCCGACGTTCAATTTGAAATAATCGAATTTCGCAACAGGGATTGGGTCTCCGGTGTCTTTCTTACAGGAAATAGCCATAACAGTCAGCACGGCAATGATTACAAAAGCCATGTTTCTCATATAAAATAAGTTAGGTGAAAAATACAAATGGGTTGTTTTAATAGCGGGCAATACCATTTGAAAATTGTTGCATTAAAAAAAACCACCCTGGTGGGGGTGGCTTCACATTCAAACCGGAAAATATGTAGCGTTATTCAAAATCGGCTCTGACAGGTGTAACAGGAGCCAATGCTTTAATATCAAATTTCAATTCAATCGTATCATCGAAATCAGCCACGGATGGAGTTAAAGGTGTCAGATTGACCAGGTCGATGGTTGTTTCCGGAGCAACATCACTGAAATCGGCTTCCGAAGGCACTGAAGGCATAATGGATGAAAAATCAATAAAAGTAACGGTTGCATCTTCAAAGGTCGCCTCAGTGGGTGTTGATGGCGCAAGCATTGTAACAGTTCTTTCGGATAACGGAGAGTGTGAAAATGTTTCATTGCCTGCAAAAAGAATGCCTGATGTGAGGGTGAAAACTGCGGCTAAGATTGTAATTGTTGCTTTCATTTTTCCAGTGTTTTTTGTTTGGTGAAGCAAAGATATGTCGGGTTGCCCAGGTGAAACAACCTGAATCGGCTGACAAAGGTTGAACCCCGTTGAATGAAGGATAGAAATCGGTGAAAGTATTCCGGCGACGATTGCCCTAAATTCACCGATCATAAAAAAAACAATCTGATTCGCCTGCTCAACAAGATTCAATTAACAAGGCATCTTGACAAAATGTCCGGTTCAATTTCGTAAATTTGCCGTATGTCCTGTACCAACCCCAAATCCAACATTGAAACCGCGGAACATGTGGAGACAACCACTTCAGCCCCGGACATCAAATTCGATGATAAACTGAAAAACGAAATTCTGAGCCAGATTCATGAAGAAGGGATGGTGATCGTGCATTGTAATTACGATGCCTTCATGGACGGAAGTATCAGAATCTGGAAATCCACGGTTCTGATTGACAAAGCATCAGGGAACCGCAGTTCGATGCATCATGCCGAAAACATTACCATTGCTCCTGAATGGACTTTTGTTCCGGAGGGGAAATCACATCGGTTCACCTTAATTTTTGCACCACTGCCCAAATCATGTGAGTTCTTTGATTTGCTGGAAGATATTCCCCAGGCCGGTGGGTTCTTTATTCAAAATATCAAGCGGAATAAGAGCGATGTTTATACTGTCAACATCGGGTAACAAGGGATCACGATTATCAAAATGATTGCCGCATAAAACAAAACCCAAAACTCGCAATTGCCATAAACGAGGTCTGGGTTTCTTTGATTTCGACTCTTTCAAGTCCTTGTTAGTGAGCCTCTCAGGGAACTGAATATTTCCGATTTAACCAAAGTACATTATTTTTATTTAATTGCATATCAATATATTAATACTTTTGTATTGACATATAAACAACATTTTGTTAAAAGAATTACCGTTTACATGTCAAAATA
>CAIQUS010000067.1 GCA_903875045.1 uncultured Bacteroidales bacterium
ATCTCTGTTTCAGCAACTCCAGAATGACCAGGTTTTCGAACAAAGCGCCTTTCAGGTAATGCGTTTTCAATTGCTCAGCGCTTTTAATTCCCAGAAGATATGAAACCAGTCCCGGATCGGTGAAATAGATTTTCGGCGATTTTATAACTCTTTTCCCATAATTCTTGTAGTAGGGATACAACTGGAAGATGATGTAACCTGCTTCCAGGATTGAAATCCAACCTTTAACCGTGCCGACGCTGACACCGGTATCTTTGGCCAGGGAAGAATAATCAATCAACTGTCCCGTACGTCCTGCACATAACCTCACAAAATTGGTAAAGTTGTTAAGGTCCCTCACATTTTGAATTTCCCTCACATCTCTTTGAACATAAGTCTCCAGGTAAAATGGATAAAATTCTTCCGGGGAGATATTCTGGTCATATGTTCTTGGAAAGAACCCTTTAAAGATAAAGTCCTCGTAGGAAAAATTCTTGACTTGTTTCAAATTATCAATTTCAGTCAGACTGAAGGGGAGGAGTTTCAATATAGCAGTTCTTCCGGCCAACGTCTGGGATATCTTTTCACTAAGTAACAAGCTTTGGGAACCGGTAAGTATAAATTGGCCCGGGATCTTTTGTTCATCTGAGATTACCTGTATATAGGATAATAATTCAGGAACATGCTGAATTTCATCCAGGATCAGCAATTGGTCCATCCGGTCAAAAATACCTTTAGGATCATTCAGCGCACGGAGCCTTGTTTCCGGATTTTCAAGGGATAGGTATTTATGGTTTGGAAAAAGTGACCTGACCAGTGTTGTCTTACCCGATTGTCTCGGGCCGGTAACAGAAACCACCGGATATTTTTTTGCAAATTTCAGGATGGTCCCGGATAATTTTCTTGGTATCATTTTTATGTAATTTTGAATTTCAATTACAAATATACATAAAACATTTAAACATTTTTCTGAAAAGAGAGCTATTGAAGAAAATTCAACCTGGATCTCGTCAAAGAAAAGTAGATCCGTAGCTGTGTTTATGGTATTATTCAACAGGAGCTCCAGCACACTGATGATCCGGACCGGGTCAAGGTTTTTCTCAAAAACACCGGTCCATTCCGGGTACTTTTCGAAATCAACTGTATGGATCTTTCCATTAAAATGTGTTTTACCAAAGTCCTGTACTGTATATGATTTTCCAACCTGCCATGCCCCCCGAATGATGAGTGGCTTTCTTTTATGTGTATGCTCCCATTCTTTCAATTTAAGGGTAAATAATCTTTCCACTGTCATCTGTTTTAGAAATACAATGAAAATATAGTGCAATCACTTTAGAAATACCAGGTATATTTAGGAGTATTACTTTAGAAAAGCATGGTAAGTATAAAACGCAAATCAAAGGCAAAACTATTTGATGTACCTTCTGGGAAAATTTTCAGGGTGGCGAATGGTCAAAGTCAGGAAGAAAAGTAAGGCCAGTAAAATTATTTGAGAAAAATTATCTTTGTATGATGAAAACAAACCTCGCTGAAATATGAAGAACATTAAACTACTCGGATTA
This sequence comes from uncultured Bacteroidales bacterium, assembly GCA_903875045.1. Lineage (GTDB taxonomy): Bacteria > Bacteroidota > Bacteroidia > Bacteroidales > FEN-979 > CAIVAT01. The sequence goes on from CAIQUS010000067.1 coordinate 1,542, forward strand.
CTTGAATGTATTGCAACGTTAATGATATTCATGACCGCGATCGCAGGGTGCAAGGATAAGGGAAATGTGACCCCGATTGATACGAATAAAACAACCGATTATTCGGTTTCAACTCACTGGCTTTCCCTGCCGGTCAGTATTAAAAAGACCGATGTCTTTTACATCTATCCTACGGTGTGGTATAAAACCTCTGCTTATCATCCTAACGTATGTTCAGTGGATTACCAGATGATGATGGCCGGAGCCCGGGATGTGTATTACTCTCAGGGATCGGCTTTCGAAGCGGCAGGAAATGTGTATGCGCCCTTCTACCGGCAATTGGAAACCGGGTATATCCTTTCGTTTCCCGAGGACAAGCGCTGGGAACACTTCCGCGAATACCCGGAGAAGGATATTACCGCCGCCTTTGAATATTTCCTGGAGCATTTCAACAACGGGAAACCCTTTATCCTGGCGGGCCATTCACAGGGAGCCATGGGGGTGCTTTCTTTGCTTACGGATTACATGAGCGCGCATCCATACGTGTATCAGCGGATGATCGCAGCCTACGTGATCGGTTACCCCGTAACGGATTCCACGATGAGAGCAAACCCTCACCTGAAGTTTGCCCAGGGACCCGATGATATCGGAGTAATCATCTCTTACAATACGCAATCCCCTAAAGTTTTACCAGGAACCAATCCTGTAGTCAGCAACAACATTGGAATGGTGATTAACCCGATCTCCTGGAGCCGGGACACCGCCAAAGTCCCCGCTTCGCAGAACCTTGGTTCGCTCGCAAAGGATTCAACAGGACAGTTTATCAAGGTTTTGAATGCTGCAGACGCAAAGATTGACCCTACGCAGGGCGTACTGATCTGCAGTTCAGTGAAAGACAGCGACATGTGGATGCTTTCACAGGTTATGCCGTTTGGGGTTTATCACATTTTCGACTATAACTTTTATTATTTCAATATCCAGGAGAATGCGATCCGAAGGGTAAATAAATTCCTGGACAAGAAGTAAGGATAACCTGAACCTGAATACAGCCAGATTTTGTTACTTTAGTTTCCTGCACATCAACACGCGGCCAGGTTTTTTTGGTTAGGACTTCAGCATCAGAATGATTAACAGCGATGGACATTTTTTGATCCCATTGTTTATGTTTAACCGATAAGACCTAAGAGCATACGTGAATTGCCTTTTGTTACCAGGTCAACTTGGTAAACGCATTTAGCAAGATAATGGCAGATGTTTCAACCTGATTTTTGGATCAGAGCCCATGACCCTCATGTAAATTGAGCTTTGTGTTTCGCAAATAATAGATTAACAGTTATTTACGTAGGAATAATAATCGGGGTGTGTGAAAGGGTAAATAGGATCATTAATTTGAATATCAGGCATGAAAAAAGGAGGCCGTTAAGCCTCCTTGGTGATCAGCCTGGGGCTTGGACGGTTTCGTTGTTTCGCCTATGTACGTAGGGTTTCCAAGGTGTTATTTATTGTCTGTATCAGATTTGTGTTTTTGAGGGTTACGATCAATCGGGGGTCCGAACCTATCGTTTTCAGGTGATTTTTCAGTTAAAGATCACCCGCCAGTTGAAAAGCATAATACAATGGCAGGAATATCAATCTCTGATCGGGAAGCTCGCCGTAAGGGGCGGTCGATAATACATATCCTCTTTCAATATGCGGGTATTTATCCAGCAACAGATGCAAACTCCTCAATTTTCCGGCAGCTCCGCCTTTAATCTCTACCGGGAAGATATTATTCTTCTTTGATAAGATAAAATCTACTTCTGAAGAACTGCTTTTTGCCTCCCTTGCCCAATAATACAGCTTGTCTCTTCCGGATGAAAGAAATTCCTGTCCGGCAAACTGTTCGGCGAGAGCACCGTTATACATGGATAAGAGATCATTTTTAGTATATTCGATATCTGGTGGTAAATTATTAAGTGACCTCATTAAACCGATATCTAGGATCAAGGCCTTGAATTTCTTTTCCGAAGCCGTGCTTTCGAATGGCAGGGAGGCGACAGAAGCAGCGGAGATCCTGG
>CAIQUS010000068.1 GCA_903875045.1 uncultured Bacteroidales bacterium
CTTGATTTTGGCGGGTTCCAGAATTATTGCAATACTTTCATCAACTATCGGAGCCAATTGAGCTATTTCCCTGTTGAAAGTTATTAATCCTTGCTGCATCCGCGCCCACTCAAGCAGATTTTCAAGAAGGCGGAACATATCAGCTGCCGAGTTTCTCATGCTCAAAGTGAAATCCTTAATTTCTTCACTGGTCAGATTTTCTAATTCTTCCGCCATCAGCTGAGTAAGTCCTAAGAAACCATTGAATGGGCTGCGCAGGTCGTGAGCGATGATGGAGAAGAACTTATCCTTGGTGGCATTCAGGTCCTGAAGTTCTTTGCCCTGTTGCTGGAGTGCCATGCTTTGATGCTGGAGCACTTCATTTAATTCAAGAAGTTCCTCACTGTGCCGGTGAAGTTTCAGATGCGTGTTAATTCGGGCTTTCACCTCCTCTGCCTGAAAAGGTTTATTGATATAATCTACTCCGCCGATGGCCAGGGCTTTTACGATATCATCGGTGTCACCAAGCGCGCTTATAAAAATAACCGGTATGTCTGCTAAACCAGGGATTTCTTTTAACCGCCGGCAAACCTCAAATCCATCCATTCCCGGCATCATGATGTCGAGCAGGATCAGATCTGGCTTGTCTATTTTGGCTGCCTGCAAGGCCATCTCTCCGCCTGGAACCAGCCGTGTTTGATACCCTTCGGGTAACAGGATATCATCAAGCAATTTGAGGTTTGCGCCCATATCATCCACAATAAGAATATTGGATACCTTCGGGTTTAGTGCTTTTTCATTTTTCATGGCATTATCTCCTTGTAAGGTAATGTTTTTTTTACATGCACTGAGTGTCGCCGGATTAGTTACAAAGTGCAGGCATTTCAATCCAAAATGTGCTTCCTTCGCCAACAATACTTTCAACACCAACGAATCCTTTCGTGGCATCCATTATTCGTTTAACCATCGCCAGCCCAAGCCCGGTACCTTCCGTTGTTGTTTTTTCAGCCCCGATGCGTTCGAAGGGTGAAAAAAGTTTTAGAATGTCATCAGATGGAATACCCAAACCTGTATCCGTTATCGAAATACGAACCGCAGCCTTGCCTTCATCATCCCTTTGAGTAGTTTCAGTTTTGACGGTAATAGTGCCGCCCTGCCTGTTGTACTTCACCGCATTACTGAGCAAGTTTGTCAATACTTGTTTCAATCGTTTTCGGTCTGACACTACAAAAGGATGATTTTCATTCAAGTTTATCAATTCAATCTTTAATTGCCGGGTATTGGCAAGCGGTTGAAAGGTTTCAACCGTTTCTGAAACAAGGTCTGTTACCTTTATTGGTTCTAACAGCATTGTGAGTTTTCCGGAATCGATGCCTGAAATGTCGAGTACCTCATCAATTAATTCGAGCAGGTGTTTACCACTGTTTAAAATGTGGCTGACTCCTTTCTTATGCCTGGGGTTGAGTTCTCCCATATCCATCAACTGTGCAAAGCCAAGTATCGCATTCATCGGGGTCCTCAATTCATGGCTTACACGTGAGAGGAATTCGCTCTTGGCAACATTGGCCCTTTCAAGATTTTTATTGACCTCCCTGAGCTCCCGGGTTCTTTCTTTAACTTTTAACTCAAGGGTGGCATTCAGGTCCCAGAGTTCCTTGCCTTGCCGGTACAATTTAAGATGTGTGTGAACCCGTGCTTTAACTTCTTCTGCCTGAAAAGGTTTATTGATGTAATCGGCTCCGCCCACTGTCAGGGCTTTAACGATAACATCCGTGTCGCCCAGGGCGCTGATAAAAATAACCGGTACATCGGCTAACCCGGGATTTTCCTTTAACCGCCGGCAAACTTCGAATCCATCCATCCCCGGCATCATGATATCAAGCAGGATCAGATCGGGTTTTTCTATTTCAGCCGCATGTAAGGCCATCTCTCCCCCGGGCACCGGACGGACATTATACCCTTCGGGTTTCAGGATGTCTTCAAGCAATTTGAGGTTGGCGCCCATGTCGTCAACAATAAGAATATTGGCTGTGCCCATGCCGGGTAAAGTATCGTTTCCCATCCCTTATTTTCTTTTATTCAATAATTGCAGAAGGTGATCATACCTGTAATCGACTGCCAGGGTCATCAGGTGCTTCGAAAGTTCTGAATTGCCAATTTCAATCCCATTGATAATTTCAATCAGATGGGACAGATTGGCAGATTTTACTGCTGTCAGCATCAGTAAAATAAGGTCATCGGGTAATTTTGCAAGATCCTCCTCAATGAGTTCGTCGTTTCCCAGGTATCTGGATGGAGCGTTAATTGGTTTTTCTTCCTCATAAATGAATTCAAGGCCAAGAACCTTGCCGATGGTGCCAAACAATTCACTTTCGTTAAATGGTTTGCGAACATAGCCCTGGATTTCAAAGGCGATTTCATTTTTTTTCTCCTCTTCAGGAGAACTTGCAGTTACTGCGATAACCGGTGTTTGTCGTCCTTTTTCAGTTGATTTAATCAGGCGGGTTGCCTCATAGCCATCCATCACGGGCATGCGCACATCCATTAAAATAAGATGTGGTTCCCACGCTTCAAATTTTGAAACAGCATCTTCACCGTTAACTGCTTCCTTCGTTTCAAAACCCGTCAAATTGAGTAAATTCACGACCACCTGCCTGTTTTCCTGTTTATCATCTACAACCAGTACGCGATAAGCTTTCTGAGGGTTATCAATGCAAATCACCCGTTTTGCGTTGGCAGCTTCACCTACTTCTGATTTCCCTTCTTTCAGTGCTACGTGAATCGTAAAAACCGAGCCTTTTCCTTCTTCACTCGCAACGGTGATATTCCCTCCCATTAAAACAGCCAGTTCACGGCTCAGGGCAAGCCCAAGTCCCGTACCACTGTTTTTTAAGATCCCTGCGCTTGTTTGTTCGAACTGTTTAAAGAGTTTTCCCAGTTCATCTTCAGAAATTCCCGGTCCTGTATCCTGAATTTCGACAACCAGGCGGCTTGTATCCTTGTTCCGTTTATCAACACTGGCCCGCACGAAAATGCTGCCCTTGTCGGTGAATTTTATTGCATTTCCGATCAGGTTGATCAGGATCTGGCGTAATTTGTGACTATCTGCAATAACATTATGCGGAAGATCACCGGATAGTTCAACAACCAGTTGCAGCCGTTTGGACAGGGACAGTTCTTTGAACATCATCTGCACTTCGTTAAAAACAGCATGTAAATCAAAATTTGTTGGATTTATCTCCATGCGACCCGCTCCCAGTTTGGATAATTCGAGAATATCGTTGATGAGCTTTAACAGGTGTTCACCGGCACTGTTGATACTGGTGACATAATTCCTCTGTGAATCTGTCAATGATTTTTCCCGGTTCATCAGTTGGGAAAAACCAATGATCGCATTCAGCGGCGTTCTGATTTCATGCGACATATTGGCCAGGAATGTACTTTTCGACTTGCTGGATGCTTCAGCCAGCTGCGTCATTTCATTTGCTGTGACGACGGCAGATTCCAGTTGGGCATTGGTTTTACGCAATATGTTTTCTGTCTGCCTGCGCCCGGTAATGTCGTGGTAATTCAGCAATACGCCATTGATGGCCGGATCATTCAAAAGATTGGCCGCTGTAAGTTCTATAGGCTTATAACTTCCATCTTTACATTGATACCTGAATTCCAGTGTTGCTATCGCATTATCTTTCTCCAGTAAAGAATAAAAGACTTTTCCGACATATTCCATGTCATCCGGATGGACTGTTGAAAATCCGCTGGTACCGATGCGATCCTGCGGCAGCCATCCAAACCATTTTTCGATATTTGAGCTTTTATAGGTCATGATGCCATCGGCACCCATAATGCCGATCACGTCAGAAATATTGGAAATCATTGAACTATACCTGGCATCATTTTCCCGTAATGTTTCCTCGGCAATTTTTCGGTCAGTGATGTCGCGGAAACTTACCATTATCCCATTGATTAATGGGTCGTTCAGCAGGTTGGAAGCAGTAAGTTCGATGGGTTTGTAACTTCCGTCCTTACATTCGAACCTGAATTCCATTGTTTTCACTGAGCGATCTTCACCAAGCACCGAATAGAAGTCTTTTAAAGCATATTCCATATCGTCGGGATGGATAAATGAAAAAGCGCTTCTGCCGGCATTATCCTCAGGGAGCCATCCGAAATGCTTTTTCAGGTTAGGGCTTTCATATTTCTTAAAGCCGTCGGCGTCCATTATAGCGATCACATCTGAAATATTGGATATCATCGCACTGAATCTGGCATGGCTCTGCTCAATTTCATGCTCGGCATGTTTGCGTGCTGTGGTGTTGATAACAATACCGCTTACAGTAAGAGGTTTCCCGTTTGCATCTTTTTTAACAACAGAACCATTATCATAGAACCATATATATTCACCTGATTTGGTTTTAATTCTGTATTCAACTTCATATCTTTCAAATAATCCATTGAGATGTCCCTGCATTGCATTCATTGTCCTGTCATAGTCTTCCGGATGAATCAAATTGGTCAAATCCCTGGAATGCTTGAAGCTTTCAGGAGCATAACCGAGCATCTCAGAATTATGCTTGCTGAAAATAACACTACCGGTAGGGATATCCATTTCCCACCAGCCCGTACCTGCCATATCCATCGCCAGGTCAAGCTTTAAATTAGTATCATGCAATAAATTCTCGATCCGGGTCCGCTCTGTAATATCACGCATGCTGGCGAGTATGCAAGGCACTCCATCGTAGGTAATGGTTGTTCCCTGTGCTTCTGCAATAATGATCGTTCCATCGAGTTTGAAATATTTAAATTCGGACATGACAGCATCGATGCCATGTTCAATACCCCTGCGTATCCGCTCCTGTACGATTTGATGACAATCAGGGTGAATCCGGTCAAGCACTCTGGTTCCTACAAGATCTTGTGCGCAGGTTGCGCCAAACATCATGATGGCAGCAGGATTGGCATAGACTATTTTTAAATTCCGATGAACGATAACAGCATAAGGCGACCAATCAACCAAAGCATGGTAGCGTTGCTCGCTTTGATGCAGTTCGACCAACATCCTGCTCTCAGTGATGTCAACCATGGTTAGAAGACATTCTTTGCCATTTTCAGTAACAATTCCGGTAAGGTGAACGTACATTGGTAAGTTTCCCATGATAGACAGGGTCACATCACAGGTTTCATTTGCGTTGCCGCTAAAAACCTTAACCAGAAACAGATTGAAAATCGTTAGTGTGTCGTTGGAAACGAAAAACCCAAACCTGTTGTCTTTTATTTGAGAGCGATCTTTACCAAGCATAGTTGCCCCACTGTTGTTAGCCAAGGTAATCGTTCCATCATTGGAAAGTGTAAAATATCCCGAAGGAGCGGAATCGTACAATTCAGCATATTTTCTGGCATCAGTTTCAGCTTTTTCTTTTGCACATGAGAGCTCCTTGTTTTGCATTTCTAACTCTGTCTGGTACAATTCAAGCTCAACCGTAAGTTTCACCGCTTTGTTATTTGCAACGATTAACTCTGCCTGAAAAGCCAGCTCTTTGTTGGCAATGCGCAGTTCATCTGCCCGCTTTGCTTTCTCTTCATTTTGAAAGGCAAGCTCTTTGTTGGCAATGAACAGTTCAGCGGCTCGCTTTGCTTTCTCTTCGTTTTGAAAAGCAAGTTCTTTGTTGGCAATGAACAGTTCATCAGCCCGCTTTGTTTTCTCTTTGTTTTGAAATATAAGTTCTTTGTTGGCAATGAGCAGTGCATCGGCACGTTTTGCTTTCTCTTCGTTTTGAAAAGCAAGTTCCTCAATAAGCTCCAGTATTTTGGCTTCTGATTTCTCTTTAAGCAAATCTTCTGCCTTTTTGTGAAGGATTTCGGAGGATGATTTGTCCCCGTTATTTTTTTTCATGATTTTGTAATTGTCAAAATGAGAATGCTGCCTGCAAGGCAATATGCCTGCCGTGCATTGGACGGATATTATACCCCTTCAGGGTTCAGGATGTTGTAAGGCAATTTCGGATTGGCGCCAATATCATCAACAATAAGGATGTTGAGAATATGGCTGGCTGCCATGAGATCGTTCAAATTCCATTGTTGAATATTGAGTATGCTGACCGGGGTAAGGTGTGCTCGAATATATAACGGTCAAAGAGTTTAGTAACACTTTGGCCATTTGGAAATGGATATTAAATTCTGATCTGGTTTTATCCGTTTTTGTGGTGAGGTTGTACAGGGGGGGTAATGCGCTGATATAGAACTATATATGATTTTGCAAGGGCGAATCTTTTGGTATTCATGGGAATAGTTTTTATTTCAGCCCGGTTTCAAGGAGAGTAATATGCAAAGATAGTCTATGTTTCAGGAAATTGGACAGAAATCTTTGAAATCTGTGAATATAAGTATTTGTTAATGATAGTAATTGGTAGTTGGGATAGAAATGGAATACTGAAATTCTCAGAAAGAAATATGATACGGGTAGAAATTTTCGAGAATCAAAAAGTACAGAAAAAGTAAATGTTGGCTTGATACATATATCAAATATCGTTATATGTTTTTTTATAATATTTTTGATTGCCCTCATTGTTAAACAAGGTATTATACCTTCTGCCAAAGATAGTTATACATTTTTGTTAAGTCTTATACAAACAGTTTTTGGAATATATTTAGGAATGATTGTCAAATCACTTTTTCAAACTAATTCTCAGGATTAATTTTGAAAGAAGTAATCAAAAGACTCTGCCATAAATTTGTTGTTTTTTCTATTTCAAAGCAGCCCCCACCTCCACCCAACGCCCCGGAACCCTGGCGCTGATGGTGTTGTCATACATCGCTTCACAACCGGTTGCCGGCAGGTAAAACCGCCCCTGATAGGTAGCCATTAACATCACCCTGAAGGTTTTGGTTTGTCCGGCATTGAGATCAAAAAAGGTATTGACCCGGTCATCGCGCACATCCTGGTAAGTGAAAGCTGAGGCAGCTGTGTTGGATTGAGCCAGATCACTGCTCCGGGCATTGATAACCTCCCATCCCGACGGGAAAACCTGCGACAAGGCAAGTTGCTGGTACAACCCTCTCAGACCCGGATTGGTGATGGTCACTTCCGACACAAAGTTTGTTCCCTGTGCCAGCATCTGAGGTTTAATGATCTCACCGGTGATCGATTTGAAAACCATGGAAATTTTTAAGCTGTTGGAGGAGGCTGTGGTATCGCCCTGTGCCGGAATCCCGGTAAGGATGAGACGGGCAAACAGGATGTTTTTCCCCTGATTGGCCAATTGGAGGACTCCCTTTTTATCGGGAGAGACCTCAATTTTTCGCGATAGCAATGGTTTTGCAGATTCCATCTCCTCTGTTTGATCAGCATTCAGTCTGAGGGAGGCTTTAATTCCCGTACCACCTGAATTTCCTGTGAATTTTGCAATGGCCATCAAGGCAAATGAGGTGGACTGGGTGCTGTACCAATCATTGTTGCATAACGAAGATGAGATTTCCTTTACTAGCGGAGCGGCTTTTGTTTTCATGTCCAGCAGGCTCAAGGCATCAACGATCATGGCTTTATCGCGCAAGTCGGAACCATAAGTATAATAAAGCTCCCGGTAGGATTTAACGGTTGTTTGCAAATTATTGACAAGCTGCATCGCCACCTCCCGTTTGCCGGCAAGCTGGTATGCGGCGGCAAGCTGCCATCGGGCGGATACTTCAAGATCTTTCTTTTCCAGCAGCTTGTTCATGGCACCCAGTTCCGGCGCTTTGGCAAGGGCAAGGGTATATAAACGGTATGCCTGCATCAGGTCATTGTTGTAATAAGAAGCGTTGTAGTCCCAGGAAACCGCCTTCTGACGCTGAAATTCCTTCCATGCTTTCAGAAAATTCACAGGCAGTGTATATCCTTTTTGTTCCGCTTCCAGCAGAAAATGGCCTGCATAGCTGGTTCCCCAGTCATCTGCATAAGATGCCCCCGGCCAATAAGCCAGTCCTCCGTTCTGCATCTGAAATGATCTTAACCGCTGAATAGCACCTCTGATATTGAATTCCACTTCGCTTTTGGCAGCAGCTGACAGTTCCATCAGACTGGAAAGGTACAATTGCGGAAACACAGAAGAAACGGTTTGCTCAATACAACCATACGGGTAATGGATGAGATAACTGAGCCTTTTTTCAAGGTTCAGTGGCGGGATGGCTGAATTTTCAAGGGTTCCCTTGTTTGTCCCCCTTATTCCGATCGCACGAAAATCGGTTGTCCAGGTTGTCCCCGGCTGTATTGATTTCTCCAAAACGTCGGTGACCGGCAAATTCGGATTACGTACCCCGATCTCAATCATGTACTCCGCTTTTTGATTGTTGCCGGTAACTAAAATTTTCACCTTCCCGATTCCCACAGCCTGCGCAACAGTAAGATCGAAGGCAACCAACTGATCACCGATACTGCTGAACGAAAGTTGCCGGGTATTTCCCCCGGTGATCGTGAACATTTCATTGACAATCAATTCGACTTTTACATTTTTGATCGACTTGTCCATGGCAAATACGGTAACCGGCAATTTAACTGTTTCGCCAGGCCCGACCACACGTGGCAGTGTGCCAAGCACCATCAACGCTTTTTTTACCGGCACGGCCTTTTCATCTTTGCCGTATGCCCCATCCTGTCCGGCTACAACCATCACCCGAACCGAACCGATATAATCGGGCATGACGAAGGAGTGTGCTTTGGTCTGCCCCTTTTTCAATTCAAACGGGCCGAAAAACTTCACCATGGGCTTAAACCGGTTGGCTTTAAGTCCACTTTTATTCAAAGGATCCTGATCGCCTCCAATGCTGAGAATGCGTTGCAATTCCCCGCTGAAGGCACCCATCACCTGGTCGAACAGATCCCAGGTTTTCACACCAAGGGCTTCACGTGCATAAAACACACTCCACAAGTCGGGTGTTTTAAAACGGGTGAGATCGAGCAACCCCTCATCCACCACTGCCAGTGTATAGGTCATTGGTTTGCCAGTTGACTCCTTTACCTGGATATTAACTTCCTGCCCGGGTTCCAGTTCATTCCTCATCGTGATCACGGGCTTGAGGTGGGTATTCGGATTCTCAACAGGTATGGCTATCACGCCGTACAAACGGATAGGAAGGTCGTTTTTTGTCTGGGCATGCGGCTGGATCAGGGTCACATAAGCATAACAATTGGGCGACATCGCTTCGGTGGCATCAAAAGTAATATCTGTCGTCCCTTTGCTGGTCGGAACCCAGAACGATTTCAGAATGCCCGAACCGGTTTCTATGGTTACCAGCGCCCTGCCATCCGGTGAGGATGGCAGTGTCAGTTTAACCTTATCCCCTACTTTGTACTGACCTTTGTCGCTGGTGAGGGTAAGCATGGCTGCAGCTTGCTTTTCACCACCAGGCATGCGGAAATAACCAGGCCAGTCAACATACACCACTTTTCCTGCAGCATGACCAGAAGTTTTATCGGTGACCTTGATGAGATAACGCCCCCAGTCATTGTACCCGGCCTGGAAACTATAGGTAGCTCTACCGTTGACCGTTTTTACGGTTGCTGAGTCCGACGGTCTGATATAGGAAGTGGAGATAAAGTCGGCCGATCCCGATTCGGAGTCATCCCACCACCAACGCCACTCCAGTTTATACACTTCTACTTTCAACCGGTTTGAGGGAACCAGCATGCCTTGTGCATCAACATTCAGCAGGTCGATGTCGTATGATCTATCCGTGTACAACACCCTGTCATCACCAGAGCCGTTGGGCACCCTTACCCCGGCATAAGATTGATAAGGATAATAGGGAATGGTAAACCGGTCAACGCTGAAATCTCCTCCATCTTCGAAAACCATGGTCTCGAAACTCGCTTTGAGCGCCCCGGGTGCAATATTGGTTATATGAATCTTCGGGGTAACAAGGGTGCGTCCGTTTTCATCCAGCCTTCCATCGAACACGGTTATGTTTTCTGCGGCAAAACCTGCTGTCGGGTTATCAAATACATAACCGGGAAAATTTATAAATGCGGTCACCGATTTCGAAAGGGTCAGCATCACTTTGGCCTTCAGGTTCCGGGCCACAGCCCCGGTGAGCCAGGTTGCTTCGAGCATTGCCGATGGAACTTTATCCCTCACAAGCCGGTCGGTCTTAAAATCGAAGCTGATCTTCAGCCGGTTTGGCTTAACTGTCTCAATTTTCAAAGTTTTCTGAAATTCGGCACCCCCCACATTCACCTTCGCCAGCCAGTTACCGGTTGGGGCATCGTACGCTGTTGCCGTGCTGAAATTGTAAAATCCGTTCACCGGATTTGTCCGGACCATCCTGTTGATCATTTGCCCGCTCGGATTGAACAGCGACATACTCACAGGATGATGAAGGGGAAGCTGGTGCATTTTATCTTCAAGGACAAACGTAAGAAAAATAGAGTCGCCTGGCCGCCATACACCTCTTTCTCCGTATATCATTCCTTTGAGGCCTTTCTGGACAGGTTCGCCACTTACATCGAACATACTGAGCGAAAGTGCATTCCCATCGGTCAGCTTCAGATAACCTGTTTGTGAACCACTTCTTGCCACCACGATAAAAGGCCGTTTTTTCAAAGGAACGATGGCCATGCCCTCCCCGTCAGTTGTAGCCTTATCCATGAGTTGCAACTGGAAATTGAAAAATTCAACCGACACCCCGGAAAGTGGTTTTGTTGTCACTAGGTCTGTAACAAAAACATGATAATTGCCATCGCTTCCGGTCTTGGCAATCATGCCGAGGTCGGAGGCGAGTACATTCCGGCTGACCGACTTATTGTAATAATAGGATGATTTGCAGGGATCATCGCGTTCCTCCCAACGATAGTTTTGCCATCCGCCATCGCGATAATCATCATCGTCGTAGCTGCTGTAATAATCCCAGTTCTGGTCATTATCCTTCTCGGGATCCTGCATGATAACCATATCAATTGGCGCCTGGCTTAAGGTGTCTGATCCTTCGCAGGGATAAGTTGAATATGCTCTTTTGAACCGGAGAAATACCGAATAGATGGCTCCGGGTTCCGTTTGCATAAGTGTTGAAAGGTCGATGGAATAACGGTTCCACTTGCCATAATCGGTCACCCCGGTGAGCGGTATCGTTTTTTTCAGCACCACCCTGCCAACCCTTGCAAGCTGTGAGTTATCTCTTAAATCGTTGGCTTGTAAAAACTGGAGGATATTGTTTTCAAATATCCTTATTACTTTGATATCAACAGCATTCAGGTTAACGGCTTCGAACGGAAGCAACATGCCGTTGGAACTTGGCATGATCACCCCGTCGCCGGTAAAACGAACATTGGGTTTGGTGTTGTCAATGGCTACCTGTTCAACAAATCGTTTGCCCAGCAACACCTGGTTGATATTTCTGATGGATGGCTCAAGGGAAAGGTTTATTTTTTTCGTTTCAGCTTCCGGCAGATATATCCAGAGCAGATTGTCTTCGACGTTGTAGCGGACATTGTTGAAATTTCCCACTTTGAACAGCCCGTCGAGGTTCTGATCTGTTTTCAGCGGATCTGAAAACTGCACCCGCAAACATTGCTCGGTATTGGGAAAACTACGTGCCGAAATAACTTTAAAATCGCCCAGTGCCGGAATTTCGGTGACCACACTCCCCTCAGTTTTTGAATCAACGGGCGATCCATCCCATGAAAGTTTAACCTCACTGACCTCTTTGCCCCTGATCACAGAATCGACCTGGAAAAGATGGGTGCGCTTCTTCTGATCATGTGTCCAGACAACCGGTAAATCCCTGCCTCCCTGACTTGCCGTGAGGATTTTCTCAACCTGCTGATCATCGGCAACGTCGGAGGTTTGCAGCAATCCGTTGAGATGTTCTTTTGAAAGATCATTGTTGGAATAGGCCTTATGGTTATCAACCTCCACCGACAGTTCCTGCTTCATGGTATGAAACTGGAAGACCATGGTTTGCAACGAATCGGGTACTGTCAATAACCGTGAAAGGTAAAAATCAACGGTATAAACCTGGTCCTGAGGCAATTTCTCGTCAGGTAAAAATTCAAGGGTACGGCTGTCGCTCCAGTAAGTTTTTCCTTTGATGTCGGGACTGAATTTAAAGTAGGTCGTTGTCAGCGGGGTGTTGAACGAAACGGTATCGGCAAAATCATCGCTGAGACGCACCCGAATGGGGGTTTGGGTGGAAACAATCCCGGAAGTAAATGCCTGTACATACTCACGAAACGCAGGGCTGACCCTGACCAGCTCCTGATACCTTTTACTATTGTGGGCAACAACAAGCATGACAACGCTGAAAATCGCGATGGTTGTAAAAACTAAATAGAGATGGATCCTTTTCATGGCAACTATTTTTTATGGTTCAAAATGCACTGTGGTTAGCCCAAAATAAAACAACCTGATCAACGCCTTTTTTAAAGAAAGGCCTGACAGGAAATACTCAGAAATTGTTTTTATTGAAATTTTAACCCGGCCCGGGTCAGGATCAGAAGTGGCAACGACCTGTCTGAAACCGTGAAATGATTGCTGAAAAGTGCTGATATGAAAGGAACAGCAAAGGAGAATGAAGAAAAAGCCTCTATTCATAAGTGCCCGGTTTTTCCATAAACAATATTATGAAAAAATTGGATGGGCACTTAAGAATTCAAGGCAGGAAAAGTAAATTGCTGATTAATATCTTTTTTTGAACCCGCCGGATGACTTATCGCCATAACCGCCGCCGCTGCCGCCACGTGAATTGCCACCATAGCCGCCGCCGCGTGAATCACCACCGTGACCACCACCACCGCGTGAATCACCACCGTGACCACCACCGCGTGAATCGCCGAAACCACCGGGTTTACGGTCAGTCTTTGGACGTGCCTCAGAAACAGTCATTACCTTACCATCAAATTCGGCATTGTTTAATTCTTCTATGGCCTTAGCAGCCTCTTCATCATTGGTCATTTCCACGAAACCAAATCCCCTTGATCTTCCTGAAAAATTGTCTTTAATCACTTTAGCTGATGTTACGGCTCCATAGTCAGCAAACGCCTGTTTCAGATCTTCATCGTTGATCCTGAAACTCAAATTTGATACAAAAATGTTTTTCATGTAATTATTTAGTGAATGAATACTGGATGGCTGGTGATTCTAAGCTTCAATCACGAGAAGGAACCGGCGGCGATACAACTTCTAGAAGGTAATAACGACTGAATGGGCTTGCCTTGTGGATCTCTGAATATTCAAAAGCCGGTGCAAAGATAGACAATAAAACCGAGTATTTCACGTATAAAGGTAAATAATAAGCAATTGACAACTTTATTTCATAAAGCAGACACCCGCGGACATGCCAGCTTATACCCCCGCTATGATCAAAAGTTGAATTTCTCACTTTGGATTTTTCAAAAAATACCAAATAATTCCATGGTTTTTTTTATGCTTGTAGGAAAAGTAGTAGCTTTGACGATTATTCGGAGCCATGAAATTTGATCTCATCCCCCTGACTTTCTTCAGGCAATTTCTTTCCGTTATCATATTGTTTTTGATTTTGATTTTGGTGACCGATGCCACGGGCCAGCGTTATCAGGCCATGACCTATACCGAAGCCGATGGTCTGGCCAACTCGATGGTGTTCGACATCGTACAGGATTCGTCAGGTGTAATCTGGGTCGGACGGCGGCTTGGGATCTCATCATACGATGGAACAAATTTTACAAATTACAGTGTGACCGATGGATTACGGTCATGCAGTTACTCCCTGCTCACGATCGATGAAAAGGATAACCTTTGGGCAATGCCTGAAAACGGGGTGCCTTTTTTTTCACGCCTGACGGGCACGAAATGGCAAACCGTGCTAAGTCCCGAAATGGCTCCTGTTGATTTCAAAGCCACCTACACCTCTTTTGATGTTGTTTATGAGCAGGGAGCCCCTGTTATTCTGGTTGGAACACAAAGTAAGGAATTCCTGATTTACAGGGAGGGAAGATGGCACGTGTATTCATCCGCTGATGGATTCCCCGGAAACACGGTTAACAGCATCAGGGGTTTTGGTGGTGCCATTTACATTGCCTCCGACAAAGGTTTAACCATTTTCCGAAATGGTAAAATGAAACCCGTTGAGATTCCCGGAACACAACTTCTCTCGGGGAACATCCTTGCCATGGAAAGGAAAGGGGAAAAACTCTGGTTACTTGGTGATGGATGGCTGGGTTACCTTTCGAAAGAAAATTTTACCCTGGTTTCAAATGGGTTTCACCTTCCGCTGAACGGATTGGGGCGACATTGTTTCTTACACGCTGCCATAAACGGAAAAGTCTACTTTGGAAATTCATTCAAAGTATTGTCATTCGACCAGACCTTAAAACGTATTGAAACACTCGACCGTAACAATGGCTTGATTGCCGAAGGTGGAAACTCAGTTCTTGTTGACAGGGAGATGAATACCTGGATTGCCGGGTATCGCGGAATCACAAAAATATCCTCTGAGCGGTTTGCAAGTTTCTCCGAAAAAGACGGGCTTTTCAGCAATGAAGTCGCTTCAGCCATTGAGTTCAGCCCGGGAAAATATGTTTTTGGCCATGACGGAAACCTGACATTTTACGATGGAAAAACCATGACCCCTTTTTGTCTTGACCCAAAGGTATTGAACGGCAATTATGAAACAAGGGTTATCGATATGCAAAAGGATGTTGCCGGGAATCTTTGGCTTTCTGCCAGTTCATTAGGTGTGGCAAAATTGGATAAGGACAAGCATGTAACCTGGTATCGCGAAAGTGAAGGTTTGCCAGGCTCAGCTTATGCAGTTGCCTTCACACCATCAGGAAACCTCTATGCCGGCACCACAACCGGGTTGTTCCATTTCACGAACGGAAGGTTTAATCAGGTGAACCTTGGTATATATGACAACCACATTATCCGGAAGATTTTTTCCGGTCAGGATGAAACGATTTATCTGGCAACCCTTAATTCCGGATTGGTCAGGATGAAAGGAAGTGAACTGACCGCTTGTAAATCTACGGATAACCAACTGGCAAACAATGTATATGCCTTTTTTACTGATTCGAAGAAAAATCAATGGGTTGGAACAGCAGCGGGATTGTATGAACTTGTTGGCCGTGAACTGAAACAGGTAGACCGCAACGGGCTGATCATTAACCGCCCGGTCTATCTTATCTTTGAAGATGGTTCACGAAACCTTTGGATCGGCACTGATAACGGTGTTTTTCGATGGAATGGAAAAGTTCTGGACCATTTTACGGTAAAGGATGGTCTGGCAGGGCAGGACATCAACAGATCAGCAGGATTTACCGACAGCCAGCATCTTGTTTGGTTCGGCACCAACAATGGCCTGACAGTCTACCGGCCCGAATTTGACTATAAACCCGGTCAGGTTCCTCCCCCCAAGGTCAGGCTCCTTCCGGTTGTTGTGGGGAAAGATTCGATAGACCCCCGTCTCGGAAAAGTTCTTCCATACGAGTTGGATGATCTCTCTTTTCAAGCCCGTGCGATTTCACTGATCAACGAACGACAAATATTTGTGAATTATTACCTGGAAGGATTCGATACCGGCTGGTCAAACGAAGAGTTATACACAGGGGGCAAGTTCGTTTATAATAACCTTAATTCCGGTTCCTACCGCTTTCTCTTCAAAGCACGGAACTCCATCGGCATCTGGAGCGATCCGGTAGTTTCGGCCACTTTTACCATATTGCAACCCTTCTGGCTCCGTTGGTGGTTCCTCTCCTTATCACTGATCCTGTTCTCGGGTATGATTTTCATCACCGCGAGGTTCATCCTGACCAACCGCTACAAAAACCAGTTGAAAAAAGAGGTCGACCTGCGAACACAGGAACTCCGGATATCCGAAATTCAGCTCAGGGAAAGCAATGCTGCGAAAAACACCTTCTTTTCAATTATTGCCCATGATTTAAGAAACCCGTTTAATTCAATCCTTGGTTTCCTTGAGATGCTGACTGATGAAGATTCAGAATTCACCCCGGACGAACAGCGAGAGATGCTTCTAAAACTTCAGTCTGTCTCTTCCCGTACATTCAACTTACTCGAAAACCTGCTTACCTGGGCACAGGCACAGCGAGGGAGCCTGCCCTTTGAGCCTTCTGCATTCCTTTTAAGTGATGTCATTTCCGAGAATTTAAGCCTGGTGGAAACAACAGCCCATCACAAAAATATTTTACTCGTCAATAAAGGCAAAGAAGATTTCAGGATCTTTGCCGACCGGAACATGGTAAGTACCGCAGTCAGGAACCTGATATCCAATGCCCTGAAATTTACCTTTCCCGGCGGCATGATCATCATTGGTACGGAACTTCAGGATCCTCAAACCATTCTTTTTTATGTGAAGGATAACGGGATGGGAATGAGCCCCGCCATCCTTGAAAATTTGTTTAAAATCGATGAACGGACTGTGATCAAAGGCACAGCCAATGAAACAGGCACCGGGCTGGGACTGATCCTTTGCAAAGAATTTGTGGAGAAAAACAGGGGTAAAATCCATGTTTCAAGCATTGAGGGAACCGGCAGTACTTTCAGCTTTACCCTGCCCTGCATTGAATAATACCTTTTTCAGGGCTGTCGCGTAACACAAGGTTTTGAAAATTCCGGAATTATTGCGATCTTTGCAGAACAAACCAAACCTAACCTTATGACAAAGAGACTTCTGCCGCTGCTGATCGTTATCCTGTTCGCCATGGTTGCCTGCAATCAGGGAACCCAGGAAACTGCCACCGCACCCAAAAATGACACAACCCGCCTGGCCGTTCTTACATTCGAAAAACAAGCCGATAGTTGCATCGATAAACCGGTGATTATTGAGGGGACAATTCTGCATATTTGTAAACATGGTGGCAAGAGAATGTTCCTCGTTGACGGAACCGACAGCATCAGGGTCGAAATAACAACTGGCCCGAATATCGCCAAATTCGACGAAACCCTTATGGGAAGCCGTGTGCGTGTTTTCGGAACCCTGAAAGAAGAACGTATCGATGCAAAATACCTCAACGAATGGGAAGCAGAAATCAAAAAACCTGAGGGAAACCATAGCGTGGGTGTACATACCGGGGCAAAAGGCCATGAAGACCAGGACGCTCAGGATAAACTTGACCAGATCAATGCCATGCGTGAGGATTTGAAGAACAGTGGAAAAGATCATTTGTCAAACTTCTCCGTCGAAGCCGATAAATTCACCGAACTGAAATAAATATGCAGGCTAAAACTCTTCGCCGGTGGAACAATGTACTTCACCGGGATATCGGCTATTTGTGCGTAGGCATGACCCTCATTTATGCCATCTCGGGCATTGTGCTCAACCACTTCAAATCCGGCGATTTTCAACACCCCGATTACGGAAAGTCTTACAGTGAACTCAAAGTCGATCTGCCCAGGGATGGCAAGGTTGATCAGGCTTATGTTTTCTCAGTACTCGACCAGGTACATGAAAAGGACCACTACAAAAGCTTTATCACCGGGGATGGTTATGTACAGATTTTTCTTACCAAAGGATTTGTTTACGTTGATCTCAATACCGGTGAAGCTGAAATGGAGCGGAAAACAACACGCTGGGTGATCAAAGAGATGAACCTGCTACACTATAACAACCTGAAAAAGCTCTACACCTGGTTCTCAGATCTCTATGCTGTCGGACTGATTATTCTGGCCATCACCGGACTGTTTGTATTGCGTGGTAAAAATGGTATTCTCGGACGCGGCGCATGGCTCACCGCCATCGGGATCATCCTGCCGGCACTGTTTCTGCTGTTCTATATGTAACTATATTACTCAAGTTTCGGACCTTGCCTAATCGGGTAGGAAGCGGCTCGCGCCGCTGTCCCCCCACACCACCGGGCATACTTGTTAGTACCACGGCGGTTTCTATTAGCTTTTACACCTTCATTCTTAGATATAACGACAGTAAGCCTTGTCGGGCAAACCAGTTCA
>CAIQUS010000069.1 GCA_903875045.1 uncultured Bacteroidales bacterium
CCAACAACTTTTTTCACAAGGCCACGGATATAGCGTTCCTTTATAAAAACAGATGGGCAGTGGAAACCTTCTTTAAATGGATGAAGGGACACTTGCGTATCAAGGCTTTCTGGGGAAATACTGAAAATGCTGTTCGGATACAGGTTTATGTAGCTATCATCACATATTGCACCGTTGCAATCCTCGCAAGAAAGCTGCAATTTAACAGGAGCGTCTATGAAGTTTTGAGAATATTGGGTAGCTCCCTTCTGGCAAAAGACAATATCAAGGAGTTGTTCCAGCTTGAAGAGCCGAAGCAAAATCACGATGACGAGCAGTTGCAATTGGAGTTCAATATTTTTTAACATTTTTTAATAGACACTAGTGATTTTGTTTTTTAAATTTCATTATGACCAAAACTATATTTATCACCGGGGCAACTGCAGGCTTCGGCAAGGCTATCGCCAAAAAATTTGCTGAAAACGGTTATAACCTGATCATCACCGGCAGACGGAAAGTACTATTGGACGAATTTGCCAAGGAACTTATCATTACATATAATATTGAGGTGCTGCCACTTTGTTTCGATGTCAGGATATTGAAGCAGGTAGAAGAAGCCATAACCAGTTTGCCTGAAAAGTGGAAAAGCATAGATGTTCTAGTAAACAATGCCGGGCTTGCCGCAGGGTTAAATACCATTCATGAAGCAGTTTTGGATGATTGGGACCGCATGATAGACACAAATGTGAAGGGTTTGCTTTATATGACACGTTTCGTCTCCCCATTGATGGTTGAAAGGAAACAAGGCCACATCATCAACATCGGATCAATAGCCGGCAAAGAAGTTTACCCGATGGGGAATGTTTATTGCGGTACAAAATTCGCCGTGGATGCCATCACCAAGGGGACCCGTATTGACCTGGTTACGCATAATATCAAGGTGACACAAATTTCACCAGGCGCGGCAAATACTGAATTCTCGCTTGTCAGGTTCAAAGGCGATAAAGTTCGTGCCGACAATGTATACAATGGGTTTCAACCCCTTTCAGCTGAAGATATTGCCGATGCAGCTTTTTATGTAACAACTCTTCCTGCTCATGTAAACATCAATGACCTGGTGCTGATGCCGACAGCACAGGCAAGCGCAGTGAATTTTTATAAAAAGTAAACACAAAAAAGGGTAAATCGGAATAATTAGCCTTATAAAATATTCATCATCCGAAATGATTTCGGTAGTTACTTTATTTGTATCTTTACAAATAGAAAACTCTATCTTGCTTCTCTGACTCGAAAAAACGTTGCATATCAGCAGTTTAATGTTTTTTTTCTTGAGTTATTCTCCACGGCTAAATTTTTTTTATGGACAAAGCCTACAAGTTAGTCGTATTCCGATTGGACGAACAACAGTTTTCAATCCATCTTTCGATTGTTGACAGGATAATTCCAATCCTGGAGATTCATCCGTTACCCAGGGCTCCAGAGTATATCATGGGAACCATCAATTACCAGGGAATATTTCTTCCCGTCGTAAATTTGCGCAAACTCTTTTTACTACCGCAACGGGAGTTGGAGTTGAGCGATCATTTAATTATTACCATCATTTCAAGGAACAAAATAGCCCTTTGGGTTGATAAGGTTAGTGAAATTATGGAATTGAATGAGGAGGAGATCACCAATACGGAAAAAATACTTTTGGATGTAGATTATGTGCAGGGTTTATTCAAACTGCATGATGGGATGGTGGTTATTCACGACCTGGAGAAATTTCTCACCCCTGAACAAATTGCAAGGTTGGAAGCTTCATTGATTAAAAAAGTCGAACAAAAGCAGAAAAAGAACCCAAAGAGAAATATTAACAAAACCGTGGAACCACCCCGATGACCAACAAGATGCCCGATTCATTAATTTGGTTGCTGAGAGAGCATATTCATGCGAACCTGGGATTGAGTTTTTCTGAAGGCTCCGGGAAAGAGCTGACCCGAAAAATAGAATATGCGGCAAAAGCCTTTGGTTATTCAAATCCAATACGTTTTGTAGAATGGTTGCTGATCAATAAACTTACAATTCAGCAAACAGGTGAACTGGCAAGTCATTTGACCATCGGCGAGACCTATTTTTTCAGAGAAATGAAGGGGTTTGACTTTCTTGAGCGTATTTATCTGCCCGGATTAATTCAAAAGCGATTTGGAGCCAGTAAACGTCTTCGTGTTTGGTGTGCCGGATGTGCAACGGGTGAAGAGGCTTATTCTTTGGCAATTATTTTGTTGCAATCGATTCCTGATATACAACTTTGGGATGTTTCGATCCTGGCGACTGACATCAATTCAGTATTCCTTGAAAAAGCGAGAAAGGGTATCTATTCCAAATGGTCGTTCAGGAATAAATCAGAAACCTTTATCAGCAAGTACTTCACTACAACAGATTCGTGCGAATTCCATATTCTTCCAAGGATCAAAAAGATGGTTACATTTGCCTCATTGAATCTCGCCGGCGACAGCTACCCATCCATCACGACAAATACTGGTTCAATCGACATCATTTTCTGCCGCAATGTATTGATTTATTTCTCTCAGGAGGGAGCTCGTACGGTAACCAGTCATTTTTACGATTCTTTGGTTGATGGAGGAATCCTGGTGGTAAGTCCGGTGGAGGTTTCCGGAATGATTTCGCCAAAATTCAGTAAAATCAATTATACAGGCTTCACGATTTTTCATAAAGGAGAGGTGAAAGCAGATGAAAAGCATGCAGATTCGCGCATAATTCCAATACTCCAGAATGTTTTATCAGAACCATTTACAGAACAAACGCAAAAAAAACAGACCATACCCGATCCACAATTCGAGTATAACCGGTTGAATGCACTGTTACCAAAAAAAACATTGGTAGCAAGTCCCTCAACAGTCGATTCCGGATTTATCCAGGCGAAGCAACTTTATGAAAAGGGCTCATTTGAGGATGCAGAATCAGTCCTTTACGGGTTGATGAAAAAAGAAAATCATAAAAACAGTGCCACAATTTCATTGCTTGCAAAAACGAAAGCACATCTTGGGAAATTATACGAGGCTATTGATTTTTGTGAACAAAGTGTGAAGCTTGATAAACTTGACCCGGGATTATATTACTTTTGGGCAACGGTGATGCAGGAGATTGGAGATGACATCAAAGCGATTGATTTACTGAACAAGGCACTCTACCTTGACCATGATTTTGTGCTGGCACATTTTTTATTGGGAACACTGGCAATTAAATCGGGGAATCAGGAAATGGGCAGAAAATCTTATTCAAATGCATTGGAGAGTCTTTCCAGGCTTCAAACAGATGATATCCTGCCAGAATCAGATGGCATCACTGCAGGCAGGTTCAGTGAGATATTGAATTCAATAACCTGCGATCACATTGAATACAAGGCTCGAAACCAGGAATAGGTCTGCTCAAAAAAACCAACAGATAATATGTATACTGAGGGGGAAATAATAAAAATGGATCCGGAAAAAAAACGCATGATCCTGAAACAGCGGGCAGCCCTGTTTTCAAAAGCACCAGAGAAAGAAACCGACCTTGGCCTTCAAATTGATGGTTTATTGTTCTTGCTTACCGAGGAGCAATATATCATCGATGCCAACTTCGTTGTTGAGGTGATCCCATTGAAAGAACTGACCCCACTTCCCTGTGCTCCTGCGTTTATCCTTGGAATTATCAATGTTCGTGGAAAAGTTCTCTCTGTCGTAAACCTGAAAACATTTTTAGGTCTGCCGGAAAAAGGGATTACAAACCTCAACCGGGTTATTGTATTAAAACGGTCCGATATTGAATTGGGAATTCTCGTGGATGAGATCGTTGGGAAGGTTGCCGTATTTCCTGATCAACTTAAAACACTTATGTCAACCATTACTGGTGCAAAAAAAGAATATTTGTCAGGTATCACTGCAACGAGGGCGCTGATGTTTAATATTGAGAAATTTTTGGCATCCTCCTCCATAATTGTGGATGAGGAGGTTTGATGTGGAAATTGGAAATTGGAAATTGAAAATTAGTAATTGGTAATCCTATAATCATACAATATGAAAATCAAACACTTTTTTACAAGAAGAATCAGCACCAAACTCATTGCCTTGATGTTGATCGTATCAGTCGTCCCGGTCATGGTTATCGGTTTTTTAAGCTATAGCAACGCTAAAAATGCACTGGAAAAGGCCGTTACAGAGACACTAACGGTTGCAACCGTTTCAAAGGGGCATCATGTGGAGGATATTTTGACCAGCACGATGGATATATTATTAAGTACAACCTCGCTGGCTGTTTTCAAGGATAATTTAGCCAATATTGAAAATGGAAGGAATTCGGAAGCGTCATTGAGAACCCTGGCATTGGTGATGAGCAATCTGGTAGAGAACAGTAATACTTTTTACCGGGCGAAGGTGTTGAACAATAAAGGCATGGTGGTTGCGGTTACGAATGATTTGAATAACGAAAAACCCGGGGATAACCGATCCGACAGGGACTATTTTAAAGAAGGTATGAAAGGACCGTTTATTTCGGAGCCTTACTTTTCATCCTCCGACGGAGTGGCCCAAATTGCTTATTCGGCTCCGATTTATGATAAATCAAATGTTCCTATCGGGGTGCTGATCATCCACCAGGCACTTAAAAGCATCAGGAATTCAAAAGGCCGCACGGGTGGTATCGGGTTGAACGATATCACAACGACCAAGGCAGGCCATGGTCAAACCGGTGAAACTTATATTGTTACGAAAGATGGATTGTTATTTACCGAAAGCAGGTATGATTCTACGGCATTTATGAAATACAAAGCACCGCCGTGTATTTTGGCAAATGTAACCAACGACTCTCCAATTCTGGAGCCTTACCTTGATTATCATGAAATTCTGACCATTGGAAAAGCGGTAGCCATCAAAGGAACCGATTGGGTTCTTGTTGGTGAATTGGACAAGGAGGAAGCTTTTGGTGCTATTTATAAACTGCAGTACCAGATGTTCCTTATTACCTTTATTATTATTGTACTGGTTACCTTGCTGGCATGGTTCTTTGCGCGCTATTTCTCGGCACCTATCGTGCAGTTGACAGAGGTTGCCAAATCGATGGCTACCGGAGCACTGAACCAGGTATTTGCCGTGCATCAAAAGGATGAACTGGGAGAACTGGGCAACTCTTTTAAAGCCATGCAGCAAAGCTTGCAGGTAAAGGCAGAGGAGGCACGCGACATTGCCGAAGGCAATCTGACCATCGACATTCAACTTCTTTCTGATAAGGATGTTATGGGGCAATCATTTAAAATAATGGTAGAAAAACTCAGGGTACAGTTTAACGAAATCAGTGAAGGCATTAATGTGCTGGCATCTTCCTCCAGTGAGATCATGGCTTCGGTTACCCAACTTGCAGCAAGTTCTGCCGAAACAGCTACTTCCGTGGGTGAGACAACGACCACCGTGGAAGAGGTGAAGCAAACAGCCGAAGTTGCTAACCAAAAAGCCAAAGCCGTATCGGAAAATGCGGTGAGAACTACTGAAATCTCTGCTGATGGAACAAAAGCCATCGCAAATACCATTGAAGGGATGAACAGAATACGGCAACACATGAACGCCATTGCGGCGATGGTTGTGAGGTTAAGTGATCAAAGCCAGACCATTGGAGAAATCACCGCTTCGGTGAATGAACTTGCCGAACAATCAAATCTGCTGGCGGTCAATGCCGCCATTGAAGCAGCAAAAGCAGGCGAGCAAGGGAAAGGATTTACGGTAGTGGCTCAGGAAATAAAAATGCTTTCTGATCGTTCGAAGGAAGCTACTGTTCAGATTCGTAGTGTTTTACGGGATATTCAAAAGTCTATCAGCTCGGCGGTAATGGCAACGGAAGAGGGAGGAAAAGCGGTAGATGAGGGATTAAAACTCACCACCTTATCAGGTGATACGATCAAAACCCTCTCTGAAAGCGTTACGGAGGCAGCAAGGGCAGCGATCCAGATTGCCGCCTCGAGCCAGCAACAACTCGAAGGGATGGATCAGGTGGTAACAGCAATGGAAAATATCAAAGAAGCAAGTGTACAGGCTGCAGCAAGTACTCAGCAATCTGTTGATTCAGTGAATGATTTACAGAAGGTTGGTCAAAAACTGGATGCATTAATGAAACAATACAAACTTGTCAAATGAATAGTCGGGAAGAATTTTTAAAGAAAATACGAGCGACTTTCAGAATAGAAGCCTCAGAGGGCATCACAAATCTTACCTCCAATCTCATAGAGTTGGAAAAGGAACCTCCTGAAGAACGGCAAACGCAGATTATTGAAGCAATTTACAGGGAAGCACACAGTCTGAAAGGAGCAGCCCGGGCAGTCAATAATACTGAAATTGAACGGATTTGTCAGTCACTTGAAAGTGTGTTTTCTGCCATGAAGGATAAAACCACTAAGGTTGTTCCCCATCTGTTCGACCTTTTTCACCTGACAATTAATACATTAACCGATATACTTGCCATTGGCGATACAGGTGAAATTACCTCCGCCATCAGAGATCGTGTTGACGAGGTCTCTTTGAAATTATCGCAGGTGGAAAAGGGCGAACTTGCTGCTATCGAAAAATCTGAAGTGGTGTTGCCCGCAAACCCTGAACCTGTAATTGTACCGGTTAAAGTCGCCTTGCCTGAACCACAAAAGAATACTGTTAAAGAACCTTTTGGTTTAAAGCAGGACAATACCATCAGGATTTCAATTGAAAAACTTGATAATTTACTGTTTCAGGCTGAAGAGATGCTCGCCCTGAAGCAAATATTTCATCACTTTGGTGACGGGTTGCATCTGACTGTCAAAAAACTGAGTATCTGGGCACATGAAGCCGCTGAAGTTTCATTGACGGTAAGTGATGCTCAACAAAAAATAAATGGGAAGCCAGCCGGAGAACGGCTTACTCCCTTTGAAGAGCAGGTAAAAAAAATGGCTCAGTTTATTGAATGGGGGACGTCGCTCATCAAAACTGTTGAAGGCGACCTGGGTAAAATGAGAAAATTTTCGGTTCAGGAAACATATAGTTCCGGAGCAAAAATTGAGTCCCTTCTGGATGAGGTGAAAAAAATGATTTCCGTTCCCTTTTCTGCCATTCTCGATGTTTTTCCAAAAGCAGCCCGTGATTTATCAAAGGACATAGGCAAAGAGGTTGTTGTTGTAATTTCTGGGGCAGAAATGGAAATTGACCGGCGGATACTCGAAGAGATGAGGAATCCACTGATGCACCTGCTGCGAAACAGTGTGGATCATGGTATTGAAAAACCCCAGGTCAGAAAACAGAATAACAAACCCGAAAAAGGAACGATACAACTGGCCATAAGCCGTTTGGAAAACAATAAGGTTGAGATTACCCTCACCGATGATGGCGCCGGCATTGATCTGGAAAAGCTAAAAAGAAAATACATCAGGCAAGAGAAAATTCCTGTGGCAGAAGTTGACCAAATCGATGAACAGGTTCTGGTAAACTATATTTTTAAAACTGGGATCTCTACTACTGAAATGATCACTGATTTATCGGGAAGAGGTTTGGGGTTGGCAATTGTGCAGGAGAAAATTGAACAATTGGGAGGATCGGTCTCTGTTAAAACCTTACAGGGGAAGGGAACCGAATTTAAAATTCAAATCCCGCTAACCCTGGTTACCTTCAGAGGAGTTCGCATGCGTGTCGGGGACAG
Organism: uncultured Bacteroidales bacterium; assembly: GCA_903875045.1. Lineage (GTDB taxonomy): Bacteria > Bacteroidota > Bacteroidia > Bacteroidales > FEN-979 > CAIVAT01. The sequence goes on from CAIQUS010000069.1 coordinate 7,672, forward strand.
GGAGTTCATTGCACCTACTTCTAAAATTGAACGAGTGCTTCGTCTGAAAAAAACAGAGATCAAACCCATTGAGAACAAACCTTCCATACCCTATCAGGAAGGTTTTATCCCATTGGTATTTCTGGCGGATATTCTCGAATTTCCCTTTAAAGACCAGGAAGATGATCATATTATGATTATTGTATTTGGTTCGAAGGAAAATCAAATTGGGTTTGCAGTTGATGAAATTATGGACGAAGAGGTTGTTTTGGTGAAGAAATTCAACCGCCAGTTGAAACGCGTCAGGAATATTGCCGGAGCCACGGTTCTGGGTTCTGGAAAAGTCATTCCCATCCTTAATGTGTCAGATTTGTTAAAATCTGCTGTGAAAGACACATCATACCGTGGCCTGGCGAAAGGTGTTGAAAAACAGAAAGAAAAGAGCGCTATTCTGGTAGTGGAAGATTCCATAACCTCCCGGATGCTTCTCAAAAACATCCTTGAAACGGCAGGGTACAAGGTATCCACTGCCATTGACGGAGTGGATGGTTATACAAAGGCAAAAGAAGAAACATTTAATCTGATACTTTCTGATGTGGATATGCCGCGGATGAACGGACTTGACATGACCGCTAAAATTCGTGCCGACAAGACGGTGGCCGACATCCCTATTGTGCTCGTTACCTCATTGTCAAAACGTGAAGACCGTGAACGAGGAATGGAAGTCGGGGCCAATGCCTACATCGTAAAAAGCAACTTTGATCAGAGTGATTTACTGGCAGTTGTTGAGAGGTTGATTTAAGTAAAATGGAAACTACTAAATACTACCCATGATAAAGGTTCTGATCGTCGAAGATTCACGCGTTGTAAGTGAATACCTTCAATACATACTTAGCAACGATCCTCAAATACAAGTGATTGGCAATGTTAGCAACGGCAAACAAGCCATCGAATTTTTACGGAGTGAAAAACCCGATATCATCAGCATGGATATCGATATGCCGATTATGAACGGACTGGAGGCTACCCGAATCATTATGTCAACCACACCCATTCCGATTTTGATCGTTACAGCCAGCCGGAATGTCAATGAAATGTCTGTGTCTATTGAAGCGCTTGCAGCAGGCGCGCTTGGGTTGATTGAAAAACCGCTTGGGATTGGTCACCCGAGTGAAAAGAAACTGGCAGATGAATTAGTTACGATGATCAAAGTGCTGGCTGAAGTGAAGGTGATCGCCCGAAGGCCAAAACAAGCCGTGAAACCCAACACCTCAATTCCTTCTGCCAGGCAGCAAATCCCCCTGGAAGATTATAATGCCTTCAGCCTGGTTGCTATTGGCGTTTCATCGGGGGGGCCACAAACCCTTCAGCAGGTGTTCGCAAAAATATCCGGTAATTTCCCTGTCCCGATACTGGTAGTCCAGCATATTACCGAAGGATTTCTGGCCGGCCTGGTGAGCTGGCTGGGGAGAACCACTACTATTCCCATTCAAATTGCGACAAATGGAGAGCAAATTGTTGCCGGTCACATCTATTTCGCCCCAGATAACCATCAAATGGGAATCACAAAAACCGGGAGGATTATCCTTGAAAAATGTCCACGAAAAATTGGATTATGCCCTTCTGTAGCTCATTTATTCGAAAGTGTGGCCAGAGAATATGGAAAATCTGCCATGGGGATAATTTTGACAGGTATGGGGCAGGATGGAGCCCAGGAGTTGAAGGAACTTCGTGATACAGGGGCGCTAACCATAGCCCAGGACAAAAAAAGCGCACTTATCCATGGAATGCCAGGGGTCGCTATCCAGTTAAATGCGGCAAAGTATATTTTGAGTGCTGATGAAATTGGTCAAATGCTATATAAAATGGAAACAAAACCTTAAATCAATAGCCCATGAAACATGAAAATTATACAATCCTGATTGTTGAAGACAGCAAGACCCAGTCTGCATATCTTCAGTCTATTCTTGAAATGGAAAATTATCAAGTACTATCAGCCAATAACGGGGAGGAGGCTCTCGAACTTATCAAACACAAAAAACCTGATATTGTGCTCAGTGATGTAATTATGCCTTTGATGGATGGGTTTACCTTATGCAAAAAGATCAAGAATGAGAAATTGTTTTCTGACATCCCGGTGATCCTGTTAACCACTTTAACCGACCCCAGAGACATTATCAAAGGCCTTGAATCAGGCGCTGATAAGTTTATTCCAAAACCTTATAAAGAGGAATATCTCCTGTCGCAGGTTGAAAGCGTACTGATCAATATGGCGCTGAGTGAAAATAACAAAGTTGGCTTTGGCATGGATATTTTTTTTAATGGTGAAAAATATTTTATTACTTCCGAGAAAAGACAGATCGTAAGTTTACTGCTCTCAACGTATGAGCAGGCGGTCAATAAATCCAATGAATTGGTGAGGGTACACAATGAATTGTCAAAATTGAACAGTGACCTTTTGCGAAAAAGGAAAGAACTTGAGAAGATGAATGAGGAAAAGAACTATTTTCTTGGCGTGGCGGCCCATGACCTCAGAAACCCGCTTTCCTGCATCATCGGATTTGTGGCACTGATCAAAGAATCGATGAACCTCCAACAAGATGATGAGAACTTGCAATTCCTCGAGATCATCGAAAATTCAGGAAATAAAATGCTCAAACTTATTACAGACCTGATGGACATTTCTCAGCTGGAATCCGGAACATTAACACCGAAGAAAGAACATGTGAATGTAACTGAATTATTCAGCAGGAATATTGAACAAAATCAGCATCTGGCTGGTAATAAAGACATCAGGATCAATTTTGCACATCCCGATGATGATGTGTTTTGCTATGTCGACCCGGGTAAATTGGAACAGGTTATGAATAACCTTCTGACAAATGCCATAAAGTTTTCGCATCCTGAAACGGTTGTTCAGGTAACACTTGTTAAATAGGAAAACGGAATAAGCATTTGCGTCGAAGATCAGGGGCAGGGAATTCCCGCGGGTGAGCACCAGGATTTGTTTAAACCTTTTTCAAAAACCAGTGTTAAATCAACCAGGGGTGAGCCAAGCACCGGGTTAGGATTGTTCAGCGTGAAAAAAATTATTGAAGCACACCAGGGCGAGATATCAGTTGGCAGTATCGTGAATGAAGGAACAAAATTTTACATTGAAATTCCTAATTCGGCAGAGAATTAATACCTGACTGGCGGTGTAATTAATTGATGAACAATTTTTCATGTTTGGTACCATGAAACCCTTAAAGGTTTTTCTTATTTATTTTTATTATCATTGCACCTCAAATTTGATGTTCACTAAGTTTAATCATGAAATTTATGGAAGTTACCCGCATTTTTGACCTGTTGCCTTATCATGAGTCGAAATTCAAACCCAAAGACGATGTTGTTGCATCAAAAGAAAACGGTGAATGGGCAAAATACAGTATCAAACAATACCGTGAAATCGTTGACAATATCAGTTACGGATTTCTTGCCCTTGGTGTTCAGCCAGGCGATAAAATTGCGCAGATAAGCTCAAACCGGGTAGAGTGGAATTTTGTTGATATGGCTATCCTGCAGGTGGGCGCGGTGCACGTTCCAATTTATCCAACCATCAGTGAATCAGATTACAAATATATACTCACGCATGCAGAAGTGACTTATGTTTTTATCTCAGGGCAGGAATTGTTAAGAAAAATCGACCATATTTTACCCGAAATAACCAACATTAAAGGAATTTTTACTTACAAGGACCACCACGAACACAAGCATCTGAATGAACTGATTGACCTGGGAAAACAAAATGCCAACAAAGCACTGTTGGAATCGCGGAAATCAGTTGTGAAACCCGATGAGCTGGCAACCATCATTTATACCTCAGGCACCACCGGCAATCCCAAAGGGGTGATGTTAAGTCACCATAATATCATTTCCGATTTTAAGGTTTGTGCCTATATCCCCCCATTTGGGGAAGAGGCCAAAGCAGTGAGTTATTTGCCGCTATGCCATGTATATGAACGGATGTTGAATTATCTGTATCATTATCTCGGATTTTCAATTTATTATGCCGAAAACCTGGGAACAATTACCGACAATATGAAGGATGTAAAGCCAGACATCTTGTCGACCGTTCCGCGTTTACTTGAGAAAATTTATGATAAATTATTCGCTACAGGGCATAAACTGACCGGAGCAAAGCGATGGATATTTTTCTGGGCACTCCACCTGGCGCTCCGTTACGAACTTAATGGGGCAAACGGCTGGTTTTATGAATTAAAACGGAAGCTTTACGATAAACTGGTCTACACAAAATGGCGCGATGCCTTGGGAGGCAAGCATTTATTGGTAGTATCGGGTGGTGCGGCTTTACAACCACGTTTGGCCAGGATGTTTACCTGTGCCGGTATCAATGTGCTGGAGGGCTATGGATTAACGGAGACTTCTCCGGTCATCTCTGTGAACGATCTTACACCCAACGGAACGAAGTTTGGAACAGTGGGGAAAATGTTGAAGGGAGTTGAGGTTAAGATTGCAGAGGATGGCGAAATTTTATGCAAAGGGCCTAATGTGATGTTAGGTTACTTCAAGGAACCCGCAATGACCAGTGAAGCAATTGAAGCGGATGGATGGTTTCATACGGGCGACCTGGGAAGGATTGAACCTGAAGGCCATCTTAAAATCACAGGACGAAAAAAAGAGTTGTTTAAAACTTCCTTTGGCAAGTATATCAGTCCCCAACCCATCGAAGATACCTTCAAGGAGTCATTGTTTATTGATCAACTTGTGGTCGTGGGGGAAAACCGGAAGTTTGCAGGAGCCCTCATTGTCCCCGATTTTACTTTCCTCAGGTCTTATTGTACTGTGAAAGAGATTCCATACACAACGAATACCGAAATGATCAATTTACCCCGGATCAGAAAACGTTTCCAAACGGAGGTCAACAAGTATAATAAATGTTTTGGGGATACGGAAAAAATCAAAAGCTGGGACCTGCTCGATACTGAATGGACTTTTGATACCGGTGAAATTACACCAACCATGAAGTTGAAGCGGAATATCATCACAAAAAAATATGAAGATAAAATTGCCAAACTCTTTGAATAAACAATCAACTTTTTCGTTTGGATAATATGAAGCAAATTACCCGGATTTTCGACCTCCTGGAGTTATTCAAAACCGAATATCATTCCATCAGCGACCTGTTCAATATAAAAAAGGATGGGAACTGGGTCCATTTTTCTGCCAATGACTATGTGAATTACAGCAATCAGATCAGTCTTGGACTGCTGGCACTAGGCGTACAGAAAGGTACCCGGATCGCAACGGTCATGAACAATTGCCCGGAATGGAATTTCCTCGATATCGGAATCCTGCAGGTTGGTGCTGTGCAGGTTCCGGTTTATCCTACCATCAGTGAAGATAATTATCGTTATATTTTCAAAGATTCTGAAGTTGAGTACCTGATTTTTTCTGACCAGGACATTTATAACCGGATTAAAAATGTAATTCCGGGGATTCCGGGGTTAAAAGCTGTTTTTTCGATAGATCCGATTGAGGGCATCAGGAATTGGAATGATATTCTGGAACTGGGAAAAAAGTATTCAAATCAGGATGAACTCGAAGCTATCAAAGAAACCATCCTGCCAGGGGATCTGGCGACAATTATTTATACTTCCGGTACCACTGGAAGGCCGAAAGGGGTGATGTCATCGCACAATAATTTTGTCACCAACTACAAGGCCCTGGGTGAAATTCCGCCTCTTAAAATGCACGACAGGGCGGTAAGTTTTTTACCGCTTTGCCACGTCTACGAGCGCACTGCCGGATATGTATATCAATCTTTTGGTGTTTCAATATTTTATGTCCAGAATATTGATGAACTCGGAGATTATATCAGAGAGGTTAAACCCCATGGATTTGCTTCTGTACCAAGGGTTTTCGAAAAAATATACAACAAAATCGTCAGCAAAGGCCGAAAATTGCCACTGCCCATGAAAGTGTTGTTTTTCTGGGCACTCAGGCAGGGGCATAAGTTTGAATTGGACCATGCACGCGGATGGGTGTATGATTTAAAATTATACATTGCCAACCTGCTTGTTTTTCGCAAATGGCGTGAAGCGCTGGGAGGTGAGTTGAAATTCATCGTTTCTGGCAGCGCTCCCTTGCATCCGCGGCTGGCGCGTATTTTTTGGGCTGCAAAAATTCCTATCTTAGAAGCCTATGGCCTAACTGAGACCTCCCCGGGTGTAACATGCTATCGTTTTGAGCCCGGTTGTATGAAATTCGGGACAGTGGGGCCACTTTTATCAGGCAATCAGATGAAAATCGCTGATGATGGAGAAGTTCTTGTGAAGGGGCCAAACGTCATGATGGGCTATCTCAACCGGCCCGAAAAAACTGCTGAAGCCATCGATACCGATGGGTGGTTCCACACCGGCGATATCGGGTTGATTGAGGATGGAAAATTTTTGAAAATAACCGACAGGAAAAAAGAAATTTTCAAAACCTCAGGAGGGAAATTTATCGCCCCGCAGCCCATTGAACAGCGGATGAAGGAATCACCCTTTATAGAACAAATCATGGTGGTTGGCGAAAATCGCAATTATGCTGCTGCATTGATTATCCCGAATTTTGAACATTTAAAAAACTGGTGCGAGGTCAAAAATATAGAATTCGGGTCGAAAGAAAAAGCGGTGACCAACCCAACCATTAATCGCAGGATCCGTAAAGATGTTGAACGGTTCAATCAGGATCTTGATCAAACGGAAAAAATAAAGAAAATCAGGCTGCTGAACGCCGAATGGTCCATTGACACAGGTGAAATATCACCAACCCTGAAGCTACGTCGTAAGTTTATTGTTGAAAAATACAGTAAGATTATTGACGAAACCTATCGGTCGTCGGAATACAACTACCGGGTTGAATAATTTTAGTGCAGGATTTTAAAAATCAACTCTTTCATTAACTCCCCATCACTGGCTGAGGCGTTTTCAACCCCCTTTGCCTTAAGGTCATATTCATGAAGCAATGAGATGATCGAAATTGTTTTCCCAACCGGGAAACTTCTGGCAGCCTGCTGGTAGTCTGCCACAAAGAAAGGGTTAACAGAGAGTGCGATGGCAACTGCGTTTTTTGATTTATCGGGCAGAAAATGGTAAGTAAGTACTTTTGAAAAATAGGCATACAGGATTGGAATAATTTTTACCAGCGGATTTTCGCGCGGATTGGCAGCAAAATAAAAAATGATCTGATTGGATTTGAGCATATCTTTCCTGGCAAGTGCTTTTTGCAGTTCAAATACATTGAAATCCTTGCTGATGCCGATGTTTTTCTCCACATAATCTTCATCGATCGCAGCACCTGCAGGGATATTGATCAACAGTTTCTGTATCTCATTGACGATCTTTCCCAGGTCGGCGCCAAGAAATTCAGTCAGAAGTGCTGCGGCTTTCGGGGTGATGGAATATTTTCGCTGGCGCAGGTAATCATTGATCCAGTCTGGAACTTTATTGTCGTAAAGCTTAGCCGATTCAAAGGGCACACCACGCTTTTCAATGGCCTTATAAAGTGCTTTACGCTTGTCAAACTTGGAATATTTGTAGCACAGGACCAGAATGGTTGAGGGCAATGGGTTCTCAACATAGGCATGAAATTCTTCAATTTTATCCAGATCCTGCGCCTCCTTGACAATGAGCACCTGGTAATTGGCCATCATTGGAAACCGCTTGGCATAACTCATCAGGGTGAAAACATTGGAATCCTTCCCGTATGCAATGGTTTGGTTGAACTCCTTTTCCAGGTCACTAAGCACATGATGTTCAATAAAATCGGAAACGGCGTCAATAAAATAGGATTCCTCCCCATGCAGCAGATATACAGGGTGATAGATCTGATTTTTCAGGTCGCTCATTAGATTTTCAAAACTGATGCTGTTTTTCTCAGCCATAAGATTCAGGATCTTTTTCCATCCCCGAAAGTGAGCCCGGGGATGCCTTGGTGATTAATCGAACCGGAGATGCTTTACGATAAGCTTTTTTTCGATGAGGTCTTTCATGGTCTCAACACCGATGCGCAGGTGCTCCTCAGCGAATCTGGAGGTTACCCTTTTGTCGCTGATCTGGGTTTTGATGCCCCGGCCAACCATGGGCTGATCTGAAACAAGGAGAAGCGCGCCGGTAGGGATTTCGTTTGCAAATCCAACAATAAACAGGGTAGCCGATTCCATATCAATGGCAATGGCGCGGGTTTCGCGCAATTGTTCCTTGAATTGCTCATCGTATTCCCAAACCCGTCGGTTGGTGGTATATATCGTGCCTGTCCAATAGTCTTTCCTGTGATTGTGCACCACAGTCGACATGATTTTCTGAAGGTTAAACGCAGGTAGTGCCGGTACGCGCTCATGGAAATAATCATCAGATGTTCCATCACCACGGATGGCCGCAATCGGAACGATCATATCGCCCACTTTGCATTTTTTCTTGAGGCCACCGCATTTTCCGAGGAATAGTGCTGCTTTCGGTCCGATGGCACTCAAAAGGTCCATAATGGTGGCGGCATTCGGGCTGCCCATACCAAAATTGATCAGGGTAATCCGTTCGTGTGTCACGCTCGGCATCGCTTTATCTTTTCCTTTGATGGGAACATTGAACCATTCGGAAAATATTTCAAGGTAGGCGTTGAAATTTGTCAGAAGAATAAAGTCACCGAATTCTTCAAGTGCTGTTCCGGTATAGCGCGGTAACCAGTCATCAACGATCTCTTTTTTAGTTTTCATTAATTAAAAATTATGTTTATTTTAAATCAATTGAGTATGATGCCATGTTCGGAGATATCATCGGAAACTAATAACATAACTATCTGTATTTCATTTTAATCTTGAGCTCTTCAAATACATTAAACACGATGGGACAGATAGAAGCATTTTCGATAATACCCATCAGTCTGGTTGTGAATTCTTGTTTATGAATATGAGGATAATCTTTACAATCGGTTGGTCTGCAATCATAAACCTCACATTCATTTCCCTGTAGAAACACACAAGGTAATCCTTTTAACCTTAGATCGTTAAATTCATCTGGTTCAACATATTTTTCATGAATTTCAGAGATGGTTACATCCAACTTCAAAGCTAATTCCCTGATATCGGAATCAGTGAGTTGAGGTTGTGCTTTTCTGCAACAATTGCCGCATTCTCGGCAGCTAATATTTGCAACAACGAATTCATAAATCGGTTTAACAATTTCATCTGTCCGATCCCCGTCCTGCATTTTAAGAAACGATCTGAAATCCCAGTTCCGGGATTCATTTCGCGCGGAAATTCGTTTAATATCATTAATATCTTTGATGAGCAGATGCTTTTTCACCAGTCTTTTGTTTAAGGTCTTATTTTTTACGATAGGCAAAGCAGTTGAAGTTTTCATCATCCTTCTGGTCATGACGTGTTAATGTACATAATATTTCCTCTTCGGGATTATCAACATTCTGACAAGTTATGCAAAGAGCAGGTTTCGGGATCAAATCAACATTTATTTCATAACCGTCATCAGTAAAGAATCCGGAAATTTTGGTTTTATCCATGTCATCGATATGCCTTTTGCCTTTATTGCTCTCTTTTTTCTTTATTGCGGAGTCAATCTCATAATCATCGGTTGGGTAACTTTCTCCTGTGATGCAGGTAAAGCAACCGTTTCCGGCAATAGCTGATCCAATTACCCAAATTGCAGCTCCACAAGAGCAAGTTATTCCATTGTTATAATTAGTTAATGCACTCTGTAAGCCTTTTCGTAATTCATTTTCATTAAAAGTCGGATTACTTTTCAAATAAACTTTCACATATTGATCGATTGAAATCGGTATAAATCCCATGTCAATTGTTTTAGGTTAGCAATCAGTTTAGTTCTCATTTACTTGTCGGAGGAATTGTTTTCTATACTGTCATAATATTGCTTGACTAATGAGTCCCCTCCGAAAAGTCGTTTATTCATCAAATCACCATTTAAAAAATTGTTAAACCGCAAAGAACACAAAGAAAACGCAAAGAGCCGCAGAGATAACACCTTGCAGCTAAGGCCTGTGCGTTTATTTTGGGATCGTGCCACGATCCCGGTGTTGCTGAGTAAAGGCTTTAGCTGCATATTGGCACCAGTTTGATTTCAATTAACAAGTGTTTACAATGTAAAATGTCAGAAACCATTTTTCATTAATCTTTTCAAAACCAATTTGAAACAGAAGCCCTACTTCTTTCCTTGTATTCTCGAAATAAAACCTATCCTTATCTAAATAAATTAAATTACTGTCATTGGGATTGTTGAAATCCTTCCTGAAATCCCAGGTATAATTATTCCAATTTTTCTTTGTCAAGACTATTGTCGAATCACATTCAGCAATAACAGCTATGATCGGAAAATTTATATGCTCTTTTTGAAAGTTTGAATCTGATATAAATTTCTCATAGAATTCAATAAATTCTTTCGGCAAGGAATCAATTGAACGATATAACTTTGAATCCACTTTAAACCAAATTTCCTTGTTCTCAATTTTCTCCCAAATTTTTGTTGATTGAGAATCATGTTTTAAAGTGTCCATCCCTTTTTTATCATTTTCTTTACTCCTACCCCCGCATGAATAAAGAAGGAAAATTATCAGGATGAACTTTAGCTTACTCATGTTTCTTCAAATTGCTGCCAACTCGCAGATAACTATAACTTTGCGGAACTCTGCGAAAAAGCACTGCAGAACTCTGCGGTAAAAATATTTGTTATCAGACTTATCGGAGTGTCCTCACTATTTATGTTTTCGAAAGTCGTACATCAACCTACAGCAAAGATAAATGATTTGTCAGATTTTTATGTAAGTTTGTATATTCTTCATCATGGAAAAATTGAACCTGCCAGACATTGATGCCCGAACCCGTTTTGGGAAGAACGGGAAACAAGAGATTTTCGATGAAATCCGGAAGAAGTTTGTCAGGCTTACCCCGGAGGAATGGGTAAGGCAGCATTTCCTTCATTTTATGATCACTGAGCTTGGTTTCCCGGCCTCCCTGATCGTGGTGGAAGCGGCGCTGAAATACAACAATATGATGAAGCGGTTCGACATTCTAGCCTACCGCGCCGATGGGAAACCTTGTTTTGTCGTTGAGTGTAAGAGCCCGGATGTGGAAATCACTCAGGCTGTTTTTGACCAGGTGGCAATGTACAACATGACTTTAACAGTTGATTATATCGCGGTTACCAATGGAATATCACATTATGCCTGTAAAATAGATCATGAAAAAAGAACATATTTATTTTTAAAAGATATTCCTGCTTACCATAGCCTGAATCGTAAATCGTAAATCAAAAATCGTAAATCGCAACCACTCGTGGAACTCATCGGCACCATTCCTGAAAACCTCATCAATTTTACATTGGTCGCGGTATTTTCCCTTCTGATCGGGCTATCGCAACGCCGTATCCATAGTTTGAGCAATGAAGTTGCCCATACATTCGGGACTGACCGCACTTTTACTTTTATCGGTATCCTTGGCTTTATCCTTTATCTGCTGGGCGGGCCATCTGCCTACCTCTTCATGGGCGGGGGCCTGGTGCTTGCCATGGTAATGGGAATCTCCTATTATTATCATATCCGTGATTTAAAGGACTTCGGCGCCACCACTATTTTTGTAGCATTGATAACCTATTGTCTGGGTCCGCTGATTCTCACCCAACCACAATGGTTGGTGCTGCTCATTGTGGTCACCGTGTTGATTTTAACGGAAATGAAAGATACTTTTGTCAACATCTCTCAAAAATTCGACCGTTATGAATTCATTACCCTGGCGAAATTTCTCATCATCGCGGGTGTTATCCTGCCAATTCTTCCTGATGGGCCGATCCTGAAAGGATTGAGCCTCACGCCATATAAAATCTGGCTGGCGATCGTTGTGATCTCATCCATTTCCTACTGCAGTTATCTGCTGAAGAAATTCATCTTTCCCAATGCGAGCATCATACTCGCAGGAATACTTGGCGGACTCTATTCAAGTACGGCAACAACCATCATCCTGGCAAAGAAAAGCAGAAAAGAACCGCAGCATATACAACAATACATGGCCGGCATCATCTTTGCCACTGCCGTGATGTACCTCCGGATCCTTATATTGATCCTGATATTCAGCCAGCCGTTATTCGGAGCAGTATGGTTGTATTTTATTGGACTTTTTCTCTTCACAGTGATCATAGGCCTGGTCATCCTGTATTATAAGAACAAGTCCGTGGCAAGTTTTGATCAGGAACTCCAAACCGATAAAAACCCACTTGAATTCAAAGTTGCGCTCATTTTTACAGCCATGTACATCGCCTTCACTTTCGTTACCTTCGAAGTGTTGAACCGCTATGGTACGCCAGGGTTGAATGTTCTCTCTTTTGTCGTGGGATTAACTGATATAGATCCTTTTCTGATCAACCTTTTCCAGGGCAAGTTTGGAACACCCGTGAATGCGGTAATGGTCGCGACATTTCAGGCCATCATCAGCAACAATGCGCTGAAGATGGTTTATGGGACCTTTTTTGCAGGTAAACAGGCCAGAATATACCTGATTCCGGGTTTTCTCCTTATCATTGCACTTACGATTGTGGTTATCTTTCTTGTGTAATAATTCCTATGACCGACAAGTATACCTTTGCAATAAACCTGATGGATGAGTCTTTCAATCCGTATGATACAAGGAATTATGGCCTTGCCATCATAATGAGTGAAACCAGTATCGGATTTTGTACCCTCGACTTCAAGCGGAATAAGTTTCTGGGATTGCATCGTTGTGTCAGGAATGAGGTGCCGCCACAGGAAGGCCGGGAAAGCCAGATACCCTCCTTCAGGGAATTTCTGGATGGTGTGTGTACAACCATTCCATGGTTGAAGAATTCTTTTAAGCAGGTGAAAATTGCATATCATGGCAAAAATTCTACACTCGTCCCGGCATTGCTGTTTGATCCGGAGGCCCGTGAGCAGTACCTGAAATTCAATTTCACACCGAACCAGGATGATTTAATTTTGAGTGACCATTTGATGCCTCTCGATGCATACCAGGTATTTACCGTGCCTGAACGAATGATGGAAGCGGCAAAACATATCTTTCCAAAGAGCAAAATTGTTCATTTTTCAAGTCTCCTGATCGAAAGTGTGTGGATTAGCTATAAAAACCGGATCAATTCGCCCCATGTGTTTTTGCATCTCCGTGAACAACTTGTTGATATCATGATCTTTGACGGGCGTCAAATGAACTATTTCAATACATTCACGTTTCAAAGTCCGGAAGATGTGGTTTACTACCTGATTTTTGTCATGGAGCAGCTGAATTTCAATCCTGAAATGATCCCACTTGTCCTGTTGGGAGATGTTGCAACAGGAGAGGGCCTGAGTGAACTGTTACTCAGGTACGTAAGGCACATCGAAACAGGCAGAAGGAATGAATCTTACCGGTATAGTTATATTCTGAACCAGGTGCCTTCCCATACTTTATTTCCACTGCTAAATTTTTTCTCATGCGGATTGTAAGCGGCAAATACAGGGGACGCCGGCTAACCCCACCTGTAAATCTCCCGGTCAGGCCAACGACTGATTTTGCAAAGGAGGGGTTGTTCAATGTGCTCAATAACCTAATTGATTTTGAATCGATCAAAGTTCTTGACCTGTTTGCAGGTACGGGAAGTATCGCATTTGAGTTTTTGTCAAGGGGCGCCATCGAAGTTACTGCAATCGATTCAAATCACAGGTGTGTCGACTTTATAAAAAAGACTGCGGAAACTTTTGGTGCAGAGAATTTAAAAGTGGTAAAATCAAATGGTTTTGTGTTCATAAAGAGGATGGTAGCCACGTATGACCTGGTATTCGCAGATCCTCCTTATGACCTTGATGGCATTGAATCGCTTCCCGATCTGATCTTTTTATCAAGCCTGCTTGCAGATGATGGAATGTTTATTCTTGAACATTCCACAAGCTATAAATTCGAGAAGCATCCCCAATTTGATTCACACAGGAATTACGGAAGCGTTAATTTCAGCTTTTTTAAGCGAAGGAATAATGAATAAACCAGCCGGTTTCAATTGATCAATATTCATCTTCGTGAAAGAAGAAATCTTCCTTGGTTGGATAGTCAGGCCAGATATCTTCGATTCGATCGTACGATTCACCTTCGTCTTCGATCTCCCTTAAATTTTCAATTACCTCCTGTGGCGCGCCTGATCGGATCGCCCAATCGACCAGTTCCTCCCTGGTGGCAGGCCAGGGAGCGTCTTCCAATTTTGAGGCCAATTCGAGTGTCCAGTACATTTGTTGTGTTTTTGAATTTCGTGCAAAAGTATAAAAAAATAAATCAGAAAGTCAAGTGTTATTTTTTAGAAATCCAGGGGGTTTCAATTGCTCCTGAATCCTGACCTGTTTTTCGTGCAAGAACAAACAGATAGTCCGATAAACGGTTAAGCAACCGAATTATTATATCCTCTATCGGGGTAACCATATTTAACCTGATCAGTGACCGTTCAGCACGACGGCAAACAGTACGTGCAATGTGGCAATAAGAGACGATTGGATGTCCGCCTGGCAGGATAAAATTTGAAAGTGCCGGCAGATGTTCGTTCATCGCGTCAATCTCTGTTTCCAGGATAAGGATGTCACTTTCATGAAGGGAAGGTAAAACACGTGTCTGCTTTTCCGGGTCCCTCGCAATCAGGGCTTCAGCAACAAACAAATTTTCCTGGATGCGGATCAGCACATTCTTGTAATGGATATCAATATCCTGATCGCGGATTAATCCGATAAATGAGTTCAGCTCATCGATATTACCATAAGCTTCAACTCGTTCATGGCTCTTTGAAACGCGGGTACCACCCAAAAGGGAGGTTTCCCCTTTGTCGCCCCCTTTGGTATATATTTTAAACTCATCGGCCATAAGATAGTGAAAATGAAGTTTTTGAAAAAAAGAACAAATGTAGAAAAAAAATAGTGAACAGGATGGGAAATTGTGAAAAAAGTGGACGGGTGGACAAGTGGGCGAGTGGACGAGTAGACGTGTAACTCATCAGCAGTAGCAAATTTTGGAGTGGACGTCAATTTTACTATCTTTGTACAAAACACGGTATATGCATGGTAATTTTGATCATCCGGTTCTTTTTCATCTTGTGGGCGGTTTTTTTCGGTTTCTCTTTGTCTTCGGAGGCGCTTTTTTCCTGTTGTGGTACTATCTTAAGCAGACAAAAAAAACTGATCCGGTAGTTGTGAACAACCACGACCATGAAACGATATTGCCATTGCGGCTGCAGGCTTATGAACGATTTGTTCTTTTCCTTGAGCGTATTCACCCATCGAACCTGATGCTCCGGCTTAACAACAGTGATCTGTCGGCCAAACAACTTCAATCCTTGCTTGTACGCACTATCCGCGAGGAGTTTGAATATAACCTTTCCCAGCAGTTGTATGTCTCAGGTAATTCATGGGAACTGATTAAAAATGCCAAAGAAGAGACCATTGCCATGATAAACCATGCCTCATCAGGGTTGCCGGATGAGGCACCATCAGCTGATTTGGTCAAGATGGTGTTTGAAGTGGCGATCTCCAAAGGGAAGTTGCCGGTTGAAACAGCTCTAGAGGAGATAAAAAATGAATTGCAACGGTTATTCTGATCGCCGGTTACTTTCCAAACCGGTAAGCTAGGGATAATGCGGCCGAATTGTTGCTGAAACCAAAGCCAAACGAAGAAGTTGTATTTTCATAGGTTTGAATGTCTGTGACATTTTTCAGCTTCCCGTATGAATACTGGATTCCAGGTGTGATTTCCGCTCCAATAACCAGATGATCGGCTATGGTATAAGTTACTCCGATTACCAAATTGATCAATGGTGTGAGATACCATTCAGTTTTTTCAAAATCATTGTACTTTGATTTGGCCTTCTGCTTATTGTAATTAAAGTTGCAGCCTGCCTCCAGTCCCCAGATAAAATCCAACCTTTCAACAACCGGCACCTGTTTTTCAAACCCCAGCCTGAAGCCGGCTCCAAAGTTTTGAGTTTTATAATCCAGTGAATCCTCAGGTCTGCCCCATTCAGCATTTTTCCCAATGTTCAGGGAGAGGAGACTCAGTCTCAACAGTGTTTTTTCACTGCCGGTTTTGTAATCCAGTCCAAAGGAGTTGAGACTACTGAAATTGATGCCAACCTGGTGGACGGCAGGAGTTGTTTTTTCCTGTGCTGAAACCCCGGAGGCAATAAAACTGAATGCCATGCAAAGGTAAAGAAGTTGCTTTTTCATGTTTTTTGGGTTAGGTTTAATTAAGAACGGGATCAGATTGGACTAAATTGTGTTTGCGGGATTATTCCCCTTTTATATGCTTACTCCTTTTAAACCTGTCTTTCTCAGCTGAACTCATTTTTTCCGTGGCATACTGAAAAATCAACCGTGGCGAGGTTTCCTTGTATTTCAATAAAAATGTTTCGGCAGGGGCCGGTTGCTTTTTCCACATTTCGCGCAGGAACCAGCCCAACCCCTGGTGTACTTCACGTGCAGGATCATGCATCATGGGCTCAATGAAATGATACCAGGGACTGAAATCAGCGGAAAGTTTCATAGGCTTGATCAGGCTGACCACTGCGGCCCTCCGTTGAAATTTATTCTCAGCTGTTCGCCAGGGTTCGATTGACTTAGTGTTGATCAGTCCCTGTTTAAAGAACAGGTTCATCAGTTCCCCGCAAATATAATCGGTTTGAGCCCAGTTCGTTATACCGACGGAGAACCACTGTTCTACGGTATCAAATGTTCCGGCTGTCCAGGATTTGTTAAAACCAAGCACCAACTGAATTGCGATGGCTGTTGACTCATACTTTGGTGAGGTTACAAGAAGGAGGGAAGTTTCCAGTATAAGCTCCTGTGTCATTCCCGGAATGGAAAGAATCTCTGATACCTTGCCTTTAACCTGTTCATGGGTTAATCCATAAGCATCATAGCCTTCCTTGAAATACCTGGCGTACTTTTCAACGATTGCAGGGTTTTCGTTTTGCGTACCAAATGTTTGAATGCTGGCAAAAAGATCGTTGGGGTTCATGGATTAAGCCTCCGGGCAGAAATCATTGAAAATGGTGAAATTGTAATTGTTCTATTTTTCAGGTTTATAATGTGACAAATTCAGAATTTTTTGGGAGTTCTTTTCGTTCATGACCTCTTGCAAGGTCACTTCGGGATTGTTTTCCAAATATTTTCTGACGATCTGCCATCCAAGCCATTCGCCAAGCCGTGCAGGAGACTCTTTCGAAAACTCAGCAGCAAATGGGCCATCGGCTAAAAAAGACCGGATCAGTTTCCCGTCTGTGGTATAGAGCATCCTGTTGTCGATGATGGCTGCCCACACATGTGCTTCATTCTTCACAATCCAGTCATATTGTTCTTTGGAATAACCGATCTTTAACCGGTCTTCTGTTTGTGGGATCATGGCATCAACGAACAGTAGTCGCTTTCCGGCATCGATCATCTGTTCCAGCAGGGTATTTCCGGGAAATTGCTCAGGGTAGGTAATTTTTCCGAGAACTTTCATACAGTCGGGAATAATATCGGAAGAAGTCATGCGGGAGATCCGGTATAGAGGCAGTCCGTCGGCAATATAGGGTTTAAATCCCGCACCAAGATAGTTATCCAGTCCGATGAGTAATACGCTGTCGGCGAACTGAACCGGAAAATCGTAATCGCCTCCTGAAATGTATGCATAAATTCTTGGGATTTTGGACCCGGGATAATAATAGAGATAATGCTTCATGGCAAGGGTGAGATCTTTTTCAAGACCAGGGATTTGGCTGTAAGCACTATCAACAGCCTTGTGAAATCCAAGGTTACGCGGACTTTCCAGATAGGCCTTCATGTCATTTAATTTTGCAGGATCACTCAGATCGGTATCAAGAAAGAAACGGTATGCCGGCTTAATTGATTCAAGTCCCAGTTGCAGCTGAGAAAGGTTGATATTGAATAAATCCACATCATAACGATGAATTTTCAATTCAGGAAGGTTGATTCTGGAAACATCCACATCGAGCCGGTGACTGCTGTTGCTACAACCCGACAGAATGGCCAGACATAAGGTAAAACTAAATAAAAACAATCGCATTTTCAAAATTTTAAATGTCATTTAAACCAATAAACCAGTTAATTCCATTAAACGTTTTTCCCTGTTGATTATTTTTGGATAAAAAAATAAAGAATCGTAGAATCGCTGGATGATTAATAGTTACTTTTGTTCCGGACTACCTCATTTTACAAACATTAAATCAGTGACATGAAAAAAACATCTGCCATTTTATTCTTTATATTGCTCTATCTGATAAATATAACAACTTTCGGTCAGGCTAAGTTCCCGATGAAACTCGGGTTGAAGGTGGCACCGAACATCGGGTGGATGGTTCCCGGAACAAAGGGTTATTCAAGCGATGGTGCAAGAATGGGGGTGACGATCGGATTTGTCAGCGATTTCTATTTTGCCGAGAATTACGCTTTTTCCACCGGGTTTAATTTCCAATTTATCAACGGTGCATTAAACTATACCGACTCCCTGTTGCTGGAAGGCAACAATAAATTGGTCAATGGGGATGTTTTCAGAAAATACAACTTGTTGTACCTTGAGATCCCGATGATGATTAAAATGAAAACCAAATCATTTGGCAAGATATCTTTTTTCGGTCAGATCGGAGTTGGAACCGGATTCCGTATAAAGGCCACTGTAAAGGAGCATTTTGAACCCACTTCGGGTGGGGTTCCGGTTGATCAGCAGTACGATTTCAATAATGGGACTACACTCATCCGTGAATCAATCCTTGTCGGTATTGGTTGTGAGTATCATATTGATGAGTCTTCACGGATACTCCTTGGTATTTCATATTCCAATTCACTCAACAACGTGTTGACCGGGGTTAATTATAAATCGAACCTCATCGAAAAAAGTCAGTTGAATTTTGCTGAGCTGAATATAGGTTTTCTTTTTTAATCATGCAAGATGAAGATCGCCCTTGCTCAGTTGAACTATCGCGTTGGTGATTTCGAAAAAAACATTTCACGAATTACGGATTCCATAGCGCAGGCAAAATTACAACAGGCTGATTTGATTGTTTTTGCCGAACTGTCTATTTGTGGTTATCCGCCGCGCGATTTTCTCGAATTCAACGATTTTATTTACAGATGCAATGAGGCTGTTGAAATAATTGCCGCCAGATGCCAGGGGATCGCTGCCATCGTTGGGGCTCCCTCAGCCAATCCGGCCCCAAAGGGGAAACCACTCTATAATACAGCCTGGTTTCTGGCCGATGGGAAAATTCTTGCCAAATCTCATAAAACACTTCTCCCGAATTATGATGTTTTTGATGAATACCGGTATTTTGAACCAAACAGGCTCCCTTATTCTGTAGTGGAATACAATGGATTTCGATTTGCGGTGACGATCTGTGAAGATTTGTGGAATATCACCAACGACCCGCTCTATATTCGTAATCCTATGGATGAACTGGTTAAGCTGAACCCCGATGTCATCATCAACATTGCCGCTTCACCGTTTCACTACAATCAACCAGAAATGAGACGCGACATCCTGGTTCGGAATGCCCGTAAATACAACCTGCCCGTCTTTTATGTCAATCAGGTGGGCGGACAAACCGAACTGATATTCGATGGCGGATCAATGGTTGTTGATTCGCAAGGGGAGGTAGTCGCTCAATTGAAGGCGTTTGAGGAAGATCTGGGGATTTTTGAAATTGGAAATTGGAAATTGGAAACTGGAAACCCGAAACAGCCCCCCCCTCCATTATCACATCATCAAATTACCACATTATCACATCATCATATCATCACATCATCAAATTCCTTTCATCCCATCAACTTAATCCACTCCGCCTTGATTTTAGGAATCCGGGATTATTTCGGGAAGCTAGGATTTTCCAAAGCGATTCTGGGTTTGTCGGGCGGTATTGATTCCGCAGTTACCCTGGTACTGGCTGCACAGGCACTTGGAAATGAAAATGTCAGGGCGATCCTGCTGCCATCACAGTTTTCGTCGGATCACAGCATTTCAGATGCGGTTGCTTTGGCTGAAAATCTCCATGTTCCCTTTGATATCATTCCGATTGCCGAAGGGTTTCAATCATTTGAAAAAATGCTTCAGCCACAATTCGCCGGATTGCCATTTAACCTCGCTGAGGAGAATATCCAGGCAAGGATCCGGGCAGTAATACTCATGGCCTTATCCAATAAATTTGGTTACATTCTTCTGAACACTTCCAATAAAAGTGAAGCAGCAGTGGGTTACGGAACACTATATGGAGATATGTGCGGTGGGCTGTCGGTGTTAGGAGATGTATACAAGACACAGGTTTACGAACTGGCACGGTACATCAACAAAGATGAGGAGATAATTCCGCAGAACTCAATCCTGAAACCACCTTCAGCCGAATTGCGGCCCGATCAGAAAGATTCCGATTCATTGCCTGAGTATGAGATCCTCGATCAGGTGCTTTACCGGTACATCGAACAACGCAACGGACCAGACGAACTGATTGCTGCCGGATTCGATGAAACCATGGTAAAAAAGGTGTTGAAGCTGGTCAACACCAATGAATACAAGCGCTATCAGACACCACCCATTCTCAGGGTGTCGCCGAAAGCGTTCGGAATGGGACGCCGCATGCCCATCGTTGCAAAATACCTGGCCTGAAGCGCGACTTAATGCCTGGTTATTATATTACTCCGCAGTGACCGATTCAACAGCTTTTATTTCCGGAAGTGCTCTGATCACTGCTGCTTCAATGCCGTTTTTAAGTGTCATTTGGCTGTGTGGGCAATTTCCGCACATACCCAGCAACCGGATGTTCACGGTATTGTCTTCGGTGAGATTTACATATTCAATATCACCGCCATCGGCCTGAAGATATGGACGTATCTGCTCCAGCACATTTTTTACTTTCGATTCGAGTTCTTGGTTGGCTATCATTGGAAAAGGATTTGAAAATTTGAAGATTTGAAGATTTGAAAATTTGTTAAGATCAATGAATTTAAATTCAATTTTTTACTCTAATGACCCGTCACCTGTCACCTGTCACGTGTTACCCGTCACCTGTCACCTGTCACGTGTTACCCGTCACCTATTCTCCGCCCCCAAAAATCTCCCTGATCGAATTGCTGATGGCTATCTGTTGCGCCACGGTCTCAGCTAAATTCAGGAAGGCAGGTGAAACAGGCGATTGATCGTCAAGGGCAATAGGAACCCCGGAATCACCTGAATCGGCAATGGCAGGGACGATTGGGATCTGGCCCAGCAGCGGGATATTGAGTTCCGCAGCGAATTTTTTACAACCGCCTTCACCAAAAATAAAATATTTTTTTTCCGGTGATTCAGGGGGTGAAAAATAGGCCATGTTTTCAACCAAACCAAGTATTGGGATGTTGATTTTGTCATTGCGGAACATATCGGCGGCTTTGCGCACATCAGCAATGGCAACCTGTTGAGGGGTACTCACAATAATGGCTCCCGTGAGAGGGAAGTCCTGGATCAATGTGAGGGGTATGTCGCCGGTACCTGGCGGAAGGTCGATCACCATGTAGTCGAGTGCACCCCATTCGGCATCGGTGAAGAGCTGGCGAAGGGCCATTGAAGCCATTGGTCCGCGCCAGATGAGCGCTTTCGACTGGTCAACGAAAAAACCGATCGACAAAACCTTGATCCCGAATTTCTCAAACGGATAAACGAAGGTCCTGCCGTCTTTGTCATACCCTGTCGGGCGTTCGTTGAGCATGCCAAACATCATGGGAATAGAGGGTCCGTAAATGTCAGCATCAATCAGCCCGACCTTTGCTCCGGTTTTTGACAGCGCAATGGCGAGGTTCACAGCAACAGTTGAT
Source organism: uncultured Bacteroidales bacterium (assembly GCA_903875045.1). Lineage (GTDB taxonomy): Bacteria > Bacteroidota > Bacteroidia > Bacteroidales > FEN-979 > CAIVAT01. Next base: position 29,533 of record CAIQUS010000069.1, read on the forward strand.
TTTCCAACACCACCTTTCCCGGATCCAACCGCAATGATGTTTTTTACGTTTTTAAGCATGGCATCTGTCTCCTTGCGCCGGGAAGTAACCCGGGAGGTCATATTTACTGTGACTTCGGCAGCAGGATCAACATATTGATGGATTGCATCGACACACGACTGCCTGATCTGGTTTTTCAGCGGACAAGCAGGGGTGGTCAAAACAACATCAAACGATACTTTGTTGCCGTCAATCGCAATGTTTTCAATCATATTAAGGGAGACCAGGTCTTTTTTCAGATCCGGGTCATCCACGTGCCTGAGGGCATCAACTATTTGGGTGTTATTCAGGGTCATTTTTTGGGGTTATTGGTTTGGTGAATGGGTAAATGAGTGGGCGAGTGGGCGAGTGGGCGGGAATAGCATCATAGTTCCTGGTAATTTTCAATTTTCAATTCTTTGTTTGGATCCCAGAAAACTTCCGCAAATCTGGTAATCTGGTCATTTTTAATTTCGATTCCTTCATTTTCAAGTAACTGTTGCATGATAGCCGGGTTTCCGAAATGATGTTTGCCGGTTAACAGTCCGTTACGGTTGACCACCCGGTGTGCGGGAATATCCGTAACCTGCATGTGTGCGGCATTCATTGCCCAGCCAACCATCCTGGCTGAACCGCGTGTGGCAATGTACCCGGCGATGGCCCCGTATGATGTTACACGGCCATAAGGAATAAGCCTTACCACGGCAAACACATTTTCGAAAAAAGATCCGGAATTTTGTTTGGTACCTGTGGTCATTAAAGCTGCTCCTTTATATCCAGCAGAAACGCTTTAATCCGGTTGAGCGAATCAATGGCCTCCACTTTGTTCACTACATCTTCCTTGTTTTCCTTCAGCTTGTCTTTGGCACCTTGTAAAGTAAACCCACGCTCTTTTACCAGATGGTAGATAATCCGAAGATTATCCAGGTCTTTTTGGGTGAATAATCGGTTTCCTTTCTTGTTTTTCATGGGTTTGAGAACATCAAATTCCTTTTCCCAAAACCGAATCAGCGAAGCATTCACATCAAACAATTCAGCTACCTCGCCGATTGAATAATAGATCTTTTCAATTTTTGCATTTTTCCTTAACATCGTCAAATTGGCTAATCCATGGTTTGTGACGGTTGGGCCGACAATTCAAGCATCATCTGGAACTGTTGTGGCGTAATGTCATTGAAAAAGAAAAAAATCGGGTTTACCGGTACACCGTTTTTCCTTACCTCATAATGCAAATGGGGTGAAGTTGATTTACCGGTATTCCCAACATAACCAATGATTTGCCCGCGCAGAATTTTCTGACCGGGTTTGACAAATATTCTCGAAAGGTGGGCATAAACAGTTTGATAACTGTATCCGTGATTGATGCGGATTTCATTGCCGTATCCACCCTGCACATCGCGGCCGGCATCGGTAACTGTACCATTGCCTGTGGCATATATTTCGGTTCCGACGGTTGCCGAAAAATCCATCCCTTCATGAAACTTCCTGACCTTGTAAAAGGGATCCATCCGTGCACCAAAATATGAACCAATCCGCTTGAGATCTTTATTGTTGACCGGCTGAATGGCAGGGATAGAAACCAACATCCTCTCTTTGTTCTTTGCGAGGTCAAAAACCTCATCAAAGGATTTTGACTGAACATAAAGTTTTCCTAAAATCCGGTCCATCGTTTTTTCTGTCTCAATGATGAGATCAGAGTTGGTGTAACCTTTCAGCGCTTCATAACGGTCGATTCCTCCAATTCCGGCTGAACGAATCGAGTTGGGAATGGGTTCTGCCTCAAAAATCACCCGGTAAATATTGTCGTCGCGGTCCTGAAGGTCGGCTATGATTTTTGTCACTTTATCAAGCTGATCATTCAAAATCTGGTACTGTAGCTTCATCTGGTCAATCTCCCGCTTCTGGGCTTTTTCCTTTGGGGAATCCAGGAAATTGTAAGCAATCACCAGCACCACAGCCGCAAATACAACACCTGTCGACAGGTGTGAGAAAAAATACAACAAACGCTTCCGCATCGTTGTATGCACCCGGTCGAAGGTTAATGACTTTTTATTGAATTTGTACTTTACCTTACTCATCAACAGGTAATAAAGAATTGTTCAAAACAGGCAGGCTAACAGCTACAAAATTAAGTAAATAATTAACTTTGCAGCCGTTTTCGGCTTTTAAAAAATGTTAAAGATTGTTAATGATTTGTTAATCTTATAATTAGATGAATAATACAGATATCCGCCAGGCTTTCCTTGATTTCTTTCAGTCAAAACAACATACCATCGTTCCATCCGCACCCATGGTGGTAAAGAACGACCCGACACTGATGTTTACCAACGCCGGCATGAACCAGTTTAAAGATATTTTTCTGGGTAACCAGGAAGGTAAACACAAACGGGTGGCCGACACCCAAAAATGTTTGCGTGTTTCCGGTAAACACAATGATCTCGAGGAAGTTGGTCATGATACCTATCATCACACCATGTTCGAAATGCTGGGCAACTGGTCGTTCGGTGATTATTTTAAACAAGAGGCCATTGCATGGGGATGGGAATTACTCACTGAAGTATTGAAAATTGACAAGGAATGTCTTTATGTGACTGTTTTTGAAGGCGATGACAAGGAGGGTCTGGCCCGTGACCATGAAGCATTTGAATTCTGGAAACAGCATATCCCTGAAGAACGGATTCTTCTGGGCTCGAAAAAAGATAACTTCTGGGAGATGGGTGATACCGGCCCGTGTGGCCCATGTTCTGAAATTCATGCCGATATCCGCGACGAAGCTGAAAAACTCAGGATTCCGGGGAAAGACCTTGTGAACAAAGGTGATCCGCATGTGATCGAAATCTGGAACCTGGTATTTATTCAGTTCAACAGAATGGCCAGCGGCCAGCTTGTTGAACTTCCGGCTAAACATGTTGATACAGGGATGGGTTTTGAAAGGCTTTGCATGGTGATGCAGGGAACAAAATCAAATTACGATACCGATGTATTCCAGCCAATCATCCAGGTAATTGCCCGGAAGGCCGGTGTGAGATATGGGGATAATAAAAAGTCAGACATTGCCATGCGGGTGATCGCAGACCATCTGCGAGCCATTTCCTTTGCCATTGCCGACGGGCAACTCCCTTCGAATGTCAAAGCAGGATATGTGATCCGCCGGATTTTACGGAGGGCTGTGCGATATGGTTATGCTTTCCTTGGTTTCAAAGAGCCGTTTATCAATGAATTAATCCCTGTGCTGATTTCCCAGATGGGACAAGTTTTTCCAGAATTGGTTTCACAAAAAGAATTGATTACCAATGTGATCCGGGAAGAAGAATCGGCATTTCTCAGGACCTTGGCAACAGGAATTCAGCGATTTAACAGTTATATAGCTACACCCCAACCCCTCCCCAAACAGGGAGAGTCCCTTCCAGGAAACCCTGGCGGAAATACGACAGCTCTAGATGCCGCCGAAAATCGTCAATCGTCAATCGTCAATCGTCCATCAGTCATCGATGGCCCCTTCGCCTTCGAACTCTACGACACCTTTGGCTTCCCCATCGACCTCACAGAACTCATGGCAAGGGAAATTGGCTGGACGGTCGACATGGAAGGTTTTTCAAAAGGCCTTGCTGCTCAGAAGGCCAGATCCCGGCAGGATGCAGTTGTTGACACCTCCGACTGGGTTACACTGGTTGAGGATGCCGGGATGCCCGAATTTATCGGGTACGATCTTCTCCGGACTGAGACTGTAATTACCCGATACCGGAAAGTGGTGAGCAAAGGGGAAGAACTTTTTCACATCGTACTTGCACAGACACCTTTTTATGCCGAGTCGGGCGGACAGGTCGGCGACAGAGGATGGTTGGTATCAGGGGATGAAAAAATTGAGATCATTGATACGGTAAAAGAGAACGAACTCATCATTCTGATTGCCAAATCCATGCCTTCAAATCCTTCTCATCCGGTTGTAGTCATTGTGGACGATGTCAAACGGCGGAACACCGAGAATAATCATTCCGCCACACACCTCATGCATGCAGCCCTGAGGAGCGTGCTTGGCAACCATGTAGAGCAAAAAGGTTCCCTGGTCGATGAAAACAGGCTTCGTTTCGATTTTACTCACTTTGCCAAGGTGAGCAAGGAGGAAATTGCCCGTGTTGAGGCAATCGTAAATGAAAAAATCAGGGAGAATATCGTGTTGCAAGAGGAACGTTCCCTCCCGATCGCCGAAGCCAAAGCCCGTGGCGCCATGGCACTTTTCGGGGAAAAATACGGTAACCATGTTCGTGTAATCACATTTGATCCGGGCTATTCAGTGGAATTGTGCGGAGGAACACACGTTCCGGCGACCGGACAGATTGGTCTCTTTAAAATTATTTCAGAAGGAGCCATCGCAGCAGGGATAAGACGCATTGAAGGCATCACCGCAGGGAAAGCTGAAGAATACTGGAATTCCCGCGATCTTCTGCTGGGAGAAATCAGTGATTTGTTAAAAAATCCGAAAGAGTTGTTGAAAGGAGTAAATAATTTACTCGAAGAAAACCAGGAGCTCAAAAAGCAGGTAGCCGAGCTTGGCAAGCTTAAAATACAGCAACTTAAAGCGGAATATGCCGCAAAGGTGCAACACTACAATGGCATCAACTTTTTAACCATGAAAGTTGACCTGGATGCAGAAACTGTGAAAAGCCTTGCCTATGAACTGAATGCCTCCATTCCCGATCTTTTTCTCGTTCTGGCTACCGAAGCCGACGGAAAGGCAACACTTACAGTGATGCTATCTGAAAATCTGGTAAAAGAGCGGAAATTACATGCCGGCAACATCATACGTGAACTGGCGAAGGAGATCCAGGGCGGTGGTGGCGGACAACCCCACATTGCCACGGCCGGCGGGAAAAACCCGGCCGGGATTCCGGCGGCGCTGGAGAAGGCGAGGGGATTTGTGGCGGGGTAGGGTGGTTTACTCACCAGGATGTCAATCGCGCAGGCCTCTCACCGCAAAAGTATTCCACCTGGTCCCCTCATAGGTTCTTTCCTGAAATGCAATTGCATTTTCATTTCAAATCATTGCCAGAATATTTCCGGGATGGTACCATAACTTTGCCGGGTTGCCGGTATTTTGGGGACTGGAATGAGGGCTAATGAACGAACCGGATATTTCAGTTTTTTCTTTGTTTTTCCGGTGAAACTGATATTTGAATCAATTTCGACCAATTTGAATCGGATTAGCGGAGCCATAAAGTTTTTATAGCTTAATCCGGAAAAATCGAAAAGGTAATACGTTAAAAAGAAAAAGTTATTAACAAAATGATCAAATAACCTTCGCACACATGAACTCCCGGTTCATCCGGGCAATGTTTGAGCGGGAAATCAGCTTCGGACATTCAGCTTCGCAGGCATAGGTATTGGTGCAATTACCGAAACCCAGTTCGTCCATCTTTTTCACCATCCTCATCACCCGTTGTTTAGCTTCAATCTGTCCCTGGGGTAAAAGGGCAAACTGAGAAACCTTTGCTGAAACAAAAAGCATGGCGGAGGCATTCTTGCAGGCGGCGACACAGGCACCACAGCCAATGCAGGAGGCTGCGTCCATGGCCAGTTCCGAATTTTCTTTGCCCACCAGGATGTTGTTGGCTTCGGCAGCGCCACCGGTATTCACTGAAATATATCCGCCTTCCTGGATGATTTTGTCAAATGCAGAACGATCTACCATCAGATCCTTGATAACCGGGAATGGTTTCGCACGCCAGGGCTCAATGACGATGGTATCGCCATCCTTGAATTTCCGCATGTGCAACTGACAGGCTGTTACTGCATCATCAGGGCCATGAGGACGGCCATTGATATATAAACTGCACATTCCGCAGATACCTTCCCGGCAATCGTGGTCAAATACCACAGGCTCTTCATTCTTCGCAATCAGTTGTTCATTGAGAATATCCAGCATCTCCAGGAAAGAACAATTCGGTGAAATGTTGTCAATGGAGTAAGTGACAAATTTTCCGGTGGATTTCGCATCCTTCTGCCTCCAGATTTTCAGCGTCAGTTTCATATCTCTAATCTATTTAAAATCGTAAATCATCAATCATCAATCGGTAAATCGTAAATCGTAAATCGTAATTTATTTATAAACCCTCTGCTTCACCTCAATCTCCTCATAAACCAGATCTTCCTTGTGCAACTTGAATTGTCCGTCAGAAATGTATTCCCAGGCAGCCACGTATTTGTAATCATCATCATTGCGTTTGCATTCGCCTTCTTCCGTTTGGTACTCTTCGCGGAAATGGCCGCCGCAACTTTCATTACGGTTAAGGGCATCGTGCGCCATCAATTCACCCAATTCCATGAAGTCGGCCACACGGTTGGCTTTTTCAAGTTCAGGGTTCAACTCGTTCAGTGCTCCGGGGATTTTAACATCTTTCCAGAATTCAACCCTTAATTTGCGAATAAGTTCAATGGCTTTTTTCAGGCCGGCTTCGTTGCGTGCCATACCAACATATTCCCACATGATCTTCCCGAGTTCCTTGTGGAACTGGTCAACCGATCTGGTACCTTTTATCGCCATGAGTTTCTCGAGGCGGGTCTGGACAGCTTTTTCTGCTTCAGCGAATTCAGCTTTATCGGTCGACATCCTGGCCACACGGATTTCTCCGGCAAGGTAGTTTTGAACAGTGTAGGGCAATACAAAATATCCGTCGGCCAGTCCCTGCATCAAAGCGGAGGCACCCAGCCGATTGGCGCCATGGTCGGAGAAGTTCGCCTCACCGGCAGCAAACAAACCGGTTACGGTGGTTTGCAGTTCATAATCAACCCAGGTGCCACCCATGGTGTAATGGGCTGCCGGGTAGATCATCATCGGGTTTATATAGGGATTTTCATCAACGATCTTTTCATACATCTGGAAAAGGTTGCCATACCGGTCTTCGATCACCTGTTTTCCCAGGCGCCCTATCGACTCTTTGAAATCGAGGAATACGGCCAGTCCGGTTTCGCCAACGCCAAAACCGGCATCGCACCGCTCCTTGGCGGCACGGGATGCCACATCGCGGGGTACCAGGTTTCCAAAAGCAGGATAGCGGCGCTCCAGAAAATAGTCGCGGTTTTCTTCCGCAATATCATTGGCTTTCAGCTTACCGTGGCGGTGGGCTTCAGCGTCCTCTTTCCTTTTCGGGACCCAGATACGGCCATCGTTCCGCAAACTTTCACTCATCAGGGTAAGTTTCGATTGAAAATCACCATGAACGGGGATGCAGGTTGGATGAATCTGCGTAAAGCAAGGGTTCCCAAACCAGGCACCTTTCTTGAACATCTGCCAGATGGCGCTGGTATTTGAGCCCATGGCATTGGTTGACAGATAAAAAACATTCCCGTAACCACCAGTGGCTACTACCACTGCATGTCCAAAATGACGTTCCAGTTTTCCGGTAATCAGGTCGCGGGCAATGATGCCGCGTGCTTTCCCGTCAACGAGAACAACATCCATCATTTCGTGGCGATCGTATAGCTTCACCGTTCCCAGTTTGATCTGACGGCTGAGTGCACTATAGGAGCCAAGCAGCAGTTGCTGTCCGGTTTGTCCGCGGGCATAAAAGGTGCGTGAAACCTGGGCACCGCCAAATGAACGGTTTTCAAGTGATCCGCCGTATTCACGGGCAAAGGGAACACCCTGTGCAACGCACTGGTCGATGATGGTGTTGCTCACCTCAGCCAGCCGGTATACGTTTGCTTCACGGGCACGGTAATCTCCACCTTTGATGGTGTCGTAGAAGAGCCGGTAAATGCTGTCGCCGTCGTTCGGATAGTTCTTGGCAGCGTTGATCCCGCCTTGTGCCGCGATGCTGTGTGCACGGCGTGGTGAATCCTGGTAACAGAAAATCTTCACATTAAAGCCCATTTCCCCAAGGGAGGCTGCGGCCGCAGATCCTGCCAGGCCGGTTCCAACGATGATAATGTCGAGTTTGCGCTTATTGCTTGGGTTTACGAGGTTCTGATGGTCTTTGTAATGGGTCCATTTTGAGGTAAGTGAACCTTTGGGAATCTTTGAATTTAATTCAGCCATGATGACTAACGGATAAGTAAAAAGTAAATGGGAATGATAATAAAGCCTAATGGAACCACAATGGCATAAACGGTTCCGAACCACTGGATACACGAATTATACTGAGGATGGTTAATTCCAAGTGTTTGCCATGCTGCCTGGAAAGCCTGGTTGAGGTGAAAACCAAGCACGATGAACAATATCACGTAGAGCATGGAATATACCGGCTGCGCAAACAACTCCTGTGCAATAATATAGAAATTGGGCTCGCCTTCTATAAAATTCGGATTCGACACCCATCCGAGCTTGATGAAATAGAAATTCATGAAGTGGATGATCAGGAAGATCAGTACGATGCCTCCAGTGTAAATCATGTATTTTGACAGGAACGGAGTGTCGGTTTTATTCGAGACCAGATACCGGACCGGCCGGGCCATCCAGTTTTGTACCTGTAAAATAATCCCAAGGAGGATATGAATAATAAAGCCCCCGAAAAGAACGATTTCAAATACCTTTACAATATAGTTCGTTCCCATGAAATGGGCTGCAGCATTGAACCAGACGCCTCCGTCGTCGCGTAACAAACATAAGTTAATTCCGAGGTGGACCACCAGAAAAATCATCAGAAACAGACCCAGAAATGCCATCCAGATCTTTTTTGTGATTGAAGAAAATTGTAAAAAAGAGGAATTCATAACAAGCTTTTAATATATTTGTTCTTTATTTCACAAAATTAAAACGAAATTATTATCTATAAAGAAATATATCAGTTATTCCCACAATTCTAATCCAGTCTAAATTATGTTCCCAGCAACCGTTTACAGCGACCGTCGCAAAAAACTCCGCGCTGAACTCTCAGGCGGACTTGTTCTGTTTATTGGCAACCAGGAAGTTCCTTTTAACTATCCTGCAAACACCTATTCCTTCCGCCAGGATAGTAATTTCTCCTATTTTTTCGGATTGGATCATCCCGATCTGGCAGGTATCATTGATCTTGACGAAGAGATGGATTTTATTTTCGGAAACGATGTTGACATTGAAGACATCATCTGGATGGGAGTACAGCCGACTATGAAGGATCAGGCTGCCAAAGTTGGAGTGGAGAACACTGCGCCGTTGACGGGGCTGAATGAAATGATAAAAATTGCACTGGAGAGCGGGCGTATGATTCATTTTGTGCCGCCATACCGCGGAGAAACCATTATATGGCTAAGCGATTTATTGCATATTCCCCATCTGGAACTAAAAGAAAAAGCCTCAGAACCACTGATCAGGGCGATTATTAAACTGAGAATGAAGAAAGACCCGATGGAAGTGGCAGAAATCGAAAAAATGGTCGATGTTGCATATAAGATGCATACAACCGGAATGAAAATGGCAAAACCCGGAGTGGTCGAACGCGAAATTGCCGGAACCATTGAAGGGATTGCCCTTTCGCTGGCAGGTCCTGTCTCTTTCCCAGTCATCCTCTCCATCAACGGGCAAACCCTTCACAACCATTATCACGGAAATACTCTTGTTGAGGGCAGGATGCTGGTCATTGATGCCGGTTGTGAAAATGACCTCCACTATTCAAGCGACATTACCCGAACGGTTCCGGTAGGAGGGAAGTTCAACGATCGTCAGAGGGGGATTTACGAAGTGGTGCTGAACGCCAACCTGACGGCTGCAAAAGCCGTGAAACCGGGAGTGCCCTTCAAAGAAATCCACATGCTGGCCGCTACTGAAATTGCGAAAGGTCTTATCAACCTGGGTATCATGAAGGGTGATCCGACAGAAGCTGCTTTGAAAGGTGCGCATACGCTGTTTTTCCCCCACGGATTGGGACATCCGCTCGGGCTTGATGTCCATGACCTCGAAGGACTCGGCGAAAATTTCATCGGATACGATGACGAAGTTCAGCGTAGCCAGGAGTTCGGACTGGCTTTCCTGCGTTTTGGACGTAAACTCCAGGAAGGATTCGTGATGACCATCGAACCGGGTATCTATTTTATTCCCGAATTGATCGATATATGGAAAGCCGAGAATAAACTCGCAGAGTTCATCAACTACGATGTGGTAGAGACATATAAAGATTTTGGCGGTATCCGCATCGAAGACGATGTACTTGTTACTGCCGATGGATACAGGGTGCTGGGTAAACCCATTCCTAAAACAGTGGATGAGATTGAAAAATTAATGCAGTAATGCAGGCAATGAAAGCAATGCAGGGAATCGTCAATCCGAAATCGTAAATCATCAATCCAATATGTCCGCCATAAAAATCAATAAGAAAAACATCAATTATACCGATGAAGGTATCGGCAAGGTGATCGTCCTGCTTCACGGGTTTACAGAATCTTTGAAAATATGGGCCGGTTTTTCAACGCAACTTTCAAAAAAGTACCGGGTGATCACAATTGATCTGCCGGGTCATGGCAAGAGCGACTGCATCGACAAGGTGCATAGCATGGAACTCATGGCCGATGTGGTTTTTACTGTTCTGAAAAGGTTGAAAGTCGGGAAATGCATGATGGTGGGCCATTCCATGGGAGGATATGTGACCCTGGCCTTTGCCGGAAAATATCCAAAGCTGCTTCGGGGGTTCACTCTTTTTCACTCACATTGTTTCGCTGATACCTCAGCTGAGCAGGGAAACCGCGACCGGACCATCGCCATCGTAAACCAGGACAAATTCAGTTATGTGGCACAGTTTATTCCAAGCCTTTTTCCTGCCGAGGTGCATAAGAAATTTGCAAAGGTGATTGAACGGTTGATTCAACGGGCTTCAAAAATGGAAAAAGAGGGGGTTGTTGCAGCACTTGAAGGGATGAAAATTCGCAAAGACCAATCGAAACTGCTTAAAAGCACGGAATTGCCAGTTTTGTTTATTCTGGGGTTAAAAGATTCGAGAGTGCCGCCAACCCGCATCTGGGACATGATAACCTTGCCAAAAGTGAGCGAAACACTGCTTCTGCGTGATTGCGGGCACATGGGATACATTGAAGCACCGGAAACAACTCTTGAATCCATTCTGGCATTTGCAAAAAAAACACTGTAAACCAATACTTTGCATGTGGCAACTGTCACGTGTCACCTGTCACATTCTGTAAAAATGCATCTCCTCCGCATACTTCCACACCTTTTCCGGCAGGAAATAACGCATGTTTTTGCCATCACGGATGCCCTTACGGATAAACGAAGATGAAAGGGTGATCAACGGGGCATCAACCTTTGTGATGGATGGATGCTGATCGAATGGACTTGCCTTTGTGCCGGGACGGGGATACAGATATATATGGTATTGTCTCAGCAACTCCTCATGGTTTTTCCATTTATGAAAAGTTGGCAGGTTATCGCTCCCGGCAATCAGGACAAACTCTTTTCCGGGGAACTTTTCTGAAATATAGGTCAGTGTATCAATTGTATAAGAAGGCTGAGGAAGTTTGAACTCGATATTAGATGACCGGAACCTGCTATCATCTTCAATGGCCAGGTTAACCATGGTAAGGCGATGGTAATCTGCCAGCAACGATGATTTTTCTTTGAGCGGGTTGTGAGGGGATACTACAAACCAAACCTGATCCAGGTCAGTGTACTCTGCCATAAAGGATGCAATCATCAGATGACCTGAGTGAATCGGGTTGAAGGAACCGAAGAGGAGTCCGGTTTTGGAAGGGGAGGAGGACAAGGGAATCAGGATTTACGATTTACGAATTGGGATTTACGATTTACGATTGAAATGCATTTAAACCTGTAAAAAGTTGTTGACAAGGATAATGATCTCCCGGCATTTCAGTTCCAGGTTGTCATTGACAATGATGTGATCGAAACGCGTGGCAAATGTAATTTCGTACGAGGCTTTGTCAATTCTTTTACGTAAGGTTTCTTCCGATTCGCTGCCACGGTTTTTTAACCTTGATTCGAGCTCTTCAATTGATGGTGGCTGGATAAAGATTCCGAGCCCTTTTTCACCGAAGTATCTCTTCAAATTGATCGCCCCTAATACATCGACGTCAAAAATAGGTGTTTTACCAAGTGACCAGATGCGGTTCATTTCCGATTTAAGCGTGCCATAATAACTACCGGGATAAACTTCCTGCCATTCCACAAATTCATCCCGGGCAATTTTTTCTCTGAAATCATCCCCGGAGATAAAATAGTAATCTTTGGCATGGGTTTCTTCATTGCGTTTAGCTCTGCTACAGGCTGAAATTGAAAATTCCAGATATGGAATTGCTTTCAGCAGATGCTTTACAATGGTTGTCTTCCCTGCCCCTGAAGGAGCTGAAACAATAATCGCTTTCCCCTGCATTCCCTTACATTTTCAAATTTTCAAATTTTCAAATTCCTTAAAGAATATTCCCCAACTGCTCTTTAATCTTCTCCAGTTCGTCCTTCATCTGCACAACAATCATCTGAATTTCCGCATCACTGGCTTTTGATCCGATGGTGTTGATTTCACGGCCCATTTCCTGGGTGACAAATCCAAGCTTCTTTCCTTGTGAAACCGCCTCTTGCAAGGTATCCAGAAAATACAGGCAGTGCTTTCTCAATCGTACTTTCTCTTCAGTGATGTCAAGTTTTTCAAGGTAGTAAATAAGTTCCTGTTCGAAACGGTTCTGGTCAGGTAGCGAACCGGTAAAGTCGCTGGTGTGTTTTGAGAAATCACGGAGCAAACGTTCCCGCAGGTCGATAATACGTCTCTTCTCAAATGGGTCAATGGAATCAAGCAGTTGCAGGATGCTGTTTACACGGTTAATCATGTCCTGCTCAAGTACTTTTCCTTCATTTATCCTGAAAGCATCTGTTTGCGCAGTTGCATCATCAATGGCACAGGAAATGGAATCCCAGTCGTGTTCACTCAATTCGTCCCGGCTTGTTTGCATCACATCAGGCATTTTGAGTACCATCGAAAGCATTTCTGCGGGACATTCCTCATGAAGTTCAATTGCAAGTTTTTTTAACTCCTCATGGTACTTTTTGGCAAGTGGACGGTTGATAGAATAACTCAGCATTTCACCTGTTACCTCCGTGCCAATGTAAAAATCAATTTTACCGCGCTCAAAACGCTGTGTAAGCTTTCCCCTGACTTCCCATTCCTTCTCGCGGAAATACCCTGGTATTTTCAGGTTCAGGTCGAGCTGTTTGCTGTTAAGCGTTTTGATTTCAATGGTGAGTTTTCGTCCGGTAATATCAAGAACCGACTTCCCGTAACCTGTCATGGATTTGATCATGAGGCTCTTTTTTCAGCAAACTTACGCAAAATTTATCCAATCCGGCTGATGGATGCCACCGGTATTGATTCCTTTTCGTAAATTTGAACTGGAATGTGGAAATTGACCCTTCCTGAACCGGAGAAAATCATTGGCATGGAGTACAGGATCATTGACGACACAATACAATTTTACAACCTGATGCTTATCGACATAGCTCAGGCAAAAGAGTATATTTACCTGGAAACATACAAATTTGCCAATGACCACATGGGGGTACGATTTCGGGATGCACTTACGAAAAAGGTGCGGGACGGGGTAAAAATAAAAATCCTGATCGATTCATGGGGAAAGGGGCCGGTTTCGGAGACCTTTTTTACAGACCTGATACGATTGGGAGGCGAAGTTAAATTTTTCGAAAAAATCAAAATCAACAGCGATATTTTTACCCGGGGCCACCGCCGCGACCACCGGAAGATTTTAGTCATCGACGATATAATCAGCTACATCGGCTCGGCCAACATTACCGGTTATAACCTGAATTGGCGTGAACTCTGCCTGCGCATGGAAGGCGAACTGGCACTTTCTTTTAAAAAAGTCTTCCTTGAAAATTTCAATGCTTTCAACCCGTTTATCATTACCAACAAAGTCACCTTCACCCGAAAAATCAAATCGGGAAATTTTGAAATAATCCGCGATGTGCCATCCCTTCAATTTCAACGGCTCAGGAAGCGATATACCCAACTGATCAAACAGGCGGAAAAATCGGTTCTTATCGAAACTCCCTATTTCCTCCCGGGGTTCCTGCTTCGAAAAGCCATGATGGATGCGAGCAAACGTGGGGTTGATGTGCAGGTGATCATGCCAAAGCATTCTGATATGCGGATGGTTGATATCCTGAGGAATAAATACCTCGGATTGCTTCACAATGCAGGTATCAAACTGCTGTTCTATCTGCCGCATAACCTGCATGCCAAACTGCTTGTGATCGATGATGAAATATTCTCTATTTCAAGTGCCAACTTTGATTTTCGCAGTTTTCGGTATCAATATGAAATTGCCCTGATTGGCTCAGAACCTGAAATTTTACGCCAGTTGCTGGAGCACGTTGCTGAAACTGTCAGAAACTCCCAGGGATTGGATTACCCGGAATGGAAAAGGCGTCCGCTTATCGAAAAGATCTTTGAATATATTTTATTGCCTTTCAGGCACTTTTTCTGATAGATCAGATACCTCACCCCCCGGCCCCCTCTCCTAAAACATCAGACACCTCACCCCCCGGCCCCCTCTCCTAAAAGAGAGGGGGAGGACTGGGTAGGTCATTTGGACTTGTTTACCACATAGACTCCGGAAAAGATAAGCAGTGCAGCAAAAATTTTTGGCCCGGTAATGCCACCCTGTCCGATGGTTACCGACATGATCGCGGCAATAACAGGCTGGAGATAGCTGTAGTAGCTTACTACTGTTGCACTCACACTTTTAAGGGCGAAATTGATCAGCAGGTAGGCCACAAATGTATTAAGCACAATGATATAGGCTATTCCAAGCCAGGCGGTGAAGGTGATGGCGGCAAAATTAATCTCCATGGCTGGTTTTACAGAAAACGGAAAAACAAAAATAAAACCGAAGAAAGAGACCCATTTTAAAATGGTCGTGGTATGGTATTTTCCAACAAGAGGCTTGATCAGGACCAGGTAAAGGGCATAGCATACCATGTTCAGGAAAATCAGCATGTTTCCTAATGCATGGCTTCCGTTAAAGCTCACAACACGACCATAAAGTATTAAAATGAATACCCCTGATGCACCAAGGGCAATGCCCCCCGCTTTTGTCCAGGTAACCTTTTCTCCCATTATCAGGCTGGCAAACACCATTACCACGATTGGGTTAAGCACATGGATGAGCGAAGCATCAACAGGGGTGCTGAGGTTCAGGCCGGCATAAAAAAGGGCCTGGTTCATGGCAAACCCGAATACGCCGCAAATTGCAAGCATCATAAGGTCTTTTCGTTCAACTTTCTCCGGAACAAAAAGTCGCTGAAATAACCAGAAAATAAGCATACCACCCAGCATCCGGATAAAAATCAGTTGCATTGGTGATAGCATGACAGGCATCAGGCTTTTGACGATGTTATAGGCAACGCCAAAAATTAGGGTGGTACTTAGTAAAGCAAGATGAGCCTTTTGCGTATTCTTCATCCGGCAAAGGTATAAAATAAAAAACCCTGCCGGCGTTGTAACTGCCGACAGGGTTCATCGATCCGGATTTGAGATCAGGAAATCTTGATTTCCTTTTTAATATCAACCTTTGCTTCATCTTTCTTTGGCAGGGCTATCTTTAAAATACCGCTCTCATAGTCGGCCTTGATGTTGTCAAGATCGATGGTTTTTGGTAAGGTAAACGACCTGCTGAATGAGCCGTAATAAAACTCTTTTCTTGAGTAATTCCGGCCTTCTTCCCGTTTCTGATCTTCCACTTCCACGGAAATGGTGAGAATGTTGTTCTCAAGGTTGATTTTGAAATCATCCTTGACCATTCCGGGAGCTGCGATTTCAAGATGAAATGAATCACTGCTTTCGATGATGTTTGCGGCCGGGTCACTGAAACGTTTTCCGAAAAAATCACCCAGGTCGTTGTCAAAGATGTTGCTGACCATATCCGATAACGGATTCCTGTGTTGCCATTTAATGAGTGTCATAATGTAATCTCCTATATTTAAGGGTTAAACTTGGGTTTGTTTCCCCAAAAAAGTCAAAGGTTGTACCATGGGAAAAAGAAAAAGAAAATACGACAAAATGACGTATTTGTATATTTCATCTATGACAAAATGGCAAAAAATGAATAATTGTGCCCATGATCATCGGTGTGTACAGGTGGATTCAGTCTGGTGATTGTAGCTCCAGGTTGGTCTTTTCCTGTATCATTTGCGCCAATTCTTTTGAATCCAGATGGCTGAAAGATTCGTACGGAATAGGGTCAAGCACAACGACTTTGACATGATCGTTTTTATGGATCAGCAACCCTCCCTTCTTTATGGCAAGATGAGTTCCCTTGATCACCACTGGCAGGATCGGTGAGTGGGTTTCCAGAGCGAGCCTGAATGCACCGGTTTTATAATTCTGAAGATTACCGTCGGGTGAGCGTGTTCCCTCCGGAAAGAGAATGACCGAATTTCCGGCCCGAATGGAGGCCGCTGCCTTGTCCATCATTTGCAGCTTACTTCTTCCCCGGGCTCGTTCAATTGATATATAACCATTGAGTGCCATGTTCCAACCAATGAAAGGAATAATAAACAACCCTTTTTTCGCAACCCATTTAAAATGACGGTGAAGTTTAAAAAGAACCAGAATATCCAGTCCCGACTGATGATTTGAAACCATCACATAAACTTTTTTCGGATCAATCTTTTTTCGCCCTTCCACCCGAACTTTCCAGTAGGGATTGATCCCCAATATTATATCTGACCATCTGCAGGTGAACTGATGCAGTAAATACCTTCTGCGGTCAAATAAAACGGTTGTAATCCATAAGAATATCGGAATCGGGAACAGAATTGCAGAGACTACAAACAAGGACACCCAGAAATAGCATGATGCCACAACCTGAAAAAAGCCTCCGTCTTCCCTCTTGTCATTTTTCATAAAGTCCCTGTTTAAACTTTTCACCCATCCCGTTTACCCGTTTACCCGTTTACCTGTTTACCCGTTTACCCGTTTACCTGTTCACCCTTGATCAAATTCCCGTACTGTCTCCATTTATCAATAACTGCAGCCAGATCTGCCGGATATTCCGAGTCGAAATGGACGAATTGTTTCGTAGTAGGATGAATGAATCCCAACGATTTGGCATGCAATGCCTGCCTCGGCAATAAATTAAAACAGTTATTCACAAACTGCTTATACTTGGTAAAGGTAGTCCCTTTCAGAATTTCGGAACCACCGTAGCTTTCATCGTTGAACAACGGATGTCCGATATGTTTGAAGTGGATCCTGATCTGATGGGTGCGTCCGGTTTCCAGACGGCATTCAACCAGGGTGACATACCCAAACCGTCCCAAAACGTGGTAATGGGTAACTGCATGACGGCCTTTCTCAGGATCCTCATACACTGCCTGAACAAGACGATTCCTCATATCACGCCCGATATTTGCATCAATAGTCCCTTCATCGTGATCGATATTCCCCCAAACGAGTGCAATGTAGGTGCGGTCAATGGTATGGTCAAAAAACTGTTTTGCGATTTTAGACTGGGCAAGTTCATTTTTGGCAATCAGGATGATTCCGCTGGTATCTTTATCAATCCGGTGGACAAGATAGGGTTTTGCGTCCGGATCACCGGGGTTATTTTGCTGCAAATGATACAAAAGTCCGTTCTGCAAGGTTCCGGTGAAGTTCCCGTGACCTGGATGCACCACCATTCCCGGGGCTTTGTTCACCACCAGGATATCGTGGTCCTCATATACAATATCAATGGGGATGTTTTCAGGATAAACTTCTGTATCCCGGGGCGGATAAGCAAGCACAATGGTGATCACATCCAGTGGCCTTACTTTATAATTGGGTTTGACCACCACCTCATTCACAAAGATATTACCGGCGTGTGCAGAGTTTTGTATCCGGTTTCTGGAGGCATTTTCGATTTTAGCCATCAGATATTTATCGATCCGCAAAGGGTTTTGTCCCCGGTCGACCACAAATCGGAAGTGTTCAAATAATTCTCCGGATTCTTCTGGAATTTCGGGTTTATCCTCCATGGTAAATATTTCTAACCCGAAAAATGAATTTTCAACCACCGCAGTTGCGATGCCTCGGTCATTAGCGGGATATGATGAATTTTGTAATACCGGCACGGATGCCGGAACGATTTCTGATTTCAAGAAAATAGATTCCGTTGGCAAGCGAACTTACATCGATTTCCTTTTGATACCCTGTTCTCAACTGGATTTGGCCCATAAGGTTATAAATAACAGCCACGCCTTCTTCGAAAATTTTGGGTTTTTCAGGTGTTTCCGGAATCCGGAGGTGTAAAAATCTGGTACTACACGGATTAGGATAGGCAACAATCGTTGATTTCTCAGAGGAAATTTCACCAATACCCAATGGAATAGGTTTTCCTATCACCGGACGGATCATCAGGGAACCAGACATGGAGGAGTTATTCCAGGTGCCTGTACAATTCCAGAAAATCTCATTCTGGCTGTTGGTGTACCTGTCGAATCCAATCGAAAGAAAGTCGTCGGTTGTTTGTTCCCAACCCACGTAAAAAGTCCCGGTAATCCCAAGTGGCCGTTTGATGTGGTAGGTTACGAATTTATTGATGCTATCAGCATATCTGGGCATCACAAGTTCGGTATAAATGGTATCCCCGGGTTTTCCGGCATTATCATTCCAGACGGTAAGGTAGAAAAACTGCTGGCTGGTATTCCCCAATGTTCTGTTGAAATACATTCTGATCGCACGCAGGGTGTCTGGTGATTTATTCAGCCGGAAGCGATAGGCCAGTTGTGAACCGGCAGGGGTAAGCCCGAAACTTGCCTCGGGGGTGCCATCATCATAGGCGTAATAATTGTAGAATTTCTGGTAGGCCTGCATGGTATCTCCCATCACAGATCCTGGCGTTACCTCCTTTACCACATGTTTCATCAGGAAAACTGCACTATCGGCCCCGCCGATCGGAATCAGGAATGGAACCTCGGGATGAGCAAACTTCTGATATGTTACGTAAGGGGTTGAGGAATATGGTTTGATATCGTAAGTCCCGCCGCTGTAAGATTTTGAAAAGCTGGGTGCGGAACTGGTTACATAATAGTTATAAGATGATGTATGTGTCAGGGTATCCCGGTTGGTCATCAGGATGTCGATGGTATCACGGAGTTCATTGGTCGGATCATCGCAATATTGGATGTAGGGCATCGATTCATATCGCCGGAGCAGGGAAGGAGGACGATAAACAAACCGGAGCTGGGGGTAAACAGTATCGTATCTGTTACGGCCAGCATTGAGGTAAACGTTGTCGAGGTTCCATTGGGCGGTATTGCTTTGCCAACTTGGTAAAGAGGAACTCGCCAGGCTGACATAATTAAAAAATCTGAACCTGAATTTATTTTTGAAAAAAATGGTATCTGTGAGTGGAATCATCACCTGTGCAAACCATTTGTTGTTTTTCAGATAAAAAGTGTCCAGGGGCATTCCATTGGCAAACCACATTTGCCGCCACATATCAGGAATATGGATCGTTCCGCCCATGATCAGGCTGTCATGTGCCGGAACAGCCAGAAATTCAAGTACCAGTGAGTCGCTTTTTTGCGGTGCTTTTCCCCTTCCCTGCGGTTGGTAAAAAAAACTAAGATAAACTGAATCGGCGGGTGTCAGTGCACGTGGCACAGGCGTAAATACCGAATCGAGCCTGATGTATCTGGAGGTCAGGTGGTCTGCAATGAAATTATTCGGACCAGGAATGGCTGTGGGATACATGTTACCGGAATCATTGATGGCATCTAAGGTCATAGCCCCGAGGTTAATGGGGAACACAGGGAGATCCTCGTTTTCAAAAGCATAATGGTCTATCCACCGGTCAGACGACGGAAAGACATTGTTTGCCGAGAAATCATCAAAAAATGGAATGGCTACCGGTATTGTGTCGGTTCCGGAATTCAGGTAGTTCATCCGGGATAGTTCCATCGCCCTGGCTTTGACCATCGGGTTGAATTGCAAACCAGTAACGATCTCCTGCGTAAACCCTGCAACCCACGTTATCAGGGTAAAAAATATAATTAAGAAAAAACGCCTCATAAATCACCTATAAAAATAACTAAAAACTACCCATTCACCCGTTAATCCGCCCACCTGCCCACTCGCCCACTTGTCCACTCGTCCACCCTTTCACTCCCCCAAACTATCCACCCTCAACGAATCAATCATAGCCTTTGCACCCATTCCAACCGTGAGGTTTATCACCGAACCTTTATCAAGCTCGGTACCGGCTTTGATCATCCTTCCTTTGTAAAATTGGTTTTGTACGGCATCTTCATCAAAAGATTTAATATATGACAGTCTGCCTATCTTCAAACCCGCAGATTCAAGCATGGATTGAGCCTGGCGCAACGTAAGGTCGCGAAGTTCGGGCATGGCTGTTTTTTCAGGAACCATTGATGTTACCGTCAAATAAACCATCCGGTTTTTTTTGACTTTTGCTCCCGGAAATGGATCTTGCGACAAGATGGACCCTCTGGGTTTGTCGGGATCAAATATGGAATCAATCACATTGAACTGGTAATTGATGTTGTCGGACGCTGAACGGACATCGGTAAAATACAATCCCCTGAAGTCGGGAACAATGATGTAATCATTGTGTTTGGTATACCATGCAAGCGATTGCAAAGTAATCCAGATCAAAACGAATGTTATCCCGATCGCGATCAGAAAATGTGTCAGAAATTTTTTTGAAAAAAGAAATCGTAAAAAATCCATCCGTTGATTTATCAGATAACCCGAAAAGGTCAATTTTATTGTGTTTCCTAAATAATCTACAAACTTACACAAAAAATGAATTTTGCACAAGGAGCAACTTTTTTGTACTAATTTTGTGATTTGAAAATCGTGAATTATGTTGAATGTTGCTATCGTTGCCGGAGGGGATTCCGGGGAATACGGGATTTCCATCAAAAGTGGAAAGCAGGTTGAACTGCATATTGACAAAACGCTGTTTTGCCCTTTTCTCATCGAAATTAAAGGAAAGAACTGGAATTACCGGGTTGGGCTCAAGAAATTCCCGATTGATAAAAATGATTTCAGCCTGACCATCGGCAGGAGGAGGGTCAGGTTCGACGTGGTGTTTATTGCCATCCATGGTACACCCGGGGAAAATGGCCGGCTCCAGGGGTATTTCGATATCCTGGGTATTCCATACACGTCATGCGATGTAACTACTTCTGCCATTACGTTCAACAAAAGTTTCTGCAAGGATGTGGTGCGGTCTTATGGAATCAATACGGCAAAATCATTGCATTTGTTTAAAGGCGGGGTAAACGCAGAAGCAAGGATACTGGCAGATCTTGCACTTCCGGTGTTCGTAAAGCCTAACAATGGGGGGTCAAGTGTCGGGATGTCGAAGGTTAATGAGAAAAGGGAGTTAAAACCTGCGCTGGAAAAAGCATTTCATGAAGATTCTGAGATTCTCGTTGAAGAATTTATCAAAGGGCGCGAACTGACTTGCGGGGTACTCAGGCTTGAAGGTAAAATAATCACTTTTCCTGTAACTGAGATCATTCCTAAAAAGGAATATTTTGATTATGAAGCTAAATATATGAAGGGTATGGCCGAAGAGGTGGTGCCTGCAGACATTTCCAACCAACAATCCGATCTATGCCAGAATATTTCGAGGTTGTTGTATGAGAAATTAAATTGTAAAGGGGTAGTGCGTTTTGACTATATTTTTACCGGGGAAGAATTTTATTTCCTCGAGGTCAATACCGTGCCAGGTTTGACAGCAGCCAGCATTGTTCCGAAAATGGCCCTTGCCCACGGTTGGAGTTTCACAGAATTAATTACTTTTTTGATCAAGGAAGTATTGGAAATTAGAAATTAGAAATTAGAAATTAGAAATTAGAAATTAGAAATTAGAAATTGGAAATTAGTATTTTAGCTTTTGATAATGACCAACTTGCTTTTTGCCACCAACAACAAACATAAACTTCATGAAGTCCGTGCGATCATGGGGCATGAGTTTAATATACTCAGTCTGAAAGATGTTAATCTGGATATCGATATCCCTGAAACCCGGGAAACGATTGAAGGAAATGCAGTTCAGAAAGCCCGGTTTATTTACGAGATGACCGGGAAAAACTGTTTTGCCGATGATACCGGACTGGAGATTGATGCCCTTGAGGGCCGCCCGGGTGTTTATTCTGCACGTTATGCCGGTGAAAATTGCAGTTTTGACGACAATATTGATAAAATTTTATTGGAATTGTCCGGAAAGGAAAATCGTAAAGCCTGTTTTCGGTGTGTGATCTGTTTGATCCTGGATGGAAACGAATACTTGTTCGAAGGCCGGATTGATGGTGTGATTACCCTGGAAAGAAGAGGTAAAGATGGTTTTGGATATGATCCTGTTTTCCTCCCCGATGGATACAGGCAAACCTTTGCTGAAATGCCCACATACCTTAAAAACGGAATCAGCCATCGGGGACGAGCCGTTGATCAAATGGCGAAAGAGTTAAAGGGTAAACAGGTAAACCGGTAAACAAGTAAACGGGCAAACAGTAGAGCTAATTTTCAGAACAACTGATTGAGCTCTTTCCTGTTTACCCGTTTACCGGTTTACTCGTTTACAAAGTTTCCGCGGTTAGTTTACGGGAAAATCAAACCAGAGTAATTTGTCACATTTGCCTGAGGAATATTGCTTCCGTATTTGGCATTGATTGCCTGGAGGAAATAGTTTGCAGTGATAGCGCATCCTCTGGGGTTGAGGTGAACGCCATCAGTTGAAAACAAACCACCGGTCACAAAGGTCGTGCTTACCTTGATCCCATCGAAAACCATACCGCTGGCAAATGTTTTCAAATGAGCATTCATGTCGGCGCAAGCCAGATTCTGGGCTGCAGCGGTTCCCTTGATAATCACGTTGTATTGATCAACGCGGGCTTTGATATTTGCCTGTTCGGCACCATCAAGAACAAATTTTCCCGGGATAGGATACGGACGTGGTATCGGCAGTATCGTAGGATCAGCGATGCCCATGCCTTTGCATTTGACAGAGTCGGTGGGCAAGGTTAATAAGAATAAATCCCCTGCCTTCATCTGTGCCCAGGTTCCATCATTCTTTATATATACAAATGGATTCTGCCCTTTCTGCCATTTAATATCTCCATGACCGTACAAGGTGTAAAGCTGGTTTAAGCCTGAAGCCTGTGCTGAGTCCAAAGTAACTCCGTTATACGGAAGTTGTTTCGAAATGGTCGTAAAGAAGGGAATGGAAGTAACATCGGGGATGGTACCAACAACTCCTTTTGGTTTTTTTGTTGAAGCAAGCAATGCCCCTGTTGCCATAGGATAGTATTTGGCAAAAGTATCAGCAGGGGTTAGCAACTGGTCGGTACCAGCCAGTGCGGAAGTAAGTGCATCGTTGTTTCCGATCCACAGATAAAAGAAGGTAGGTTGCTGTACAATAGCATCTTGTAACATGCTTGAATTTGGTGATGATGCAAACCTGACGAAAAATGGATTAAACGGGTGACCATCGGGAGTCGGATCGCCTAACCTGTTGTAGAAAATGCTCATGAGATTGGCACCCGGAACGCCCATATTGTTGTAAGGGCCTGTCACAGTAGGAGGAGCGAACAATTGGGCTTGCAAGGTGGCCTGATCAGGAGTGGAAATAAAACCTGGCTTTAGAGAACCAGTTCCTGTTGGATTTCCTGCGCAGTCTTTATCAGGAACAATTTTCAGGATCATTTTGGTATAGCAATAAATTCCACCGGGAATTTGCTGGAAACCAACACCATCATTGGTGCCGATCAAAGGTTGTTTAAAATCACCCCCGCCAACAGTTTTAAATTGGGTGGCCATGATGTTTGGAATAGAATTCTCCTGACCCGACAAGTACAGTGCACCATCGGCATAGCCGGAAGTCAGTGAATTTCCGACAGAAACAAATTTTGAGAAGTCCAGGCCGTTTGCTGAAGCCTTGAATTCATCGATTTTTGGCTCACAGGCAGTAAACAGCGCCAATGATAATATAATGACTAGTAATTTCTTCATAATGTTCATATTATTATAAGGTTAAAAACAATAGGTCAATCCAATACCGGGGATGAACACCTGGTTCTTGTAGGTACCCGCAAAATTTTCGGGGCTGTAAGTGCCAGTTCTCTCTTTGCCTGTGATATACAGGAAAGAAAGATCAATGCTGAACCCTTTGAGGGGATATATGGAAGCGCCACAGGTAAGTCCGATTTGGTCGAGGCTCGGGGTTTGGGGATTCAGATAATCGTCTTTCACAGGTGACTGATCGAAATACCCACCGATGCGGAATGTAAACGTTTCATTCATGCGATATTGGGCGCCAATGCGCGGAACAAGCTTATTGGAATACAAGGTTGGTTGTGCAGTGCGGCCAACGGCAGCGGTTGTTTTCTCAAAAGTGAAAACGAGTGAATCATAAGTACCCCAGAATACATAGCAGAGGTTCAAACCGACCATCCATTGTTTGTTTTTTCCAAATTCATACGAAGCGCCAAAGTCGAGGTTGGCAGGCAAAGGCAACATTACGTCTACCTTGTTGTTCGGAAAGTTGGTACTCAACGACTGAGGAACAGTAAATGTGGCATCGCCACCTTTTACCTTCATTTCAATTTTTGAACGGTAGTCGAGCCCAAGGCTTAATCCTTTGACCGGATGAACCATGACACCGGCATTGAACCCAAAATTACTGGTATTTCCGGTGATGTTCATTTTGCCATCTCCGGTCGATCCCTGTAGCGGGATTGCCTTATTCATGTTGACACTGCCGGTGGCATAAACCAATCCGACGCCAATGCCGATGAAATCCCCGAATTTATAGGAAACGGTCGGCTGGAAAGTAAAAGCTTTGAACGAAATATCCTGGATCAGATAACGACCCTGCCATTTTTCGCCCCATGATAAACCGTTTCCGTAAGGGGTGTTAACTGCCAAACCAACACTCAGGTTTTTTGTTGGTTTAAAAGCTGCATAAAAATAAAGAGGTGTGTTCAGCTCATGGTCAAGATGAGCAATCTCAGTGCTATTCTCGTGCTGAAAGGTTACCCTCGACATTAGCAGGTTGACACCTCCCGAAAAAGACCATTTCTTTTCCAGAAAAGGAGTTCCCCCCGGGTTATAAAATAAAGAACTGGCATCGTAACTGAGTGAAGTTCCGATAAGCCCCATACCAATGTTGCGCATGCTGTGCAGGTGTACCTGGTAACCACCGCCAAATAAGGTAGGCGCTGCCAGGCATAGACTAAGCAGCAGGACAGTAATTTTCCTCATAATGATTGTTTTTTGGTTAATACTGGGCGCAAGGTACAACTTTTTTTTATATTCAAAATTCATCATATCTATCTTGGTGAAATATTGCCTGGAATCGTGGAGGATAAAAGGGTGAACAGGTGAACGGGTGAACAGGTGAACGGGTGAGCGGGTGAACGGGTAAACGGGTGAACGGGTAAACGGGTAAACGGGTAAACGGGTGAACGGGTGAATGGGTGAACGGGTGAACGGGTGAATGGGTGAACGGGTATACGGGTGAAGCTGAAAACCTCTGGGAATGTGGATCAGTATCCTTGGGATTGGCGGGATACGGCACTTGTGTAGTTTAAGCATGAACCCCAATAAAAATTCCACTACCTTTGTCCCTTATATGACATTTATTCATATTAACGAATCATCCTGTAAACCGAATCAAATGACCTTATTCTCATCTTGTTACTTGTTTGCCCGTTTACCCGCTCACCCGTTCACCTGTTCACCCGTTCACCATTTCACTATTTTCCCGTTCTCCCTAACCCCGAAACAATGAGTACCCTCAAAGTTGGTGATAAAGTAAAATTCCTGAACACATCCGGTGGTGGAATAGTATCGAAAATAATTGATACCCGTATGGTGAGTATCCTTATTGAGGATGGTTTTGAAATTCCGACCATGATCAGTGAGTTGATCAAAATCGATCCCCAGGAGCCTGCCGCTCGTTTTTTTGAAGCGCATTACGATATCGAACTGCCTCAACAGCCTGATGAAGAGATAGTCGCCGATGATGAAAGGTTAATTCATCTTCCCGCCCATATTACCATGGACCGGAAATCGGAAGATCTGTACCTCGCTTTTGTCCCCCATGATCAAAAGTGGCTAATCACGGGACAAATAGATGTTTTCCTTATCAATAACAGCTCGTACGACATATTATATAATATTTTCAGTAAAACTCCGCTTGGCCATTACAGTGGTATTGATTACGGCAGTATTTTCCCTGATTCAAAGTTACTCATTGCTACGATTAACCGCGAACAGCTTACACATTGGACCGAAGGATGCATGCAATTTCTTTTCCATAAAGAAATGTGCCAGTCCTTGCTTCCACCATTTAATTCTGAATTTAAAGTGGAGGGGAAGAAGTTTTATAAGGAGGGGAATTATCGCGAACATTCCGTGATTCAAGCCAGGGGTATTGTCGTCAAGGTGCTTTCATTAACTGATTATTTTATCTCGGAAGTTCAGGAAGCAACCGCACCCGAATCCAATTCCAAACCATCTTCAGATGGCCCACCCCTGATTTCCCGGTATCAGGTCGCCCCCCGTGAAGCAATTGTTGACCTGCACATTCATGAGTTGGTTGATGATCCGACAAACCTCGAAAAATCAGAGATTCTTGAGTTTCAGAAAAATTATTTTCTTAAATGTCTTGATAGCGCTCTTGCAGGTCATTTCCTGAAGGTGGTGTTTATTCATGGTGTTGGGAATGGTGTTCTACGGTCAACCTTGATAGATTTGCTTAAAAAACAAGGAGGCATCGAGTTCTTCGATGCCCCCATGGCAAAATATGGTGTTGGGGCCCTGGAGATCAGGATACCACATAATGAATAATTTATCTGACCACCGAAACTTTTCGTGAGTAAACCTCTGAACCTGTATTAAGCTGTAATATATACACCCCTGGTTTCAAATTCTGTCCATCAAGCACGGTTTCATGCTGGCCTGCATTCATGGTTCCCAGCGAAGTTGTATTGACCAATTCGCCGAAAGCACTGTACAGATTCAAATGGACATTGCCGGAGTTCCTGAGGTAGAATGAAACCTTCGCAGAGCCATCGAATGGGTTAGGGTAGGTAATAAGCGGATTGATGTTGCCAATTTCAGCCACAGTCACAGGCGACTCCAACCAAAATTCACAGGCTTCGTTATACGCGAAGGAACCACCTTGTTTGAGTGTCGTCCCGTTTGAAGATACCTCATAGCCACCATTGCCACTGCTGCAGCAAATGCCATTTCCACCTGTGTCAGTAATGATAAAAGAATAGCAATCGGCCTGTGGAAGGGTGATGGTTTGCTGATATAGCTTGTTTGCTTCAGGATAGGGTCCGCCACTGGCTATAACCACATTCAGTGAGTTTTTTATTTCCCAGGTTGTTTCCGAAGGAGCATTGTCTGTTCTTAAAGCCACTTTTATCTGATTTGTTGAAACCGGTGCGGCGGTGAAATTAAAAAGCAGGGTGTCATTTTTAGGATATTGGTCAACCGCACTGTTTGGATTGGTAGTATAGATGGTTAGCTTATTCTGAGCCAGAATGTCATAAACATATTCAGGAAGAGCCACGACTGTTTTTTGCATACTTGCCAAGGAACCATTCCAGGTAAAGGTGCTAAAAGTCCCGTCATTTATCTTATATTTAATGGTCATGCTGGTAATGGGATTATTGCCATTGTTCCTGATTTTGACCCAGGGGGAGAGCTTGTTTTTGCAGGTTTTAGGAAGTACATTAAGGACATCAACAACCTGAAGGTCTGTGTTATATGGGAGTACCAGCGGTCCTGCCGAACTGTTGGCAGTTTGATAAATCTCTTTGGTGCTTTTATCCTGAACAAATCCTACAGAAGCAATCTGGGTAAAATCATAAACGATACCGGCTTTCCAAACTCCTTCAAGCAACACGTAATCACCTGCAACCATCGAGGGGGGGAGGGTTGTGCCTGAAGAACCCGGAATCATTTTTTTCATGACATTGTAGAAATCCCTTTCACCGTTTGAACTGGCGCATGGAGCGGAGTTAAAGTGAATCCATTTTTCGATGATGACATTGTGTGCAGTCATACTTGCTGTAACATCCTGTGTGCATTTTACTAACATGGTTGAGAATACTGTATCCTGACCAGCCGAGACGGAATGCTGAAGCTGGATCTCAAATGGTGAGGGAACTGCGTACCTTGCGTTGATATTGGTCATGGACCATCCGCCGGCACTACCATTGTAATAATTGCCATCAAGAACCGAATAAGGTACATACATGTTGGAGGGGGGCATGTAATAACTTACCCTTGTTGCCACCTCACCAGGATTGGCCAGATTCATGGGATCACCGGCTGCAGGCCAGTTCACGTGATAATAGATGGAAGTAAATTTGTCGGGATTCTGTGTTTGCCATGTATGGAACTGAGTATTCTTACTCACACAGGGGCCACAGGTTGCGGAAGTGAACTCCTCCAACATAACCAATCGCTGCGATTGACTGTAAACCGTGAGGAGGATTAAAGATGACGCGATAACAAGTAACAGTTTTTTCATTTTTTCAGAATTAATTTAAACCATTACAAAATTAATAAATATTATGGTCAGAGTCGGTCAATAAATGAAAATTGTTGTAATTTTGCAATATAACTACCGATATCCAAATGAATTGTATATGAAAAAAGTCCTTCTTTCTGTTTACCTGTTTTCAGTTGTAGCCTTTTATGGCTATTCACAAAGCCTGACACTCTCGAATCAGCATGGGGCTATTCAGCCAAATGCAATCATTGTACAGGCAGGTACCCCCGATAGTGTTGAACTCATCACGTATCTCAATGTTAAAAATATCAGTAACGCAACAATCAAGGTATTCTGTAAGAAAGTTCAGCTCACAATGCTGGATTCAACTGAAATGACCATGTGCTGGGCAGGCAACTGCTACCCTGCACCGGTGAATGTTTCGCCATTTTCCCAATCTATCAATGCCGGACAAACCAATACCGAATTTATTGGTCATTACACGCAAACAGCATTCAGCCATTTTAAATCTGGCGAAAGCGTGATCCGTTGGGTTTTCTATAACCAGGCAAATGTGAACGATTCTGCTAGTGTGACGGTTAAATATACCACTTATCCTTTGGGCATTGACGAATCGAATGGCCGTCAGGCAGTACTATCAAATGCGTATCCGAACCCTGCCAATGCAGTGGCCGGGTTCAATTATGCGGTACCTTCCGGTTCTCAGGCAAGGATCGTCATCCGGAATATTCTTGGATCAATCGTGCATTCTGAGCAAGTTTCAACCGGCTCCGGCAAAATATCGGTCAATACGGCCAATCTCACCGATGGCATCTATTTCTATTCACTGATGCTGGATGGGAAAAACAGTCAAACCAAAAAACTGGTTGTAAAACACTGAGAACTATTTTTGCTGTAATTGGATTGACTGACTGAACACCCATCCCCGTATAAAAGTGGGAATCTTGTCGATGTCATAAAGGATAGATGCTGATGGGGATACATCAGGAGAAATCTCTACAAAAAACCAATCACTTCCTTTCCCGTTAGTCTTATATGCAAGTGCATACCCACGGGCTTTGGTCCGGTATTTTGCAATGATGTTCCCAAAAGTATCAAGAACCGGGTTAAATGGTTCATTCTGCAGGGCTGATGAGGCTCTGAGCATCATTGTATCGGCTTTGGCAATGAAAGGAACCGGCACCGGATAGTACTCCGATGGCTCCTCTGTATACTGGTATGAAACGGTCTGTTTGCCTTTGACAAAAACAGGTTCACCCTTCTCCTGTTCAACCCTGTAATCGCGGGTGAAATAAAGATAATTGGCGCAACAACCCGGATCCCCTGTTTGCATCTCTACCAATTTATTCCCGGCTTTTACGAATTTACTGATATACTGATAATCTTCAAAAATGAGTTCAAAGCTATCTGTGCGGTTTAGCCATATCCTCATTATGTCGGATTCACCGCCACTGAAACCGCTGAAGATCATGTCAGTCAAATTGTCGCCGTTGATATCGATGGGGAAGAGGCATTTTTTTAAATCCTTTACGGAAAATTGCGGAATTGAATCGTTGGAAAATTGAGGAAACTGGCTGATATTTCGGGCAAGGAAAGATTCGATCTTTTTGGCAGCCTGTGAAACCGAAAACCGCTTAAGGTTGACCTTAGGCGGTTTCGGTATATGGATATAACGTTTCCAGTAAAATGTATCGGTGGCAGTGGTATAGTGCTTAATATCAATCTGCGCACTGCCGGTGGCGGAAAGCAAAAAGAATAAAGACAGAAAAATGAAATGGATTATTTTCGGATTAAAGCCCAAATTCTTTCCTGAGTTTATCAACATAATCAAGTTTTTCCCAGGCAAAGAAATCTACCGTTTTTGCGAAAACATCTTTGCCATTTACGTTGACCCCAATGGGTTTTGACCCCTTAACGGGATAAAAAACCTCTACTTCTTTGCTGTGAAAATCACGGCCGAAATGACCATAAGATGCGGTTGGCTGATAAATCGGGTTTTTGAGTCCGAACCTTTCAACGATGGCATAAGGGCGCATATCGAAAACTTTGTTGATTTTTTCGGCAATTGCCCCATCCTGTAATGTGTTCCCTTTTTTATCTTTCACTTTTGCAGTACCAGAAGTGTTGACATACAGGCCAACAGGTTTCGCAACGCCAATCGCATAAGCAACCTGGATCAGCACCTGGTCGGCAACCCCTGCTGCAACCATGTTTTTTGCAATGTGCCGTGCGGCATAGGCGGCAGAACGGTCAACTTTTGAAGGGTCCTTGCCGGAAAATGCTCCTCCGCCGTGAGCTCCGTGTCCGCCATAAGTGTCAACAATGATCTTGCGCCCGGTAAGTCCGGTATCACCATGGGGGCCTCCGATAACGAATTTTCCCGTAGGGTTCACATGAAGTTTGTAGTCACTCTGGAAAAGTTTCTGGATCTTTGCAGGCAAGGTTTTTTTCACCCGGGGGATCAGAATCTTTTGAACATCATCACTGATTTTGGCTTGCATCGCCTTCTCTGCATCCTTTTCTGCTGTAGCTGTTTTATCAGTGGCCTGGATAAATTCGTCATGCTGAGTGCTAATCACAATGGTATCGATGCGCAATGGCTTGCCATGGTCATCATATTCAATGGTAACCTGTGATTTGCTGTCGGGGCGAAGATATTTCATCTGCTTGCCTTCCTTGCGGATAGCGGCAAGTTCCTGGAGGAAAATATGCGCCAGCTCTATGGACATAGGCATAAGGTTTTCCATTTCGCTGCTGGCATAGCCGAACATCATCCCCTGGTCACCTGCACCCTGGTCTTCTTTCTTTTCGCGGACCACGCCCTGATTGATATCGGCCGATTGCTCATGAATGGTTGAAATTACACCACATGAATCACAATCGAACCGGTATTCGGCTTTGGTATAGCCAATCTGACGGATGACGCGTCGTGCAGTTTCCTGAACATCGACCCATCCCTGCGTTCTTACTTCGCCACCACATACAACAAGTCCGGTGGTAACAAAAGTTTCACATGCTACTTTGGATTCCGGGTCCCATTTCATGAACTCATCAAGCAGGGCGTCTGAAATCTGATCGGCAACTTTATCCGGATGCCCCTCTGATACGGACTCCGATGTAAATAAATATCCCATAGAAAAAGAATTACGATTTATGATTTACGATTTACGAATAAAAAATATCAGGTTGATTTGCGATTGAAGGGAGGAAAACTTTTTAGCATTTTTTTCCAGTGGTTGCAATCAATCAAATCTGTCCACTAATCAAGGCGCAAAATTAGTAAAAATTTTAATTTGTAAAAATGGCTGTGAATTTAAAATTGATGATTTGTCATCAGGGATATGGAAATTGTAAATTGTCTAATTCCTGGTCAACTCCTGGAATACCCCTTCGAGTTTTTGTTCTTCAAGTTGCAAAGAAAGAACGGTCAGTTTATGGTCAACGGCAAATTGGAAAACTGCTGCCCTGATGTCGTTGCCCGGAGCGGAAATAATATGCCAGTTAACGGACACGGGATTACCACCTTTCGAAATTCGAAATTCGAAATTCGAAATTCGATGTCCATCTTCATTTTCAGGAATGGCAACATCCAATACTCCTGGTATGTTTTTCAACAAAGCTCCCTGTACCGGCGTACTGAATTCAACCCTGATAACTGTCCCCGAGGTAATGAGATGTTGCAGGTTTTTCGTGGAATCATCAGCAACTATCCGGCCTTTGTGAATAATAACCACCCGGTTGCAGATTGCCTCGACCTCCTGCATGATATGGGTTGAAATCATCACTGTTTTGGTTTTGCCAACCTCAGTAATCAGGTTACGGATTTCAATCAATTGATTGGGATCGAGGCCTGAGGTTGGTTCATCGAGGATAAGCACTTCAGGGTTGTGGATCATTGCCTGGGCCAGGCCGACACGCTGGCGGTAGCCTTTTGAAAGTGCCCCGATCTTCTTGTGTTGTTCCGACTGAAGCCCTGTGAGTTCAATCATTTCTGCCACACGGCTGGTAATATTTCCTTTCAGTTTGTGTGTTCCGGCAATAAACACAAGGAACTCCCTGACGTACAAATCAAGGTAAAGCGGATTGTTTTCAGGGAGGTATCCAACCTTCTTTCTCACTTCAATGGACTGTTCCAGCACATCGAAGCCGCAAACTGATGCGTCACCCGAAGTGGGGGGGATAAAGCAGGTGAGTATCTTCATGAGGGTACTTTTGCCAGCGCCATTGGGCCCGAGTAGCCCGGTAATTCCACCGGGTTTTATTTCGAGCGATACCGAATCCAGGGCTTTCTGGGTGCCATATATTTTGGTGATGTTGGAAACAAGGATAGACATGAGGATACATTATTGGAAATGGCTGCAAAGGTACAAAATTGAAATTCGAAATTCGAAATTCACAGCACATGCTTAATCAATCATTGGCAAGCCGGATAAATCCTCTTAAATGATCCTTGATTTTTCCGGCAAGGAAATAGGGGAGATTAAGCAGATAAAACTTCTTTCCCCGGATGGTCTGGGTTTGCTGAACAGCCAGTTTCCCGGCAAAAAGCCTCACGGCATACGGGTGTGGTGCCATATCAATAAATTGGTGCAATGACCGGAGGCGGCCTGGTTCTCCCGATTTCACAACCACCGGAATGAGCAGATCGTTGTATTGAATAACGAAATCAACTTCCGCCGTAGATTGCGCCTTAGGCCTGATCCAGAAATTCAAAGGAATATTATCGCCGGTAACCTGACTTTCCGTTGCCAAAATTTCCTGTCCCACAACCTGCCGTGCAATCTGCCCTTCAAAAACTGCATTCATGTCATGCGATTGAAAAAGCGGTTTTTGAATACCTGAAAAATAGTTGACAAGGCCTGTGTCAAGTAGTTGTAATCTTGGGAATTTCGATGTGTCTGGAAACAGGGGCAAGCTGGCAGAAGTGACTGGAAAAACCATCCGGAGGAAGTATGCGCGAGAAAGCGAATTAAAAGCCTGACCGATTTCCCTGCTCCCTTTTTCCAGATTTCCAAAACGGTTGAAACTGATCCGGGTGGCTGCATACGGATAAGTGTTTTGAAGGACTTCCGTGGCAAGGTCACCACTTTTTGTACCCGCCGTAACATCCGGTATCATTTGAATGAATCTGCTTTCAATCTTCTCATAAATGTATTTAAGTGAGGTCAGATGGCGTTTAGCCACATATTCACTTGTGATTTCCGGCATTCCGCCTATGAGTGCATATAAATGAAAATGGTTCAGCAACCTTTCGTATGCATAATATGGCACCGGCACTTCGAGGAGGGCCTCCAGTGCTGCGCGATCATCCATCACCGTGAGAAATTCTTCAAATGATAACGGAAACAGGTAAAATGGCTGCATTACCCCGGTTTCGGGGTTTGTAAGCATTTCCAACTCTTGTGTCAGTATCGATGAAGTCGCTGCCACCATTGGGCCTCTTGATTCCATTGCTCCGTCTTGTCGTTCGTCCACCTGTCCACCCGACCACCTGCCCACTTGTCCACTTGCCCACTTAATGGCCCCCGGGCACTTGCAAATTTCATCGAGAACAATCAATGTTCCGCTTCCCCTGAGTTCTTTTCCTTTTAAAAAACTGATGGCTTTCAGGGTCTCTTCTGCTGAAACGTCAAAATTAAAAATCGCCCTGTCAACTGCTGTTTCCAGGTCGAGGTGGATACAATTGCTGAAATTTGAGGCAAAATCCTTCATCAGGGTCGTTTTGCCAACCCCCCTGGCTCCCAGTATGCAGAGGGGCTTTTGACGCGACAGACTTTTTGTTAGCAGGCGTTGAAACATTTTTTACCTTTCAAGTGATATGAGATGCTGCAATACAAATTTCAAATCAGTGTAAGTTACTTCCTCGCCCATGCCCTGCTTTATTTCGCCCAAGGTTTGTTTTGGGCTTTTATTGATATAATGCATGATTTTCTTAATTTTTTCAGCCGAAACAAACTGTTCAACGTTCAGGTCGCCACTTCCGACATAAATGGCAAGATGTCCTTCAATAGTTGAATTTGAAAAGTTTCGTTCAGCAGCAATTTCTTCAATGGTTTTACCTTCATTGAACATCGTATAGCTCAATTGAGCGGTGTTTATTCTTACCTTTTTTTCAACGACAGGAATCTCGGTTTGCTCAGGAATTATTTTATGGTCGCGGCAATACGACTTGATGATGGCGATGATGTCCTCTCCAAACTGATTGATCTTAACCTGTCCTATCCCCTTGACGGTTTTTAACGCGGTAAGCGTTACAGGCAGTTTCTTCATCAATTCCATGATTGACTTTTGAGGTAAAACCATATAGGTGGGTATGCTGCTTTCATCAGCAAGGTTGTCACGCCATTGTTTGAGTGCCGAATAAAGTTCAGGATGGGTGATGCTTTTGGAATATGGTATGGGTGTAGTGGTTTTTTGTTTTGTTACCGGACGGAAATCAACTTCTGCATTCGAGCGCATTTTGATGTATGAAATCGTGTCAAAGCCTTTCTGACAAATTTTCATGCATGACAACTTGATGAAAACCTCTTTCTGTAATTTTTCCATTGATTCGGTTAAAAGTTTTTTAACCGTCTTGTTGTCGTTTTCAAAATGGATCTTCTCCAGAAACCCTGATAGCAGGTTATTAAGATGTGTCGAAAAATAGACCGTTCCTTTCCCTGCTCTTTCCTGTAACCCGGGGGTCTCTTCGGGAAGCATATCCGGCTGCATCAAAGCTGCCAGTTGTGGTTTGAATTTTTCGGCAATCTGAAACATTTCCGCATCACAAAGCGTTCTTTTTTCCTGCAGGTCTGTTAAAAGGGCAGGGTCTAATATTTTCGAGTGTTCCAGGATCAGTTTTAGTAAACTATCAAATCGGTATCTGGTTAATTTCAAATCAAACAATTCGAAGAACAGATCTTTCTGGAATATGTATTTTGACTCAAAAAGTTTATCAGGACCAGGTTCATTTCGCTGGGCTTCAAGCGAATAATTCATCACCATCGAATCAGTTTTAATGCCTGACATGGAGATGGGGGTACTTAAAACGATGCCGTTAAATGTTTTGCACCTGCTCAGCGCAACATATACCTGTCCGAAGGCAAAAGCGGCATTGGCATCAATAATTACTTTTTCAAAAGTAAGTCCCTGGCTTTTGTGGATGGTGATGGCCCAGGCCAGTTTGAGCGGAAGTTGGGTGAAACTGCCCGCTACCTCCTCTTTGATTTCCTTGGTTTCGTCATTCAGTGAATATTTTACGTTTTCCCACACGACACGCCCCACGGCTATTTCGTCTTTGTCTGACGGACATTTCACATAGACATTGTCATCTGTCAGGCGGGTGATTTTCCCGATTTTTCCATTGTAATATAGTTTGTCGGGCGACAAATCATTTTTAATGAACATAACCTGTGCATGCAGTTTCAACTCAAGTTTTTCTTCCGTAGGGAAATCGTGGGGAGGGAATTCACCATCTATTTCTGCGGTAAAAAAACGGGATGCCCCTGAAAGTTCTTTTAATTTAGCCTGATTCATTTCAAACGCATTCGCATTGTGGGTGGTAAGGGTGATGTAACCTTCTTCAGTGCCGGGTTTAAACCCGGCGTTGAAACGGGAGTTCAGCGCAGTAATGGTTTCATGATCGATGTTATTGTCCCTGACTTTATTCAGCAGCGAAATAAAATAGGCATCGGACTGACGGAAGATTTCTTTTAATTCGATGGTAACAGGGTTTGTTTTTTTTAATGCCAGGCTGTCAAAAAAATATACGCTTTCGTAATAGTGTCTTAAAATATTCCATTCCGCATCTTTAATAACCGGTGAGAGCTGATGCAAATCACCAATCATGAGAAGCTGGACACCTCCGAAAGGCTTGGAATGATTGCGGTATTTGCGCAAAACCTCATCGACAGCATCAAGAATGTCGGCCCTGACCATACTGATTTCATCAATCACCAGCAAATCAATGCACTTGATGAGTTTAATTTTATCACGGTTGAATTTTCGCTGGAATCCTTCCGTTGGTGACCCCGGGCTTCCGGGGAATACCGATCCCGGAATGGCAGGTGCAAAACTCAATTGAAAAAAAGAATGTATGGTTACACCTCCTGCATTGATAGCTGCCACACCGGTCGGGGCGACCACCACCAATCGTTTGGGTGTTATTTTTTTCAGGTTGTGCAGGAAAGTGGTTTTACCGGTGCCGGCTTTACCTGTCAGAAAAATATTGCGGTTCGTGCATTGAACAAATTCTGTTGCCAGGTTCAATTGGTCATTTTGACGATATTCCATGGTGTTGATATTAATTTACTTCATCCCCTGTATTAATTTACCTCATCCCCCAACCCCTTCTCCTGAAGGAGAAGGGGAGAGCCCTCTCCTTGAGGAGAGGGTTGGGTGAGGTGACTTGAAAGCACCTCATCCCCCAACCCCTTCTCCTGAAGGAGAAGGGGAGAGCCACCTCCTGTCAAAGGAGGTCAGGGTGAGTAAAAAATGTTTTAAAATAAGCCATAAAATTACAAAATATTGTCACATAATAAGCAATAATGAAAAAAAATGCTATTTTCAACATCAAATGCTATTGCAGGAAAGAAATTTGTGAATATCTTTGCACCCCTTTTTGGAAGAAAAAGGTTCATTTATTAAAAATAATCAGGAAGAAGCATGAACACGTTAAGTTACAAGACCATAAGCGCCAACGCGGCCACCGTGACCAAAGATTGGGTGCTTATCGATGCCGAAGGTCAGGTTCTTGGCCGTTTGGCAGCCAAAGTGGCTATGTTGCTGAAAGGCAAGACCAAGACAAACTACACACCGCATGTTGATTGTGGCGACAATGTTGTCATCATCAATGCTGAAAAAATTCAGTTGACGGGCAAAAAAATGGAGGATAAAATTTACCTCAGCCATTCAGGATTTCCTGGTGGCCAGAAGGAGGTGACCCCCAGTAAATTGCTGGCCAAGAAGCCTACTGCCGTCGTTGAAAAAGCGATCAAGGGAATGCTCCCGAAGAACAGGCTGGGTCGCGATTTATTCCGCAATCTGTATGTATATGCAGGCCCGGAACATCTTCACAATGCACAGCAACCGAAACCAATGAAATTAACCTCAATCAAGTAATATGGAAGTTATCAACACGCTCGGCAGAAGGAAAACTGCCGTTGCCCGAATCTATCTGAAGGAAGGCCAGGGCATCATTACCGTCAATGGCCGTGAATTCAAGAACTATTTTCCAACACCAATTCTTCAATTCAAGGTAACCGAACCATTTGAGGTGACCAACAACCAGGGAAAATACGATGTCAAGGTAAATCTTGACGGAGGTGGTATTCGCGGACAGGCTGAAGCGCTTGCGCTTGCCATCGCACGTGCCCTTTGTGAAATCAATGAGGAACATCGTCCGCCTTTAAAAGCAAAAGGTCTTTTGATGCGCGACCCACGTATGGTTGAACGCAAAAAATTCGGACAGAAAAAAGCCCGTAAAAGATTCCAGTTTAGTAAACGTTAGTATTTTAGAATTCATAGAATTATTATATGTCAAGAACGAATTTTGATGCATTACTGGATGCCGGTGTCCATTTTGGTCACTTGCGCCGCAAATGGAACCCTGCAATGGCTCCCTATATTTTCATGGAACGTAATGGGATCCACATCATTGACCTGTATAAAACCATGGCCAAGGTTGATGAAGCCGCTGCTGCTTTGAAACAGATTGCCAAGGCAGGGAAAAAGGTGCTTTTCGTAGCAACCAAAAAACAAGCCAAGGAAATCGTGGCAGAGCATGTGAAAAGGATCAATATGCCTTATGTAACAGAGCGCTGGCCGGGTGGTATGCTTACCAATTTTGCCACAATCCGCAAGGCCGTTCGTAAAATGATCTCCATCGACAAACTGATGAGTTCACCTTCGTATACCAATCTTTCGAAAAAAGAGCGGCTCACAATCACCCGCGAACGTGCCAAACTGGAAAAGAACTTAGGTTCTATTGCCGATCTGAATCGTCTTCCATCTGCTATTTTCATCGTTGATATCCTGAAAGAACACATCGCACTTGCTGAGGCCAAGAAACTTAATATTCCTACTTTCGCAATCGTTGATACCAATTCAGATCCAAGAACGGTCGATTTTCCAATCCCCGCCAATGATGACGCATCAAAATCGATTTCTCTTATCGTTGACACGGTCGTCAGGGCAATGGAGGAAGGATTAATGGAGCGCAAACTTGATCGCGATAAAAAAGAGGCCAGTGATGAACGCGGTGAAGGTGATGAACTCGAAAGCAGAACCGGATTCAATTTAACCGACGATGACGAAGTGGACGAAGATGGCATCAAAATCGTGAAAAAGGATTTTGTTGACACGAAAGTTGCCAAAATGAAGGCGATGGAACCCGCCCCCGAGGACAAAAACAAACCTGCACGTAAACGTATCAGCAAACCAGCCGGGAGAAGCAATAAGAAGTAATTACGATTTACGATTTACGATTTACGATTTACGAATTGTTTTTCGCCATTTCACCATTTCGCTATTTCACTATTTAAAATTTAAAACAATAACTTTTAATACAGGTTACTATGAATATTACTGCTGCTGATGTAAATAAATTGCGCCAGATGTCGGGTGCGGGGATGATGGATTGTAAAAAGGCCCTGCAGGAAACAGAAGGTGATTTTGATAAAGCCATTGATTATCTGCGTAAAAAAGGCCAGAAAGTGGCTGGCAAACGAGCCGATCGTGATGCAAACCAGGGTTTCGTTATTGCAAAAACTACTGACGATCAAACTTATGCCGCCGTCGTGATGGTTAACTGTGAAACTGATTTTGTCGGGAAAACGGAAGAGTTCATCAAATTTGCCAAAGATTTACTTGATCTGGGAATTGCAAATCGCCTGAAAAATGTAGCCGATTTGATGCCCCTGTCTCTTGGAACAACAACTGTTGAAGAAAAACTGAATGAGCTTCTGGGGAAGACTGGTGAGAAAATTCAGATAGCCCACTATGAAGTGATCGAAGCACCTGTTGTTTTTGCTTACAACCATTTTGGTAACCGCTTGGCAACCATCATCGGGATGAGTAAAAATGATTCAAAAAATGTAATGGAAATCGGCCATGAACTTGCCATGCAGGTTGCTGCCATGAGCCCTGTTGCCGTTGATAAGGAAAATGTGACCCAGGAGGTCATTGATCGCGAGATTGAGATCGGCAAAGATATGGCACGTCAGGAGGGTAAACCTGAGGAAATGGTCGACAAGATTGCACAAGGTAAGCTTCAAAAGTTCTTCAAGGAAATGACCCTTTTGAATCAGGATTTCATCAAGGATGGTAAAAAAACAGTACGCCAGTACATTGCAGAAAATGACAAGGACCTGGCAGTAGTAGGTTTCAAACGCCTTCAATTGGGGGCATAAATTATTTTATTGAATAACGGGGATTATCTGATAACTTGGGTAATCCCTTTTTTTTTATTCTGAGTTTTGATCATGGCTGATTCCTCTAAAAAACAAGTGGTGCAGGAGATGTTCGATGACATCTCCCCAAAGTATGATTTTCTGAACCACCTCCTGTCTTTTGGAATTGACAGGGCCTGGCGGAAAAAACTTGTTCGCATGCTGGGTGTGTGGAAACCATTAACGGTTCTTGATGTCGCCACAGGAACTGGGGATCTTGCCATTGCGATATCGGCCTTGAACCCACAAAAAATTACCGGCATTGACATATCTGAAAAAATGCTGGAAATCGGCAGGCAAAAACTGCAGGTAAGTGGATTAGACCGATTGATTGCACTGCATGTTGCTGATGCAGAAAAAATACCCTTCCCCGACAATTCCTTTGATGCTATAACAGTTGCATTTGGCGTCAGGAACTATGAAAATCTGGAATTGGGACTGACAGAAATGCGTCGGGTTCTCAAACCTGGTGGTGTCATGCTGATCCTTGAATTCTCACACCCCGAATCATTTCCGATGAAACAACTCTACTCGTTTTACTCCCGGTTCATTATTCCGATGATGGGGAGGGCGATTTCCGGGAATGCCAAAGCCTACAGCTATTTACCAGACTCCGTTGCTGCATTTCCTTCAGGTAAGCCTTTTCTTGAGATTCTTGAAAAAGTCGGAGGGAAGAACACTAGTCAGGTTAGTTTGAGTGGAGGAATAGCTTCCATCTACCAGGCTGAAAAATAAAATGTGTAAACCTGCGTTTACTTCTTTCATTAACATCACTGTACTTCATTGAAGATCGAACGTTTCATTACCGTTTCCCTGCTTTTCGCTATGCTATGTCTTCCCTTCACCGGGAAAAGTCAGCGAATGGTTGTTCTGAATCAGCCAAACTATGACCAGGAGAGTTTGTTTCATTTCGGTTTTATTCTCGGTGTCAATCAGAGTTTGGTAAGCATCAGGCCAATTTCCGACCTGCGTTCGCATATATTTGACTCTACTTTTCTGCCTGATATACTACCGTTGCCTGATTCCGCAAAGGTTCTTGGCATCAATTCCACGCCCATTCCGGGGTTTGTAATAAGTATCGTCGCCAATATGCA
This sequence comes from uncultured Bacteroidales bacterium, assembly GCA_903875045.1. Lineage (GTDB taxonomy): Bacteria > Bacteroidota > Bacteroidia > Bacteroidales > FEN-979 > CAIVAT01. The sequence goes on from CAIQUS010000069.1 coordinate 70,559, forward strand.
AATGGGCAATCATTTTGAATTGCAATTTGTGCCTTCATTGTCGTTTGGTGACAGAACGATCAATTATGATCTTGAAACCTACACTACTTTTGCAGGTGGTGATACCACCCAACGGTTTACCATTGCCAAGAAAATTCCATCCACCTACATCAATTTTCCCATTGAAATCAAATACAAATCAGTCAGGTACAATAATTTTCGACCATACCTGCTTGCAGGGGCGCAGTATTCCCTCGACCTGGCCTCACAGGCCAAGAAACGGGAGCAAAAAAACAAAAATGAAAAGGTCGTAAAATTCAATCAGAACGATATTTATATTGAAGCAGGCGTCGGGTTCGATTTTTACAACGAATGGTTTAAATTTGGCCTGGAGATTAAAATGATGTATGGACTAATGGATGTGCTTAAACGCGAAAACAATATCTATACAGAATCAATAGATAAGGTTAGTTCAAAAATATTCCAGATTTCATTCACTTTCGAATAGCCGTGTATTCCCTCTGTTTTTCGTATATTTGCGGGTTCAAACAAAAGCTTAATGCAACGAATTGCAGTCTTCCCCGGCTCTTTTGATCCTATTACCCGCGGGCATGAATCCATTATCAGACGGGCCCTTTCACTTTTTGATCAGGTGATTGTAGCCATCGGTGAGAATTCAGAGAAAAAATCATTTTTTCAGTTAGACCAAAGATTGAAATGGCTGGAACAGATTTTTGGCGGTGAACCTGGAATCAGAATTACAACTTATTCGGGGTTGACCATTGATTTTTGCCGCAGGGAGCAGATATCCTTTATTTTACGCGGATTAAGGACATCAGCTGATTTTGAATTTGAACGTGGCATCGGTCAGATGAATAAACTGATGCTCCCGGAAGTGGAAACGGTTTTTTTGCTATGTGAGCCTGAATATGCTTCTTTGAGCTCTTCCATCGTCAGGGACATTATCCGTAACGGGGGGGATGTTAAAAGGTTTGTTCCGGAAGGCATTTTGTTATAATTACGATTTACGATTTACGATTTACGAATTACGAGTAAAAAAAATGTTTATGAGGATTGCTGGTGTAATATTGCTCATTTTTATTTTTCCATTGATTTCGGGTGCGCAAAAGACTGTCATTACCGGGATTGCCCCGGGCGCTGAACGGAAAATGATCCGGATAAGTGCACCGGGAGACCTGATTACCTTCTGGGAAAAAAACCTTGCTTCTGCAAAAGTTGATTCGACAGGGCATTTTTCCATATCTGTCAACCTTGAAAATACTACAAATACAACGATTTCCATCGATTTTCATAAGGCAGAAATGTTTCTGGAGCCTTCCAAAACTTACAACATCAGGATTGCCCCGATGAAGTATGATGAATACACAGAGATAAATCCTTTTATTCAATCACAAAATTTAATGGTCGAAATCGTTGAAAATGATCCCGATGAGTTGAATGCGCTGATTGGAACTTTCAATTCAATTTATTCCGGGTTCCTGGTGGAAAATTTCAATGCACTATACAAGGAACGTAAAAAGATTTTGCTCGACACTTTCCGGGTTCAGCTCAACCGGCACTTCGGTGCAGTAAAAAACACCTATTTTCTTGATTACGCATCCTATAAGATGGCCTCGCTGGAGCAACTTACGCAATATTACAACCAGGCGCAACTTGCCAGGAAATATTTTACAGATAAGCCAGTACTTTACAACAACGTTGAGTACATGGATTTTTTCAATAGTTTTTTCTCAAAATTCATCACGGCAACGTCAAATACTATCAGGAAGACGGATTTTTCCTCCCTCCTCAGCGGGGCTGATCCCTATAAAACCATGATGAAAGCCATGACTGCCGATACCATTTTAAAAAATGAGCAATTGCGGGAACTTGTGTTGCTCAAAGGGCTCATGGAGTTGTACAATACAACCTCTTTCAATCAGGATGAAGTGCTTGCCGTGATTAATACAGCCAGGGAGAGAACAAAATTTGCTGAGAATCGCATAGTGGCTGAAGATATGGTTCATTTCCTGACCAAACTCAAACCAGGGACCATGGCCCCTGAATTCACGCTTCTGAACCGTGAACAAAAGCAACTTTCGCTGAAAAGTCTTCGGGGAAAGCCGGTGGTACTGTGTTTCTGGACGACCTATTGCGAAGGGTGTCTTTCGGAGATGGACCTGATCAAGCCATTGTTTGACAAGTATCGCGAAAATATCCATTTCGTCAGTGTATCTGCGGATAAATATTTTAGTAAAATGCTGTTTTTTATCAACCTGAAGAAAGATTATGTGTGGACCTTTGTCAACATCGGGGATCAATCGGATGTGTTAAAAGACTATGATGTACGTACCTATCCTTTGTTCGTTTTAATTGATAAGGACGGGAAAATTTATAAATATCCATCCCGGCAACCGAGTGATGGATTGGAAGCCGATTTGCAAAAAATATTAGAACAATAATACTGTCTCATGTTAAGTTTTTTCAAGAAAATGCTGGGAAACAAGTCCCAGCGGGATATCAAGACCATCAATCCGATGGTCGACAAAGCGATAGAAGCCTGGGAGGGAATAAAAAACGTATCGAACGACGAACTTCGTGCTTATACACTAGCGTTTAAACACAGGATCAGGGAACACCTTTCCGGCAAACAAAAGGAGATTGAAGATCTCAAGGAGCAACTCAATTCTGACGAAATAGAAATTGACGAAAAAGAGAAGCTTTACGGTGTTCTTGACCGCCTGGAAAAGGAATCTTATGAACTAACCCAGGAGATTTTGCTTGAAATCCTTCCGGAGGCATTTGCAGTGATGAAAGATACCGCACGACGATTCTTTGAAAATGAAATCGTTGAAGTGACAGCTACCCAATTTGATCGTGACCTTGCTGCAAAGAAAAACAATGTGGAGATTGACGGGGAGACTGCCAGGTTTCGCAATAGCTGGATGGCCGGGGGGAACATGATTACCTGGGATATGGTTCATTATGATTGCCAGTTGATTGGAGGGGTAGTGCTCCATGAAGGTAAAATTGCCGAAATGGCTACCGGTGAAGGGAAAACGCTGGTTGCCACTCTTCCGATGTACCTGAATGCATTGCCAGGGAAAGGCGTACATATTGTAACCGTTAACGATTATCTCGCCAAACGTGACTCTGAATGGATGGGCCCGTTATTTGAATTTCACGGTTTGAAGGTGGAATGCATCGACCGGCATGAACCAAATTCACAGGCAAGACGCGATGCTTACCTGGCTGATATTACATACGGGACCAACAATGAATTTGGTTTTGATTACCTGCGCGACAACATGACCAGCAATCCGGAGGAACTTGTACAGCGCCCGCATAATTATGCCATTGTTGATGAAGTTGACTCTGTGTTGATTGATGATGCGCGGACCCCTCTGATCATCTCCGGACCCACACCCAAGGGAGAAAACCAATTGTTCGATGACCTCAAGCCAAATGTCACCAAACTATACAACGCCCAACGAAATCTTGTGACCAAACTGCTATCTGAAGCAAAATCGCTTTCAGAGGATCCCAAGAATGAAGAGAATATGAAGAAGGCGGGTGAGCAATTGCTGCGCGCTCATCACGGGTTACCAAAAAACAAGGCGCTCATAAAATTTCTCAGTGAACCGGGGATGAAGGCTCTGCTGCTTAAAACAGAGAATTTTTATATGGCAGAGCAGATGAAAAACATGCATATCATCGATGATCAGCTCTATTTCGTGATCGATGAGAAAAACAATACTGTTGAATTACGTGATATGGGCATCGATTTGCTGACCCAGTCGTATGACGACCCTTCCTTTTATATCCTGCCGGATATCGGTTCGGTGATTGCCGAAATGGAGAGGCAGAATATTTCTGATGAGATGAAACTCGAGAAGAAGGATGCAATGATGCTTGATTATTCCATTAAAACCGAACGTGTTCACACAGTAAACCAGCTCATTAAGGCTTATGCTTTGTTTGAGAAAGACGTTGAATATGTGGTGATGGAAAACAAAGTGAAGATCGTAGATGAGCAAACCGGACGTATTCTTGAAGGCCGCCGCTATTCCGACGGGCTGCACCAGGCCATCGAAGCCAAAGAAAATGTGAAGATTGAGGCAGCCACGCAGACCTACGCAACGGTAACTTTGCAAAACTACTTCCGTATGTATAAAAAACTCGCCGGGATGACAGGTACGGCGGAAACGGAAGCCGGAGAATTGTGGGATATTTACAAACTTGATGTGGTAGTAATCCCTACCAATAAAAAGATCGTTCGCGATGACCGTGAAGACCTCGTTTACAAGACCAAGCGTGAAAAATTCAATGCAGTTATCGACGAAATTGAGAAGCTTGTCAAGGAAGGGCGCCCGAGTTTAGTCGGGACTACCTCCGTTGAAACTTCCGAATTATTGAGCAGGATGCTCAAGAGGAAGAATATTCCGCATAATGTGTTGAATGCCAAACTGCATGCCCGGGAAGCTGACATTGTTGCCGAGGCCGGCCGGGCCGGTACGGTTACCATTGCGACCAACATGGCCGGCCGTGGTACCGACATCAAACTTGGCCCGGGAGTGAAACAGGCAGGAGGTTTGGCCATTATTGGTACGGAGCGGCATGAATCTCGGCGGGTAGACCGTCAGTTGCGCGGACGTGCCGGGCGACAGGGAGATCCCGGCAGCTCACAATTCTTTGTTTCCCTTGATGATGACCTCATGCGCATGTTCGGTTCCGACCGGATTGCGAAAATAATGGACCGGATGGGAATCAAGGAAGGGGAGGTGATCCAGCATTCCATGATCACCAAATCCATCGAACGCGCACAGAAAAAAGTGGAAGAAAATAACTTTGGCGTTCGTAAGCGATTACTGGAATACGATGACGTGATGAATATCCAGCGTGAAGCTATTTATAAAAAGCGTCACCATGCCCTTTTCGGAGACCGTCTGGCTGTGGATATTTCAAACATGATTTATGATGTTTGTGAAACCATTGTGCTGGATGCCCAGGAGAAACGTGACTTTCATAGCTTCAATCTCGATCTGCTTAAAGAATTTGCGGCGGACTCCCCAATTTCAGAATCGGATTTTGGATCCCTGAATGCAGATAATCTTGGTGATAAGCTCTACGAGTACATTTATAAGCGTTATAAATCCAAGTGTGACCATATTGCAAAAAAAACATATCCTGTTATCAAAGATGTTTTTGAAAATGATACCCGATATGAAAATATTGCGATTCCGGTTACCGATGGGTTAAAAACCATGCAGGCCGTTGCCAACCTGAAAAAAGCTTATGACGACAAAGGGAAAGAGGTTGTGCTCAGCATTGAGAAAGGGATTGTGCTTGGCATGATCGACAACGCATGGAAAGAGCATCTTCGCGAAATGGACGACCTGAAACAGTCTGTACAGAATGCCGCCTACGAACAAAAGGATCCGTTGCTTATTTATAAGTTTGAATCATTTGAACTTTTTAAGAGCATGGTTCAGCGCACAAACAAGGAGATTACCTCCTTCCTGATCAAGGCGGATGTTCCGATTCAGGTCGACAATGTGAAGGAAGCCCAGGCACCACGCAAACTCGATCGTGCGAGAATGAAAGAAGAGCGTTCTGACCTGCTGTCGCAATCAAATTCCAACACCCAGGAAAAACCTGTTCCACAGCCTGTTAAAGTGGAAAAAAAGGTGGGGCGGAATGATCCTTGTCCTTGCGGCTCGGGGAAAAAGTTTAAAAATTGTCATGGAACTGCTGAATAACATTGCTTACATTTAATAAATAAAGTATGCTAAAATTCAATCGGATTCTATTGAAGCTTTCCGGCGAAGCGCTTGAAGGCAATCAGGGTTATGGCATTGACCCTCACAGGCTGGCTGTATATGCAGCCGAAATTAAATCGGTGGCAGATGCCGGTGTTCAGGTTGCGGTGGTTATCGGAGGGGGAAATATTTTCAGGGGATTGCAGGGCACCAGTGGCGGGATGGACCGGGTGCAGGGCGATTACATGGGAATGCTTGCCACGGTTATCAACAGCATGGCCATTCAGGCGGCACTGGAAAAAATCGGGGTACAGGTGAAACTTTTATCCGGGTTAACAATTGATCCGATCTGTGAGGCTATGAGCCGGAGGAAAGCCGTCAGCCATTTGGAAAAAGGGGAGGTTGTTGTGATTGCTGCGGGTACAGGTAACCCTTACTTCACCACCGACAGCGCATCAGCTTTGCGTGCCATTGAAATTCAGGCAGATGCCATACTCAAAGGGACAAGGGTTGACGGAGTTTATACTGCCGACCCTGAAAAGGATCCTTCTGCGGTTAAATATGATAAACTCAGTTTTGATGAAGCGTACCGGCAAGGGCTGAAAATCATGGATTTGACGGCTTTTACGCTATGTCGCGAGAATAACATGCCGATTGTGGTTTTCAATATGAACCAGGAAGGAAATCTGCTCCGGCTGATCAGTGGGGAAGCTGTAGGTACGGTGGTCAGCTAATGTCAATGGAGGCAATGTAAGCAATGCTAACAATGCAAGCAATGCAGACAATGTAAACAATGTAAACAATGCAAACGATGCAGACAATGCTTGGATATTCAGTCAATCATTGATTCAGTACATTTTCAAATCATCAAATCATCAAATCATCAAATTTTCAAATCTATCCTCATGAACGATGACATAGAATTTACCCTCGATGAAGCCAACGAGGGGATGCACCTGGCGGTAATTCACCTTGAGAAGGAATTACAGAAATTACGGGCCGGGAAAGCCAGTGCCCAGATGCTTGACGGAGTAAGAATCGATTATTACGGGGTAATGACACCCATTGATCAAACAGCCAATATCAGCACCCCTGACGGCAGGCAAATCATTGTACAGCCATGGGATAAAGGTGTGCTGGGTCTGATCGACAAAGCAATCCAGGCTGCCAACCTGGGGTTTAACCCAAAAAACGAAGGAGAGATTCTCAGAATTACGGTTCCTCCCTTAACGGAAGAAAGGCGTCGGGACCTTGTTAAAAAAGCAAAGGCGGAGGCTGAAAATGCCAAAATCAGTATTCGGAACATCCGTCGTTTGGCCAATGAAACAGCCAAAAAACTGAAAAAGGATGGCGTTCCTGAAGATGAGGTTGATAAACTTGAAGTAGATATTCAGAAAGTTACCGACGAATATATCGCAAGAGTCGATAAAATCTTCGAAATAAAAGAGAAGGACATCATGACGGTGTAATCAGAAAACCACGATTTCATCTGCAAACATCCAGCACGGTTCGCCTGCCCCTTCATGCCATGAGGGGCATTTCCCCAGGTTTTTGGCCTTTACCCTGATATATCTTGCTTTGGAGTCAGCCATAAACTGGAAATTGAATGGCTGGATAAACGACTGTTCCTCCTTTGGGGAAATGCTGTTTAATACCTCATTGAACGAATGATATTTTTTTCCATCCGATGACAAAGAGTACTCGACCATTACCGGCAGGAATATCCAGCTGCGCTGATTCTGAAGAAAATTAGCCTGGACAGAATTGATGGGCATTTCACGGCCAAGATCGATAATCAGATCAATATCATTGCCAAGGAATCCCTGCCAAAGGCCGTCCCGGTGGTTGATGGAACCTCGTAAACCATCGTTCAATGCCAGGTTGCCTGCCCCAGGATAACGGTCGGAATAATTTGTAAGGTATTTTACCGGTTTTCCAATGGCAAGATGAAAAATCATGGGCATTTCCGTGGCTTTCTCTTTTAATTTGTCATCCTGAAACAACCCTGCTTTGATGACCCCGTTTTTTGTCACCTGAATTGGCCCTGTATAAATGGGGGAGGAGGGTTTTACATCGTTTCCATCGAGGGTATAGCGGATTGGGACATCCAATTGCTCAGAACCAAGGATCACCCTGACAGAATTCGATTTTTTGTCAAACTCGGTGTTTACATCAACTTTCCAGGAACCTCTGCAGTAGTTTATCCGCATTTTTTGGAGCCGTAGAAACTGACTTGACAAACGATGCCGGAAGTCGCTCCAGTTCCTGGCACTTTTGGGAGACCATACTACTTCCGACAATGCAATCATGCGCGGAACGGCCATGTATTCTGCCTGAGTTGTGGTTGGGATGAACTCTGTCCAAAGATTTCCCTGGGCGCCCAGGATGTGTTTGGCCTCTTCAGCAGTCAGTTCGCCAGGAGTAGGCTCATACGAATAGACCTTTTTCAGGGTAGTGAATCCTCCGATGGCTTTGGGTTCCGATGCAGGGTCGGCCTGGTAGTAGTCGAAATAGCAATACGAGGTAGGTGTCATAATGGCATCGTGCCCCTGTCGTGCTGCCGCGATACCACCTTCAACACCCCGCCATGACATCACTGTTGCTTCAGGTGCCAGACCACCTTCAAGGATTTCGTCCCAACCGATCATCTTGCGGTTTTTGGATACGATAAATTTCTCCATCCGCTTTATGAAGTAACTTTGCAACTCTTTTTCATTCTTCAACCCTTCGGTTTTGATGCGTTCCTGACATTTAGGGCATTTTTTCCAATTTGTTTTATCGGCTTCATCGCCACCCACGTGGATATATTTTGAGGGGAAAAGCGACATAACTTCCGTTAATACATCTTCCAGAAAAGTGAATACCGAATCATTGCCAGCACAAAGAATATCCAGATTGGGCCAATAACTGCCGGTTGGAACGGTAAAAGGTCCTCCGGTACATGAGAACTGAGGGTATGCGGCAAGAACTTCTACAGAATGGGCAGGCATTTCAATTTCGGGAATAATGGTAATATAACGGTCGGCAGCATATTTTACTATTTCACGGATTTCATCCTGGGAATAATAACCCCCATAAGTTGCTTTTTCGTCCGGTTGCTGGGCCGGACGTTTATCCCAGGGCTTGTCCTCATGGTCAACACGCCATGCAGCGATTTGCATCAGTTTGGGATACTTCTTGATTTCAATCCGCCATCCATTGTCGTCGGTGAGGTGCCAGTGAAAGGTGTTCATCTTGTACATGGCGATCAAGTCGATGTATCGTTTGATAAATTCCTTTGGAAAGAAATGGCGTGATACATCGAGATGCATGCCTCGATAGGGGTATCTTGGGTAATCTGTAATCACGACAGCTGGTAATTCAAATTCCTTGAAAGTCATTGGGAGACTATACCCTGAAATTTCAGTTGGCAGCAATTGTAACAGTGTCTGTATTCCGTGAAACAAACCGGCCCCGGTTTTTGCGGTAAGCTGAACCTGTTTTGGGGTGATTTTCAATTCATAGCCCTCCTGTTGCAAGGATGTACGATTTAATTCCATCCCGAATACAATGGCCGGGAGATTTTTATCCTCTTTGGTCATCGCTTTCACTTCCAGCAGTGGTCCGCCACTATACCGGATCCTGTCGGCAAAAAACCTGGCAATTTTGGTTGCCTCTTCATCATTGTCTTTGACGAGGACCACAGTGAACCGGTTGATGACAAATTTTCCTGTGCCAGGTTTCATCATCACAGGTTTCGGAACAATTGATATAGTTGCTGAATCGGGCAGGTTACTTGCCTGAAAGCCAAACGGAATCAGCAGGGAGAAACAGAAAAAGAACAGGCGGTGCATATACAATTTGTTAAAAACAATTTTGTGCAAAATACGTAATAAAATCAAACATTGGAACTGATAATTTTCTGCATTTTCTGAAAATTTTGTTCCATACTTTCCAGTAACCTGAATTGTGTTCTTGCCCGTTGAAGGTTATGCCCCGGAAAGGCAATTTTATAATAGCGGTCGCCGTCGAGATGGTCGGTTAAAAATCGTAATCCGATGATATAGGTCATGAACTTTGCGGAGTGTGCAAGATATTTTGTTTCAGTTTGATTCAAGAATTTCCGGGCTATTTCGAGATATCCCCCGGAATATGCTTCAAAAAGGTTCAGATCGATGTTCACTTTTGAAAGGTCTGCTTCATCTTCAGGCGCCGTGCTGGCACCTGTACGGATGGCATCCCCAAAATCGTACAGGACATACCCGGGCATCACCGTGTCGAGGTCTACAACAGAGATGGCCTGGTTTTTATTGTTAAACAGGATGTTGTTGAATTTTGTATCGTTATGGGTTACACGCAATGGAATTGAGCCTTGCTCACCCAAACGGAGGATCGTATGCATATCCTCAGCCCGTGCCTCAATGAAATCGATTTCGGGTTCAACTCCCATTGCCCGGTTAGCCGGATTACGTAAAACTGTGTTTCTGAAGTTATGGAGGCGGGTGGCTATATTGTGAAAATCGGGAAGAATTTCGTACAACGATGAGGCATCAATATCAGATGCCAGGTACTGGAAAATCCCGAAAGCTTTTCCCCCTTCACGGGCCAATTCAGGATCTGTGATCATGTTGTAACTAATGCTGTTGCGAACATAATTGAAGAGTCGCCAGTAATTGCCTTCCTCATCCAGAACAAAATAGTTACCGGCTTTGGTCTGGATAAGCTGAATTACCTCGAAATGGCCTAAAGCGCCTGCAGGAGAAATCAATCTTTCCCTTAGATGCCCCGTTACTTTCAGGATGTTGCTGGTTAGTTCAGGCACGTTTTTGAAAATCCGGTGGTTGATTCGCTGGAGGACATAATCAGCGGTGTTTTCAGGCAGGGTAGTAACAAGGTACGAGTCATTGATATGGCCGGAGCCGAATGGTTTTATGGAAGTGACCTGACCGTCGGTTTTGAATTGACCTACTACATCAATGTGATTTTTCATCGGTTTAATGGTTTACCTTGTCCAACTCCGGGACTTTCTACAAAAATACAAAGATTATTTTCAGTATTTTCGCTGCAAATCAATCCACCCTGCGTTATGACCAAACCGGCCTCTACACATAGTATTTATAGTTTCCCTAAAAGTTTCTGGACTGTTATTTCGATGGAATTTTTCGAGCGTGGTTCCTATTATGGTGTGATGTCGGTGCTTTCGGTATACCTGGTGCTGTCGAAAAGTGAGGGGGGATTAGGATTTTCAAAGGAAAGTGTGGGCGCGATCAAAAGCACCATCACCCCGTTGCTTTATTTTCTCCCGATACTTTCCGGAGCCATCGGTGACAGGTTCGGATACAGGAAAGTGCTTTTCTTTGCATTTTTCACCATGAGCCTTGGATATTTGTTTGCTGGATTTTCGACCACCTACTTCACCGTGTTCAGCAGCCTGATCCTGGTAGCCCTGGGTGCCGGATTCTTTAAGCCTATGATCTCGGGAACCATCGCCCGGGTGACCGACGGATCGAACTCATCCCTGGGGTTCGGAATATTTTACTGGTCGATCAATCTTGGGGCATTTCTTTTTCCTTTGATCCTTGTTCCATACCTTAAATCCATATCATACAACTACATTTTTTTTATGGCTGCCATTGGCACAGGATGGTTGCTCTTTCTGAATTATTTCGTTTTTAAAGAGCCTACAGGTGCAAGAGCTGCCAAGCCACTGGGCCAGGTATTTACAGAGATGCTAACCGTACTGCGTGATTACCGGTTTATTCTGATGATCGTAATCTATTCAGGATTTTGGATCATGTATTTTCAGGTATACGATTCAGTATTGTGGTATCTGAAGGAAAAAGTCGACATGACCGGGTTCAATACGTTGATCAATGGTTTTTTATCGTTGTTTTACGATCATCCTTCCTGGAAATTTGATGCAGAGCATGTAACCGTGATGAATGCAGGTGCGATCATTCTGCTTCAGCTTCTGGTTTCCAGTCTTGTACGGAACACCAAAGCATTGCCGACCATGATTTTTGGCATCTCGCTGGGTTCCATTGGAATGGGGATGCTGGCGATATCGCCGAGCGGATGGATTTTCCTTGCATCCATGTTTATCTTCACACTAGGGGAGATGATTGCTCATCCGAAATTCATCGCATACGTTGGATTGATTGCACCCCAGGACAAGAAAGCGCTGTATCAGGGCTGGTCATTCATGTATGGTGTGATTGGGAGCGGGGTAGGTGGCATTCTCGGGGCCGCCTTGTATGTGAAGTTTGTTGAAAAAATGAATCAGCCAGCCTTGTTATGGCTCACTTTCAGCATGATCGGAGTTGCCACGATTATCGGGTTGTTGTTGTTTAACAGGTTTTTGGCACCAAGGAAATAGAAGCCCCACCCTAAATCCCTCCCCTGAAGGCCCCACCCTAAATCCCTCCCCTGAAGGCCCCTCCCTAAATCCCTCCCCTGAAGGGGAGGGACTTGGTCTTCCAGCAAGGGGATGTGGGTATTAAAACTTTCGGATGCACCTTACCTGGTTGGGGAGGTCTTTGTCATCTTCCCATTGGGAACCGAACCTGAATTCCTGCTCCCATGCCGAAGTTTGAGGGGTTGTGGTGCTTTCGGTGGAACTCCAGTAAATTCCGCTGGTCAGGTTAAATCCACCTACAACCATTTTTTGCCGGAATAAAAGGTCGAGCTCGTATTTTGACGGAAGATACCAGTCATTATAAACAATATTGTCGGACGATGTTGTAAAATCAATGCATAGCCGTGCAGCATACTGGCTGTTGTGGCCCTGAACGCCAACGATTTTTTCGGTATTTTTTTGTCCTGCATAGAGCCCGTCATTCCCGGCCCCGGTTGCGATTGCTGTTCCGGGATTAAAAGCTGTTCCGCTTGCGCTCTGGTCGGTTGTAGCCGCTACCAATCCATGCTGACCCTTTTCATCGAGCCAGAATATTTTCCCGCCACCATAAACTTCTCCCAAAGCGTGTTTTCCGGAAGATACAATTTCAACTTTACCCGCCTGACTCATTGCCTGGGCATTGATTTCTTTCATTGAAAGGAAATATAAGAAGATGCAGGTGATTAAAACAATTTGCCTGGTCATGTTGAAGCAAGGATTCATAAGGGACAAGATTTGTTAAAAGATTACAAAATTAAAAATTTCTCATGCGTTACAGCCGAAGGATTGAGTAAAAAGTAATATCTTTGAGAAATGGTGGTAAAAGGGAAACCTGAGGAGAATGACGCCAACACAATTACCTCACATAAAATGGCGGAAATACAACAAAGCGAAAGAGAAGACAAATTCAAGCGCCTGGTATGGGACATGCAGGTAGGGGTACTGCTTCATGGCCCTCAGTCTGAAATATTGCTAAGCAACCCCAAAGCGCTTGAATTGCTTGGAATCACCGAAGACCAACTGTTTGGAAAGACCTCCTTTGACCCCGATTGGAATGTTATTCACGAAGATGGCACTCCTTTCCCCGGGCTCTTTCATCCTGTACCTCAGTCTATTGCCCTTCGAAAGCCGGTCATGGATGTTATCATGGGGGTATATCGTCCCTCTGCAGGAGATCGGGTGTGGTTATTGGTTCATGCAGTACCTCAACTGACTGATGATGGAACAGTGCAGCAAGTTGTTTGTACTTTTATTAATATTACAAGGCGGAGGGAGGCCGAGGCGGCAATTAAAAAACTGAATACAGAACTCGAGTATCGGGTAAATCAGCGGACCTCTGAATTGCTTATATCCAATGATGCACTCAGGCAATCCAAAGAAAAATATCGTACAGTTGCAGATTTTACATACGATTGGGAATTCTGGCTTGATCAGAATGATGTGATTCGCTATTGTTCACCTTCATGTGAAAGAATAACAGGCTACCATGCAGGGGAGTTCATTCAAAATCCGCAGCTTATCCACGAAATCATCCACCCGGATGACCGGGAAGGCAATCAATGCCATGAGCATAACGAGGAGATGGCTAAGGATACCAATCAGGAAATTCAGTTCCGGATCATACGATCTGACGGAACAATCAGGTGGATCGGCCATGTGTGTCAACCGGTTTATAATGATTCAGGTGAATTTACAGGTATCAGGGGAGGCAACCGGGATATTACCGGAAGAAAAAACATGGAGCAACAGCTTAAGACCAGTGAACAGAAATACAAACTTCTTTCGGAAAATATTACAGATGGAATATTTATCATCAGAAACGGGTGTTTTGAATATGTTAACAAGGCGATGGCCCGTATTTTTGAATATGAAGATTATGAAATGATCGGATTGAGTCTGAGTCAGTTAGTGACATCTGATCATCGCGAAGATTTGATTAAATTTCTAACTTTTGACATTCATCTTAAACAGGGATGGAGTATCGAAATAGAATGTATAAAAAAGAGTCTTAAAATTGTGATTGTTGAAATTCAAATTAATTATGTTGTGAATGAAGGTTTGGTATATGGGATCGTTCATGATGTGACTGAAAAAAAACAAATTCAGAAAAATATCGTCAAAGCAATCATCCAGACAGAAGAGAAAGAGAGAGCATCTTTCTCTAAGGAATTGCACGACGGCTTAGGTCCTTTGCTTTCTTTGATCAAGCATTATATGCAATGGACTCAACGGCCCAACAGCAATAAATCATCTGATGATATTATTAAAAAGGCAGAAATTGTCATAGATGAGGCACTGGCAACAGTTAAGGAGATTTCGAATAAGCTCAGTCCGCACATACTTACCTCGTATGGTTTAACTTCAGCCATTCAGAGTTTTATAGATAAACTGGAGGAAACATCAGAGATCAATATTGAATTTGAGAGTAATGTTGCGAAACGGTCAGATCTGGAAATTGAAGCCGCACTGTATCGTGCAGTCATTGAGTGTATCAACAATACCATTAAACATGCCAGGGCCAGGAAAATTATTATCAGGTTGCATGATTCCGACAACCAGCTTTATGTGCAATACACAGATGACGGTATCGGTTTTGATGTTCCAAATGCCCTTTCCCAACAAAAAGGACTCGGCTTGTTTAATCTTCAAAACCGCATTCAAACCATTGGTGGGAAAATTTCCATGCAAAGTTCACCAGGGAATGGGGTAAATTATCAGATTATTGTAAATTTGACAAATTGATTACCGCCGGAAACTGTGAAATAAATACTTTTACAGGATTATCCCGATACTTATGAAGAAACCGGATATTATCATTGTGGATGACCACCTGATTTTTCGTCAGGGACTGAAATCTCTTATCACCATTGAGAATATAGCCAATGTTATTGCAGAGGCTTCCAATGGGATAGAGTTTATCGGTCTTCTTTCGAGCCACCGGCCTGATTTGGTTTTAATGGATATCGATATGCCCCAGATGAATGGAATTGAGGCAACGAAAAGAGCGTTGGAGTTGATGCCGGGCCTGAGGATTATTGCCTTCACTATGTTTGGGGATGAGGAGTATTATTATAAAATGATCGATCTCGGAGTGAAGGGATTCATACTAAAATCAAGCGGGATCCATGAACTGGAAAAAGCAATACAGGATGTGATGATGGGTGAATGCTATTTTTCCAACGAATTACTGAGGAAAATAATCAATAATTTCAGTCGTAAAAATATTCAAAAACCAGCAGAAATTGCAGGCCTTACTGTCAGAGAAATGGAAGTGCTGAGGCAGATTTGTCTTGGTTTGAACAATGAAGAAATTGCACAAAAACTCTTTATCAGTCCAAATACCGTCAAAAGTCACCGGTCGAATCTGTTTGAAAAGACTGGTTGTAAAAACACTCCGGGCATGATCCTTTTCGCCATGAAAAATAAGATTATTGACCTGTAAATTTAATGTGGCTAAAGCCACGATTTACCTTGCCTGTGCATTGTGACAGTCAGCTAAAGCTGACTGCAATAGATTTGCCGCTAAAGCTGACTGCAATAGATTTGCCGCTAAAGCTGACTGCAATAGATTTGCCGCTAAAGCTGACTACAATAGATTTGCCGCTAAAGCAGGCTGCAATAGATTTGCCACTAAAGCTGACTGCAATAGATTTGCCGTTAAAGCAGGCTGCAATAGATTTGCCGGATTGATTATCTATTGCAGTTGGCTTTAGCCAACTGTTTCCGGAATGTTTCAAATTTTCCGGCTTTAGCCACATAAAAACTATTCCCTGCAGCTTCAAAACATTCGCCATCTAATCACTTTGGGTGATGCGGGTCTAATACTTTATGATGAGATAAAATCCATCTTTTGTACTAAATGTTTGCGCCTTTTAGCCTTTTGTCACCATCGTGCAAAAGGTATCTTTGTTGGTTATAAAACCTGTAAAAGTATTGTGAAAGGCAAGCCGGATATTATTATTGTCGATGATCATATCACCTTCCGACAGGGCTTAACATCCATCATCACGATGGAGAACATTGCCACTGTCATCGGAGAGGCTTCGAATGGCGTGGAGTTAATAGAACAGCTTGCTCATCTCAAACCCGATTTGGTATTACTGGATATAAACATGCCGGGGATGAACGGGATGGAAGCTACACAAAAAGCGATGGAACTTATGCCCGGCTTAAAGATTATTGCATTCACGATGTTTGGGGATGAGGAATATTGTTATAATATGATGGATCTGGGGGTTAAGGGGTTTATTCTTAAATCAAGCGGCATCAATGAACTTGAAAAAGCGATTCAGGATGTGATGTCGGGGAAAAGCTATTTCTCCAGGGAACTCCCGCGAAAAATATTTAAAATATTTTTAGATAAGCACACAAATAATTCACATTAGCGAACAATATTGAAACAATAAAGTAATTAAAGAATATTCAATAAACTATTTATAAATCACTGGGATTATGAAACATGTTTTACGATTTGCCGGGATACAGGGTAACAAAAAGTTTTCGATTGTCCTCTTGCTAATGACCTGGGCATTTTTATTGCCATGGTTCAATCAGGGCGTTCATGCGCAAAACTGTACAGTGAATGCCGGGGTTAATGATTCGATATGCCCAAACCAGGTTTTGAAATTGTACGGTACCTCAGCCGGAAGTTATACCGGTGCAGGAAACATCCATTGGACTCAAAGGAGTGGCCCCTCTGTTACCATAACAAATCCGTATGATCTGAATACGACAGTAACAGGATACACTTCAGGAGGTAGTTATTCATTTTATTTGTGGGCAAAATGTCTGGATGGTACTCTGGTGAGGGATTCGGTAAATGTTCATATTTTTGATTTAACAACGGCAGATGCGGGTCCCGACCAATATCATTGTCCCGGGAACGGAGTTATTACCATGGCTGGTAATGCACCAGGAGTCGGCCAAAGTGGTTTATGGACGGTTGAGGGTGCTAACAACGGGGTTCAGATTGTTAGTCCTACTTCACCAACTACACTGATTAACCTGCTACCCGGTTCATGTGGTATTACTGTTCTGAGATGGACAATCAGAGGCCAATATTCGTGCCGGTCTTACGATGAAGTATCAATAACCAATTTAGGAGGAGTAACCACTGTTAATGCAGGACCTGACCAAAACATCGGAGGTTGTTATTCCCTGACAACTTCAACGACATTGGCAGCCAGCAACGGAGGTTGCGGGTATTACGGCCAGAGTGGTTACTGGACAGTTGTAAGCGGACCAAATAATCCAACCTTCAGCAATCAGGCGTCCAATACATCCTCCCTTTCCAATTTAATCCAGGGAACCTATACACTCAAATGGACTGTTTCAGGCAGTTGTGCCAATGGATCAGACCTGGTTGTTATCACAGTAGCTCCGGCGTTAGGCGGGGTAACCGGCGCTTCGGCCGGTGGCGGGCAAATTTTTTGCGATGGCCGTACTACCTTTACACTTACCGGTAACAACCCGTTAAATGCCAATGAAACCGGAACATGGCTTCAAACCGCCGGACCATCTGCAACTATCAACAGCCCTTCCACACCCATTACCACCGTAACTGTTCCACCAACCACCAGTGGCACATACACATTCAGTTATACCATCCTAAATACAGTAACCAATTGTTCCTCATCTGCAAGTACTTCTGTTGTATATAATGTTCCCCCCACCATAACACTCGGGGGTAATATCGTTTTACCCTGTGCAGATTCAATTGCCACGATCACTTACAGTTCCACCGGCAATGGTACAATTCAATATAGCATTATCAGCGGTCCGACCAACTGGTTTTACCCAAGTTTTCCAACTCCGTATGCAGATGCCAGTTATCCGACCCAGGAAATTTACCACCTCAGTAAAGTCGGAACCTATACCATTCGTTTCAGAATAACCCCTGGCACAGGTGCAGCTTGTACAACTGTTTCGTCTGATCTGACCGTCACTACATCGCAACTTCCGGAATCGAGTAATTCCGGGACTCCCCAGATTCTCGGGTGCAATATTACCCAGACTCACCTTTCGGGCAATATTCCAAAATTAGATAAAGGAACAGGATATTGGACGGCGGTTCGCTGGCCGGGCTACCCTGGAGGCACCCCTGCTACCATGGAAGATCCTACCCTTTATAATACATTAATATCTAATCTGGTTCCAGGGATTTACCGTTTTCGCTGGACTATTTCTAATGGTATTGCCTGCCCTCCCGTAATTTCTGACACCCGTGTGATTGTTGTAAACGCTGCGCCAACGCAAGCCGACGCGGGTTTTGACTCAACAGTTTGTTATGGTTCACCGTTTGTGTTGCAAGGAAATGCCCCCGCCCTGAATGAATGGGGTTATTGGAGTGTAACGCCTTCCGGTCCGACGTTTTCTAATTTTACAAGTGCACGTGCTATTGTTAATGGTTTGGCATTGAACACATTGTATACATTTACCTGGCATATATATAACGCGTGCAGTTCTAATTCTGATGCTGTCAATATTCAGACTACCTTTGACTTAGGCCCCATACAGGCTTATGCAGGCCCAGACCAATGTGTACAGCCCGCTACAACCACTACCGTGCAACTGGCTGGAAATGATCCCAGTCCCGGGACAGGTATGTGGAGGCAAATTCCAGCGGATACACCACCTGTGACAATAACAGATCCCACAAGTCAGACAACTACTGTTACCAATCTCTCTCCTGGAACTTTTAAATTCGAATGGGCAATTACCCATAATGGATGCGGTCCTACACGAGATACGGTAATGATTACAATTTCAGATCCTGTTACCCCGGCTTATGCCGGTGTTTCACGCACTAAATGCGGCGACACAATTTATCTGGCCGGCAATACACCGCTCAATGCCGGTGAAATCGGTGTCTGGACACAGACATCAGGGAATGCAGGGCCAATAATATTAGATACCTTATCACCCACAACTTTGGTATCCAACTTTATGTCGGGCGTTTATCAGTTTAGATGGACGATCAGTAACGGTGCGTGCAGTTCCAATTCAAGCACTGTGACATACTGGATCAGCATTCCACCAAGTACGGCAGATGCCGGACCGGATCAGGTACGTTGTGGTTTCAACAATGTTACGCTTGCGGCTGCAGTGCCGACCTCCGGGACAGGTTCCTGGACGGTATCGTCAGGACCAAATACGCCTGTATTTTCGAGTTATACCGATCCCGGTGCGGTTGTTACAGGAATGATCACCGGCACTTACCATTTCTTATGGACTGTGTCTGGCGGGCCTTATTGCGCTATAAGCCAGGATGAGGTTACTGTTGTCCTTTATGAAAGTGCGAATGCCGGAACCGACCAAACCTACTGTGATGCGACCACTGTTGAACTCACTGGCAATGTGGGAAGTACAGGTGTATGGACTTATGTAAGCGGTCCCAGTACGCCGACCATAACCCCCACCGTTCCAGCTTCTAATAAGGCGACTGTGACGCCTTTGTTTACCGGAACGTACACCTTTCAATACAGTGTTTCTTATGCAGGTGGCACATGTATCAGCAGCGACCTGGTGAATGTTATCATTTCAGGCCAGCCTACCACTGCCAATGCTGGGCCAGAACAATCATTTTGCCGGCTGACCACACCTTATACCATTTATTTGCATGGAAATACACCTGATCCTGGCCATGGCACGGGCGCTTGGTCAAGGTTATCACCAACTTCTGATGCCGGCTCTTTTTCGAACGTAAATGATCCATTGGCTACCTACAGCCCGGCAATCGGAGGGCTCTATCTTTTTCAATGGAAAATTACCGATGGGACATGCAGCAGTTCTTCACAGGTGAGGGTTAACCTCTATGATCCTCCTTCTCCCTCAAATGCGGGAGCTACACAGGAAGTTTGTGGCAACCAGACATACCTGGCAGCAAATACACCGACGGCTGGTATAGGAACCTGGACACAAGAGGCAGGCGGGCCAACTGTTGCCGTTTTTAATTCTCTGATTTCACCAACCACCCTGGTTACGAATCTGATTACAGGTACTTACGTATTTCGCTGGACGATTACGAATGGACCTTTATGTCCTAGCACAACCTCAACAGTCACAGTGAATGTTCATACGAATCCTTCAACCCCTGCTGCAGGTGTTGACCAGCAGTTCTGCGAGTCCACACCGCCTTTAACTGCACTCTTAGATGGAAACACTATTTCAACGGGTACTGGTCTTTGGTATCAATCAGCATCAGATCCAACTCAGGGGGTAACCTTCGTTTCTGTATCTGATCCAACTACGACGGCCACTTTTCCTCAACCGGGCAGCTATCATCTGATCTGGCAGGCTACCAATACCTATTCAGGCGGAAGTTGTATTTTAAGGGATACTGTG
The DNA here is from genome assembly GCA_903875045.1 of uncultured Bacteroidales bacterium. Taxonomy (GTDB): domain Bacteria; phylum Bacteroidota; class Bacteroidia; order Bacteroidales; family FEN-979; genus CAIVAT01. The sequence continues at coordinate 91,013 of CAIQUS010000069.1, forward strand.
AAGATTACGATTGATCAGAGTCCGGCAACACCGGATGCAGGCCCTGATATTTTGCAATGTAAACTTCATCCTTTGAATTTGAACGCTAAAGCACCGACCGATGGCAATGGCTGTATTTATTATCTGGCTGCTACCATAACCCAGCCAACAACTTTCTCTGCAAGGGTCAACAGTTCATCGAACGTGACCTGTTATGGTGCAGCTGACGGAACGGCTACGGTAGTTGCGACAGGTGGCACATCGGGGTATACTTACTTATGGAATACAACTCCTGCGAAAACAACTGCTACCGTTACAAATCTGTCACCGCAGACTTACATTGTCACAGTTACTGATGCCAATGGTTGTACAACTACAGCCAACATAACAATTACAAGCCCCTCGGCAGCTATATTAGTTTCAGGCACAAAAACCAACCCAACCTGCTATGGCAGTAATAATGGCAGGATTCATGCAGTTGTATCAGGCGGAACTCCTGCCTACACGTATGCATGGAGCAATGGCTATAATGCACATGATCTAAGTGGTCTCACCGCCGGAACTTATACAGTCATTGTGACCGATGCAAATGGATGTACGGCTGAGAAATCTTATCTCCTCACCGAACCGGCTGCAGTTTCTCTGACATCTGGTTCCATTGTGAATACAAGTTGCAATGCATTGACAGGCTCGGTATTGCTGACCGGAAGTGAAGCAGGGACCGTAACGCTGAATGGTGTAAGTAAGGCTTCGCCTGCAACATACAGCAGCCAGTCAGCAGGTAATTATACTGCAACCTTTGCTGCAACGACCAATGGTTGCAGTGCTTCTAATAATTTTATCATCAGCAATAGCAGTACGCTTTCAGCCACAGTTGGTTTTACAAATCCTTTATGCCATGGAGGTACTATAACAGCTACAGTAACGGCCTCTGGCGGAGCTCCGCCATATAGCTATCTGTTGAATGGAACCACCCCCAGTGCAACCGGAGAATTTACAGGTCTGGGAGCTGGCAGCTATAATGTACTGGTAATGGATGATAACGGTTGTATTTACAAGGTTGTTTTTAACATTGAGGAACCTTCGCAAGTTACGGCAACCATTATCAGTTCCACCAATGTTTCATGCTACGGTGGTTCAGGGGGAGCGGCTACCGTGAATGGGGCAGGCGGAACAGCGCCATACGTTTATGCCTGGTCAGCAAATGCAGCAAGCCAGACCACAGCCACAGCAACAGGTCTTGCAGCCGGCTCTTATACGGTTACTGTTACTGATGCGCATAGTTGTACAGCACAGGCCAGTGTCAGCATCACGAGTCCGGCAGCACCGCTTTCCATCTATTATCTTATTCCGGTAAACCCAACCAGTAACGGTGGTTCAAACGGTAGCATCACAATTTTTGTTACAGGCGGTACTTCGGCATACAGTTATGCATGGAGCAATTATGCCACCACTCAGAATCTGAGTGCTTTGTCTGCCGGCACTTATTCAGTCATTGTAACCGATACCAAAGGGTGTACTGCAACCGATGGCTACACATTGACCCAACCGGATGCCATCTCGTTGACGGCAAGCAATATTGTGAATACCAATTGCAATACCTCTGTAGGTTCTGTATTACTCACAGGGAGTGAACCAGGAACAGTCACACTTAATGGCGTAACTATGAACTCTCCGGCTGCCTTTACAGGGCTGGAAGCAGGATACTATACAGCCACATTTATAACCGCCGGGGGGCTTACCCAAAGCACAAACTTTATCATAGGCAACAGCAATAATCCATTGTCAACAACAGTTGTAACTACACCTGCGCAATGTCCGGGCGGAACCGGTACCATTACAGTAACTGCCTCAGGTGGCATACCTCCCTATATATATGTACTTAACGGATCAACTGTAAGTACCACGGGCATTTTCACCGGGCTCGGCGCAGGTGAATATAGTATCCAGGTAACCAATATGGTGGGCACCTGGTCATTGAACGCAGGCACTACCGGACCAGGACCGGTTACGATTGTCAAACCTCATTCGCCAAAAACGGAAATTTTGGGTACAAACGTGGGAACCTACCTTTTTGATTGGACAATCAGCAGCGGGGTATGCCCCTCAAAAACAGACCAGGTAGAGGTTACCATTTTGGAATTTCCCCCGGGGGCCATTGCAGGCCCACCCCAAAAAATTTGCGTTGAAACTTCGACCTACATGGCCGGCAATTCACCCGGAGCTTTGCCGAATGTTGGCACCTGGACTCAGGTGGCCGGTACAGATGGTGGTCCGCAAACACTCAGTTTTGTTGATGAACATAACCCGACAACCCTGGTGAATGGGTTTAACGCTACAGGTGCATCGCTGCCCGTGACATATAAAATTGTCTGGACTGTTTCAAACGAGTCCTGTTCTTCATCGGATACAATTCCAGTCACCAAGTATCCGGATGTTACCCTTACCTGCACACCTGATGCAACGATTTGCAGTGGAGGAGCCCTTGATTTATCGGTGACCGCTTCCGGTGGCGCCGGAGCAGGCTCCTATCTTTATCAGTGGGAGTCCAGTCCGACAAATGCAGCCCCCTGGACGAGTATCACCGGTGCAACCGATTCAAGTTACACTACGCCAGCCCTGACCTCCGACATGTATTACCGGGTGACGGTACAATGCGGTTTTGTAACCTGCACGACGCATGTTACCGTGGTGCCCGATCCTGTAATCAGTTCCATAACAACAAACCAGACATTGTGCACCGGAGCGGATGTCAATCTTGAAGTAGTTGCTACCGGCGGAACACCGGAACTGTTATATCAGTGGTATTCCGGTGCGACATGTGGTGGTGCCATCAACGAAATCTCAGGTGCAACCAACAGTAGTTATTCACCATCCGGAATCACCCAAACTACTTATTACAAGGCTAAAGTATGGTCTTCAGGCAATGGATGTGCAACGGTATATTCCGATTGTGCTTCCGTTGATATTCCTGACATCTCGGTGCAGCCAGCAGGCAGTGTTGTTTGCAATGGCGCAACTTATACGATGAATGTTGAAGCCATCGGAGGAACAGCAACTTTCACTTACCAGTGGCAGTATTCAGCTACGTCCGGAGGAGGGTTTGCCAACATAAGCGGAGCAACCGCAACATCCTATACCACTCCTGCTCTTACATCTGATCATCACTATTATTATCGCGTCATGGTGGGGGTACACTCATCCAATATCCCCGAATGTCCGGACATTATTTCACAGGAAGCAGATGTTCACGCTGTGGATGATCCGATAATCTCGTCGCAAAGCGGAGATCAGCGGATTTGTACAGGCGGTAATGCCACTTTCAGTGTGACCGTTTCAGGTGGGACCGGTACATCTTTGTATCAATGGCAGAGTGCGACATCCTGCGCTGTGCCGGGTGACTGGGCAGACATTGACGGGGCCTCGAATTCGAGTTATACAACCCCGGCCATGAATACTCCCGGAAGTTACTATTACCGGGCAAATATTACCCAAACCGGGTTGAGTTGCGGTGCATTGACTTCAAACTGTATGAATTTGATTGTTTCTGCTGATCCGACAGTTTCAGTTCTGCCAGTCATCGCAACAATTTGTTCCGGAGGGACACAACTGTTAACAGCCAGCGCATCTGGTGGAACTGGAGATTTCATCTACCAATGGCAATCAAATACCTTCAGTTGCTCTGGAGGATGGAGTAATATCAACGGTGCGACAGATGCTACTTATGCCGCAACTGGTTTGACTCAAACCACCTACTACCGGATTGGTGCCACATCTACAGGAAATGGTTGTGGAACAGGCTATTCTGACTGTGTACCCGTAGGGGTTCCCAGAATTACCACACAACCGGCAGATGGTTTTATTTGTAACAATGGAAGCTATCTGTTGACGGTTGGCGTTGATGAAGGAGGAGGTACCTTGTCGTATCAATGGCAGTTATACAATGGCAGCAGCTATGATATCATCCCGGGTGCAACAAATTCATCTTATCTCGCAACCGGCCTTGCAAACGGAACTTACAAATATAAATGTGAAATGGTCATTTCACCGGTTGTATGTCCAAACCTTGTCACACGTGAAGTTACAGTGATCGCAACCACCGATCCGGTAATCACTTCAGGGTCAGATCAAACCATTTGTACCGGCGGAACTGCGACATTTGCTGTTTCCGTATCTGGCGGAACAGGGGATTTCCTTTATCAATGGCAGAATGCCACTTCCTGCACTGATCCGGGTGACTGGGCAAACATCAGCGGGGCGACCAATGTCAGTTATAATACCGGCGTTATCGGAGTCGCCAGTACGAAATATTACAGATGTATTGTTACGCAGGCAGGAACTGGTTGTACACCCCAGGCCTCTGCCTGCATGATTTTGACAATTACTGACGATCCGATTGTATCTGTTCTGCCTTTGACCACCACCGTTTGTGCACCGGCCTCAACAGAACTTGTTGCATCGGCATCGGGAGGAACAGGTGTTTTCTCTTACCAATGGCAATCAAACACCACCGGTTGCAGCGGATCATGGGCCAATATTTCAGGTGCAACGAGCCTGAGTTATGCCCCGACAGGTCTCACACAGACCACCTACTATCAAATAGTTGTAAACCAGACCGGAAATGGTTGCGGTCCGATTACTTCTGCATGTGCCACTGTTTCAGTACCAAGAATCACCGTACAGCCTTCTGGTACATCCATTTGTGCCGGATCAAATTATACCATGTCGGTTACGGTAGATGGTGGAACTGCAACACTTGGTTATCAGTGGCAATCTGCTCCTTCATCTGGCGGTAGTTATACGGATATATCCGGAGCAACTGCATCCTCTTATAATACATCCGTCCTTGCTGTCGGAGATTATTACTATAAATGCGCAATTACCGTGACCACTCCGAATTGCGGCATTTTGACTACCAATGAAGTTCATGTTGCGGTAGTTGCAACCCCTGATGTGACCCTGGGCCCCGGGGATCAGATTATTTGTTCAGGAGGAAGTGCGACGTTTACCGTTAGTGTTTCGGGAGGAACCGGTACGACCAGTTATCAATGGCAATATTCCAACGCCGCCACTTGTTCTGTAAATCCTTTGGATTGGAATGATATTTCAGGGGCAACAGGTACAACATATAATACCGGCGCGGTTATTCCAGCCGGTACAACTTTTTACCGATGCGTAGTTACACAAACAGGAGCGGGTTGTACTCCCAATTACAATTTTAATTGTTTGAAACTGGAAGTGTTTGCCGACCCGGTCATCACAAGCCAACCTTCGAACGCTACCATTTGTTTGGGCGGTGAGGGGAATCTGAGTGTAACAGTATCAGGTGGAACATCGGGTACCAATTACCAATGGCAATCTAATGCGCTGGGTTGTCTGGCTGGTTTTACCGATATCTCCGGTGCAACAGATGCGAGTTATACCGCAATCGGTCTCACTACGTCTACCTATTTTAAGGTGAATATCACTCAGACCGGCAGCAGTTGTGGTGTAACATCCAGTTGTGCAAAAATCACCGTTACCTCCGACCCGATATCAAGTAATCCGATCGGGACAACCATCTGTTACGGAGGAACCCACACGATGAGTGTTTCACCGACCGGAGGAACAGGAACGTTCACTTATCAATGGGAAGATTCACCAGACCAAAGTGTTTTTACACTGATACCAGGTGCAACCTCAAGCAGTTATGCAACCTCTGCCTTAACAGCAACAACGTACTATCGCGTTGTGATCAACCAAACCGGATCAGGATGCGGCCAGATTACAACGGGTTATGCGACTGTTGCAATTGTTGACAAACCAGCGATCACAGTACAGCCCGTTGGGTTAAACATTTGTGCAGGAGGCACACATATTTTAACAGTGACCGCCACCGGTGGTACTCCGGCTCTGGTGTATCAGTGGCAGAGTTCTGCGACGGGCGCAGCTCCCTGGACCAATGTGGGAACTAACAGCAGTTCATACACAACGCCGGCTTTGGCAACCACGACCCACTACAGGGTACTTGTGTCGGCTACCGCAAGCGGATGTGACCAGGTTACCTCTGCAACAGCCATCGTTACTGTTTTTGCGGATCCGGCCATCTCAGTTCATCCTTTAGGTACCACGCTCTGTTCGGGGGAAAACCATTCGATGAGTGTGACCGCCAGCGGTGATCCTGAGTTCGGCAGTGTACTTTACCAGTGGCAGTCAAGCACCACCGGATGCAGCGGCTTTGCGAATATCGGAGGAGCCACCAGCAGCACTTATGAAGCAATAGCACTAACACAAACCAGGTACTATCGGGTAGTCGTTTCCCAGTCGGGGAATGGCTGCGGCCCTGTCTATTCCAATTGTGCTACTGTAACTATTCCGGCAATTACCGCACAGAGTGCAGGAACCACTATTTGCGAAAATGGTACGTATAGTATGTCAGTGACTGTGAGTGGAGGAAGTTCGACCCTTGCGTATCAATGGCAGGAGAAGATTTCGGGAACTTACCAGGATATTTCCGGGGCAACTTCATCAACATATCTTACTGATGCGCTTACTGCTGCAACTTATTATTATCAGTGTGTTGTGACTGTTACGAGTCCTGATTGCGGCACACTGACTACTGCCGAAATTCCTGTGGTGGTACTTGGAAAACCCAATGTGACATTAGGCCCCGGCGACCAAACTATTTGTACAGGAAGCGGCACCTCATTCACAGTAAGTGTAACAGGCGGAACAGGTACAATCACGTACCAATGGCAGAGCGGGACAGGAGCTGATTGTGCTTCTGTATCAAATTGGACAGCCATAACAGGTGCAACAACTACAACATATAATACCGGGACTATTTCGACACCCGGCATAACATATTACCGTTGCGTGGTTAGTCAATCGGGTGCGGGTTGTCTCCCGGTTTACAACTTTGAATGTTTAAAACTGACAGTGCAGGGTACGGAGATAACGACCCAGCCTCAGAATTCCACCATTTGTAATGGCGGTCAACAGACCCTGTCAGCAACAATTGTTGGTGCAACCTCAGGTACTACCTACCAGTGGCAGTCGACACTTTATGGTTGCGCATCATCCTTTACCAATATTTCCGGTGCAACAGATGCAACATACCTGACACCTGCGCTCACCACCTCCACCTATTACAAGCTGAAGGTAACAGAGAGTGGATGCCTTACGACATCCGGTTGTGCAAAAGTGACCGTTGTTGCTGATCCGATTTCGGCCGACCCGACAGGGGCGACAATATGCGAAGGAGGGACGCATACAATGAGTGTTTCTCCCACAGGAGGGACAGGATCATTTATCTATCAATGGGAAGATTCACCTGATCACATCACGTTTAGTGCAATCAGTGGGGCAACCGAAAGCAGTTATATGACCACTGCCTTAACAAGTACAACCTATTATCGTGTTGCAATAACCCAGACAGGGCTTGGTTGTGCAGTCACGACCGGCTATGCAACTGTAACTGTTGTCCCTGATCCCACCATTGGGACCCAGCCTGTAGGAGCGGCTATTTGTACAGGGGGCAACCATACTATGAGTGTAATAGCTTCCGGTGGTACGCCATCTCTGAATTATCAATGGGAAAGCTCTGAAGTGAGTGCAACGGGGCCCTGGACACCCCTCGTAGGGGCAACAAATTCATTTTACACCACCCCGGCATTGATTATTACGACCTATTACCATGTGAGTGTAACTGCAACCGGGAATGACTGTAATACTGCTACATCAATACCGGCAACTGTTACCGTGACAAATGATCCAGTGATTTCTGTACAACCTGCAGATGGTACAATTTGTACCGGCGGAACCTGGGATTTGTCAGTAACTGCAAGCGGACATCCGTTGACAAATCCAATTGCCTATCAGTGGGAGATTTCGGCTTCCTCCGGTGGAACTTTTTTGCCAATTACAGGTGCAACGAACAGTACATATACCACAAACGTGCTTGCTGTCACGACTTATTACAAGGTTCTTATCACCCAGGCACCATCGGGTTGCAGCACGCTCTCTGATCTTGCCACCGTTACGGTTGTGGCTGATCCTTCCATTTCGGTTCAGCCTGTGGGTGGTGCCATCTGTACAGGTGGAATATGGAGCATGTCTGTGACGGCATCCGGCGGCACACCATCACTTCAATATCAATGGCAATCATCGGCATCACCGGGCGGTGTTTACGCTGATATTTCAGGAGCCTCTTCCAGTACCTATACGACAACAGCATTAACTTCAACAACCTACTACAAGGTTGTCATTTCTGCCACTGCTTCCGGTTGCGGAACCATAACGTCGGGTGAAACAGCAGTAACTGTGGTGAGCGATCCCGCGATTACCGTTGAACCCTTAGGAACGACTATTTGTACTGGTGGCACGCATACCATGACGGTAACCGCTACCGGTGGTACACCTTCCTTAATATATCAATGGGAAAACTCCATAACAGGGACATCAGGACCATGGTCACCAATTACAGGTGCCACAAACTCATCGTACACTACCCCGGCATTGACCGTAACAACCTATTACCATGTAACCGTGACGGCAACAGGAAATGACTGTAATCCTGTCACTTCAACAGCGGTAACAGTTACGGTGACACCTGATCCGGTGATTTCGGTACATCCAGTTGGAGGTCAGATATGTACCGGCGGAACCTGGGACATGTCTGTAACAGCAACAGGAGATCCGCTGACAAATCCAATTTCTTATCAATGGCAAATCTCGACTTCATCGGGGGGGACATATACTGACATTTCAGGCGCAAGCAGCGACACTTACAAAACGGATGCCCTTACTGAAACCCGATACTATAAGGTGCTCATTACCCAGGCCCCTTCAGGTTGCAGCACCCTTTCCAATTATGCAACCGTTTCGGTTGTTGCTGATCCTTCCATTTCAGTTCAGCCGTTGGGTGGTTCTATATGTACCGGCGGAATATGGAGCATGTCTGTAACGGCTTCAGGCGGTACACCTTCACTCCAGTATCAATGGCAATCGTCCGCATCACTGGGCGGTGTTTACGCTGATATTTCAGGAGCATCTTCCAGTACCTATACAACAACAGCATTAACTGTAACAACCTACTACAAGGTAGTCATTTCTGCCACAGCTTCTGGTTGCGGAACGGTTACTTCCGATCCGGCTACCGTTACGGTGGTGGATGATCCGGCAATTACAGTTCAACCCACAGGTACTGCCATTTGTACAGATGGCACGCATACCATGACGGTAACCGCTACCGGTGGTACGCCCTCCTTAAAATATCAATGGGAAAACTCCATAACAGGGTTATCAGGATCATGGTTACCAATTAATGGTGCGACAAATTCATCGTATCTGACCCCGGCATTGACCGTAACAACCTATTACCATGTAACTATAACGGCAACCGGGAATGACTGTAATCCTGTCACCTCAGAGACGGCAACAGTCATAGTGACGCCTGATCCGGTGATTTCGGTGCCTCCTTCCGGTGGTACAATCTGTAACGGAGGGACCTGGACTATGTCGGTAACTGCAAGTGGAGATCCATTAACAGGTGGTATTACTTACCAGTGGGAAATTGCCACTGCATTGGCAGGAACATATACGCCAGTTCCAGGTGCTACAAACAGCACTTTTACAACGGCAACCCTTACTCTTACAAGATATTATAAAGTTCTCATCCAACAATCGCCATCCGGTTGCAGCACGCTCTCTAATGCTGCCACTGTTACGGTTGTGGCTGATCCTTCCATTTCGGTGCATCCTGCCAGTGGTTCCATCTGTACAGGTGGAACCTGGAGCATGTCTGTGACGTCTGCAGGCGGTACACCTTCAAGACTTTACCAATGGCAATCTTCGTCTACTTTGCTGGGTACTTATACAGATATTTCTGGAGCCACTTCCAATTCATATACGACAGCAGTTTTAACTGCAACAACTTTTTACAAGGTAGTAGTTTCGGCGACAGGTTCAGGTTGCGGAACGGTTACTTCCAGTACGGCAACTGTTACAGTAGCTAATGATCCGGCGATTACCGTTGAACCAACAGGTACTGCCATTTGTACCGGGGGTATCCATACCATGACTGTAACCGCTACCGGAGGTACTCCTTTACCATTGCGTTATCAATGGGAAAACTCTACAGTTGGTACATCAGGACCATGGTTACCAATTGTGGGTGCAACAACTGCAACCTACACCACCCCGCCATTGCTTGCCTCAACCTATTACCATGTCACCGTATCTGCAACAGGGAATGATTGTAATCCTGTCACCTCAACAGCGGTTACAGTTACAGTTACGCCTGATCCGGTGATTTCGGTACAACCTGTTGGTGGTACGATCTGTACCGGTGGAACCTGGGATATGTCCGTGACAGCCAGCGGAGATCCCGCAACGGGTCCAATTTCTTACCAATGGCAAATCTCGACATCATCCGGGGGGTCATATTCTGACATTTCAGGCGCAACCGAATACACTTATAAAACAGATGCCCTTACTGGTACCAGATACTATAAGGTACTCATTACACAGGCGCCATCCGGCTGCAGCACGCTCTCTGATTTTGCCACCGTTACAGTTGTAGCAGATCCTTCCATTTCGGCACAGCCGATTGGTGGAGCCGTCTGCATCGGTGGAACCTGGGACATGAGCGTAACAGCCACAGGGGGCACACCATCATTACAATATCAATGGCAATCGTCGGCCACTTCAGGAGGAAGTTATTCGAATATTTCCGGTGCCACTGAAAGCACTTATTCGGCAGTAGCATTGACAGCAACAACCTATTATAAGGTAGAAGTTTCTGCAACCGGATCAGGTTGCGGAACAGTAACTTCAGGTGAAACAACCGTAACGGTAAAGGGTGATCCCGGGATAACTGTTCAACCAGTCGGAGCAACTATTTGCACCGGAGGTAACCATGCCATGTCTGTAACTGCAACCGGCGGTACTCCTTTCCTGGTTTATCAATGGGGAAACTCCACCATAAGTGCAACAGGTCCGTGGACAGTTATAGTCGGGGCAACAACCTCATCCTACACAACTCCGGCCCTGACTGTCTCAACTTATTACATTGTAAGCATAACGGCAAGTGGAAGTGACTGTAATTCCGGCACATCAGATGTTGCAACCGTAACAGTACTTCCAGATCCATCGATTACCCAACCGCCGGATCAGACCATCTGCAGTGGTTCCCCCGCACATTTGAGCGTTTCGGCAAACGATGGCGTACCTCCTCTGCAATACCAATGGCTGACAGCAAGCAGTTGTGCTGGAATCTTCACACCGATTGACGGAGCGACACTAAGTACCTACGATACACCAAATCTGTCCTCGACATCATATTATAAGGTCCAGGTTTCATCTGCCGGGAACGGCTGTGATCCGGTTACATCCACCTGTATTACAGTTACCATTCCTCATATAACCGTGCAGCCTGTGGCAAGCACCACTATTTGTGATGGTGGTACCGTAACACTTTCCACAACTGCAATCGGAGGCACTGCCAGTTTCACCTATCAGTGGCAGGTATCACCCCTCGATTGTGATTATGGATATTTCAATATCTCAGGGGCAACCAGCAACACCTATACAACCAATGCATTACCGGTAGGTGTCAGGTATTATAAGTGTATTATCAGCGTTACATCGCCGGGGTGTACCTCTTTGGAAACCTCTTGTGCAACTGTGACCATTCTGGCAGATCCGACCATTTCAGTTCAACCAACCGGTGGAACCATCAGTTGCAGCGGATCGACTCATACAATGAATGTTGCAGCCACCGGCGGAACCGGAACATTTAGTTACCAGTGGCAATACAATACAACCAGTTGCAGCAGTGGCTTCGCAAATATTACAGGAGCAACCAACAGCAGCTATAACACTGGCGCCCTGACCACAACGACCTATTATCAGGTCCTCGTGACCCAGAGTGTTCCGAGTTGTAATCAGTTGACATCAAGCTGTGCTACAGTGACGGTAACGACGACACCGACAGCCAACGCCGGACCAGATCAATTTATATGCAATGCCAACGCGGCCTTCCTGATCGGTAACGATCCTGCACCCGGAACAGGTTCCTGGAGTTTAGTTTCACCCTTACCTTCACCTTTTATTTATATCTTCCCAACAACAGGAAGTTTTGCCATTGTTACCGGATTGACACCTGGAACCACCTATACATTCAGGTATACCATCACCAATGCAACCTGTACAACTACAGATGACGTTATCATCACAAATTATACTCCATCAACTCCTGCTTTTGCAGGTTTAGACCAGAAACTTTGCTCAACATCTACCTCAGTAACACTCACGGGCAACACGCCTGTATACGGAACTGAAACCTATGTTTGGTCTCAAGTTTCGGGCGCTTCTGTCATCGTTCCAGCTGGTAATCCAACTACGGTAAGCGGCTTGTCTGCAGGAACATATACATTTGCATATACCATCACGAATGGTACTTGTGCTGGTTCACAAGATTTGATGGAGGTTATTTTGGCCGCTCCATGTAATGTGAATGCCGGACCAGATGCAACTATTTGCAGGGGTGCAACCTACCAACTTACGGGAGACACGGCTTTTTGCGGTACAATGGGCTGGGGTACCAATGGCGACGGATATTTTAACAATTCGTTGCTTAAAGACCCTATATACACACCGGGGCCGACAGATATTGCAAATGGATCAGTTGTCCTCTATATTCAGTGTGCAAGCTGTTGTGGATTCCCTTGTCCTCCTGATCGAGATGAAATGACCTTGTATATTGTTACAGTGAACGCCGGATTGGATGCAACAGTTTGCAGCAGCGCTGCAAGTTATACACTGGCCGGAACAGCAACCAATCAAACAAGTGTTTTATGGACAACAGCCGGAACCGGTACATTTACCCCTTCTCCAGCCAATATTCTCAATGCAGTTTATGCACCAAGCGCAGCAGATAAATTGGCCGGCAGTGTTACCCTGATGTTGACAGCAACATTCACGGGTACACCCAGTTGTTCAGTGTCCGATGTTATGGTACTGCATTTTTCAACAGCCACAGCCACAGCAACCACCCTTACAAATGTCTCCTGCTTTGGTCAGGCTACCGGCGTAGCAAAAGTCACACCCGGTGGTGGAACAGCTCCTTATACTCAATTGTGGAGCAATGGAATGACCAATCCGACGATTAACGGACTTGTAGCAGGAACATATTACGTTACAGTAACCGATGCACTTGGGTGTACAGCCACCAGCAATACAATCATTACACAGCCGGCATCTGCCCTTACTGCAGGAATTTCCAGTCTGACAAATCCATTATGTTATGGAGGAACGAATGGGGCCGTTACCATAACAGCTGCCGGAGGCACTACGTCATACACTTATAAATTAAATAATGGGACTCCCCAGGCTACCGGTACTTTCAGCAATCTTGTAGCTGGAAGTTATAATGTACTTGTGACTGATGCCAACGGATGTGCATACTATTTAGCCTTCGAGTTGGTGCAACCATCCCTCTTGGTCGCCCAAATTGTAGGTTCCACGAATGTCACCTGTTTTGGTGCGGCAAATGGAACCGCAACTGTAAATCCCACAGGAGGAACAACGGATTATACCTATAGGTGGAGTACTTCACCTGCCCAGACCACCGCAATGGCAACCGGATTATCTCAGGGAACCTACACCGTTACTGTTACCGATGCACACAGTTGCACAGCAACTGCCGGTGTTACCATTACCTCACCATCGTCTGCTCTTGCCATCACAACTGGTACAGTTACAGATGTTACCTGCAACGGTGGTCAGAACGGAAGCATAGATATTACAGTATCCGGAGGCACCACTGCATATAGTTATGCATGGAGCAATGGTTACAATGCCCAGGATCCGAGCGGTCTCGCCGCAGGAAGCTATACGGTTATTGTAACCGATGCTCAAGGCTGCACTGCGACACAAGGATATATTTTGACCGAACCTGCTGCCTTGACATTATCAGTTACCAGCATCGTAAATACGCAGTGCAATGCATCGATAGGTTCAGTAACACTTTCCTCAGGAGGTGTTACCGGGACATTTACTTTGAACGGGGCCTCCCAATCAGGAGTAACTACCGCAACATTTTCATTGTTGGCAGCAGGCTATTATACAGCATACTTTACAGCCGCATCAACCTCATGCACTGCCACAACCAGTTTCAATATCATCAACCAAAACAGCACACTCGCTGCAACAGTAAGCTTTACCGAACCACTTTGTTTTGGGGGAACAGTAACGGCAATAGTTACTGCCACAGGCGGGACCACTCCATATTCTTATGACCTGAATGGATTGACACCCGGCAACACCAGTGGTGTATTTGACGACCTTGGTGCAGGGAGTTATAATGTTTTGGTCACCGACCTTAACGGTTGCACCTATACTTTAGCTTTTGACATTGACCAGCCTGCCCTTTTGATCGCCCAGATTGTTGGTTCAACGAACATCACCTGCAATGGCTTCTCCAATGGAACAGCCACGGTAAATGCCACCGGCGGAACGACAAATTATTCATATACCTGGAGCACCTCACCAGCCCAGACGGCAGCCATGGCTACCGGCCTGACATCTGGCACCTATTCCGTAACAGTTACGGATGCCCACAGTTGCACAGCGACGGCGAATGTAACGATCACGCAGCCTTCAGCGTTATCCGCAACAGGTTCCACTGTGACCAATGTATTGTGTTACGGGAATTCAACCGGTGTGGCGACAGTCGCCCCTGCCGGTGGAACTTCACCATACACTTACCTGTGGAGCAATGGCTCATCAGATGTGACTGCAGTTGGATTAGCCGCAGGTACCTACAC